>JAIPCJ010000221.1 GCA_021738245.1 Methylotenera sp. | reverse complement strand
CTGCCGTCGAAGCGGCTGCGGCTGAAGTAGCCGTCCACCGCGGTGCCCGGCGCCCAGGGCGACATGGCCCGGTGCGGCAACGGCGTCCAGTCGCCGGCGGGTCGCCCGTCATCGTCCTGGTCCTGCACCTCGTAGCCCTTGGCACCCTGCCGCCAGCGGCACCATTGCTGAGGCTCCAGCCGGCGCGAAGCGGCCACGTCGAGCTGATCAGGCGGCATCTCGCTGCGGCGGTAGCAGCTGCCATCGCGCAGCAGGAAGCGCACGTCTTCGTCCCAGCTGGTGCCGTTGTTGTAGTTGGCCTTGCCGTGCAGGACGACCGCCGCCAGGTCGGCCGGCTTCAGCCCCTTGCCGGGCGCCACCATCACGCGCTGGAGCAGCACCTCCCGCCGCGCGAGGGGGGCCGCAGGCAGCGTCGATGGCACCAGGCCGCTGGCGTCATTCACCAGCTGGACGTCGGCCAGCGTAGCCCCGTAGTCGCGCAGCGCGGTGAACACGCCACGCAGCACCACGTCCTGCCCAACCCAGGGCTCCGCATCGATCTCCAGCCGGATGTAGGCGGCGCTCTCCCGATCACCCTGGGCCTCGATCAGCTGGAAATCGTCGCGCCCCCGTCGCGCCACTCGCCCCTTCACCAGCACGAGGCCCTGTTCACGCCGCGCGTCCTCCACGCTTCGGGTGCCCCAGCCGCCCTGCTGCTGCGCCGCCAGGGCCGGCACCTGGCTCGGGCGCAGCACCGGCCCTCGCACCGTGCCCGCCGCCACCGCAGGCAACGCGGGTGCGGACACCACCTTGACCTGCACCAAGGCCGCCGCCACCGCCCGTGCCCGCGGGTAGAGCGTGGTGGGGTCCATGCCCGGGCCCTGCCAGTCCTGCAGCAGGGCGCTGCAGGTGGCTTCGACCCGCGGATCGGCCAGCACGCGCTCGCGCAAGGGACCGGTCAGATCGCTCCACGGTGGCAGCTTGCTGCTGCCGCGCTCGCGCAGACCCTGCACGACCTGACGCAGCGGCGCGATCTGGTGACGCTGCCGCCAGGCCACCCAGGCCTCACGAAGCCGGTCGGCGCTGGCCACGCCCATGTCCGTACAGGCCTGCAGCGTGGCCTCCGACATCACGTCCAGGCTCACCGCCGAGATCAGCTCACCGATGGCCGCACGGTCGGTGGCCAGGCTGGGCGGCGGTGCAGCCGGCGCCGGCACCCCGGCCACACCCAGCAGGATCACCGCGAGGCATCGGAACCCCGCGTTCATCGCGTCCACGCCAGCACTTCGCAGCCCAGGCCCTGCATCTGCCCGAATCGATTGCGCACCTCGAAGCGTTCGCTGTCCGGCGTGCCATCCAACCCCTTGACCGCGCGGCGCGTGGCCCGGGTGAAGTATTGGTCGCAACCGCCCATGCAGCCCCACCCGGAGCAGATGGAACCGGTATTGACGGTGTAGGCCACGTAGCGGCCGTCGGGCGACCACAGGGCCGAACCGAGGGCGCGAACCTGCGTCAGCTGCTCGAAACGCGAGCCATCCAGGCGCCCGATCCACAGGTCAGCCTCCCGCGGCACGCTGTTGCGCAGTGGCAGCTTCATGATGAATTCGGTACCCGTGGGGCTGATGAGGAACTCGCCCATCGCGCGGCCCGGCGGCAGCGTCAGGCGGCCGACGACCTGCTCGCGCGGGTCGTCGAGCTGCGCGACGCGCATGAGGCCGGTCGTCAGGTTGATCAGCATGAAGCGCCCGTCCGGCATCCAGGCGAAGAAGTCGTCGCGGGCCACGCGGTAGCGCGGCTTCTGCGTGGTGAGGTCCATCACCAGTTCTTCGTAAGGCGAGCTGGGGCGCTCGCCCTGACTCAGCTTGACCAGCTGGCGGCTCACCGGCGAAGGCGCCAGCTCTCGCACGTAGCCGTCCAGCACCAGGTTGTGCAAGGGCCGCGCGGTGGCCACCTCCATCACGACCAAGGAGGTGATGCGCTTGTAGACGTCGGGCTTGGTGACCGCCACCACGCGCCCATCGGGCCAGACCGACACATCCATGTCGCTCTGCGGGGTGATGACGATGGGCTTCGAGCCATCCAGCGGCGACACCTGCACGCCGGCCTGCAGGTCCAGCGAATAGTTGTTGTGCCAGAGCAGGCCTGTGGGGGATTCCGCCGCGAACACGCTGCACACCAGGCAGGGCGCCAGGAGCAGCCCGACTCGCCGGATCAGCGTCAACAGGGCCACAGGCCAACGGGTCAGGGTCAGGATCGGGAAGGCAGGCACGCAGGTGAGCAAGGCAGTCGGCGTCATCGATCGAAGGGAGCACCGGATGGCGCGAGCCCGCATTCAAGCGAAGGCCGCGCGGCATCACCATCCCTAGCGACGTGCTGAAAACTACCCAAGCGACGCCACACGCACGCCACCTGCGGGCGACAGCGTTCAGGGCACGAGGCTCACCCCCAGCCGCCCGCCGCAGCTTTCTCGCGGCGTGGTGCCGCGCAGCTCGGCCGGCAGCTGCACGCCCTGGACGACCACGCCCTGCAACTGCTCGCGCGGCACCCAGCCCAGTTCGGCGCATCGAGCGGCGGGCTGGGCTGCGCCATAGGCCCCGCTGCGGCCACCCCACAGCAGCCACAGCCCTGAGGCACCCCACCGAACCACGGCGCTCATGCTGACCAGCTGACCGGGCGGCAATCGCACCAGGGGCTGAAGTGGCCCGCCTTGCAGGCGGCCAAGGTAAGGCAGCCGGTGTTGAGCCGCCTCGCCACGCGCCACGGCGTCCTGCGTGGTGAGCACGGCCACCACCTGCTCGCCGTCCGGCGAGACCTCGATCTCGGCGCCACGCCACACCGCACCGGGTGGCAAGCCCGCCTGGCCCAGCCGCTCACTGCGCCCGTCAAGCGCCAGCGCCCACCAGGCCTCTTCGCGCAGCACAACCACGCGACCATCCGGCAGCCAGGCCCAGGCGCGATCGGCGTGCGCCTCAATGGGCCACTCCCGCCTCACCTGACCGCGCCAATCGAGCACCACCAGGCGATCACCGCCGCGCCCGCCGGGCCGCCAGACGCCCAGCAACCACTGCCCGTCTGGCGAGGGGCGCAGTTCGCCGTAGAGACCCGGCTCGTCGGTGCCCACGGCCTGCCCGAGCGTGAAGCTGCCCACCGGCTGCAGCTCGGGCAGGCGCCAGCCCGTGACCTGGTGGCGGGCGTCACGCCGCACCAACAGGCCCGGGCCGCCCAAGGTCCAGTGGTCGGCACGCCGCGCGTACGACGCCGCCAGCGCGCTGCGCGGCAGCCCGCGCCAGCGGCCGGTCGCGGGCGACAGCACCGCCGCGTCGGCGTCCACATCCGCCGGCGGGCTCAGCAGCAGCCAACCCTGCGCCGACCCGGCCGCGGACGACGGCTCCGGCAGCTCTGACGCTGGCGCCATGGCACACGCCCGCGCCAGCCGCTCGGCTGCTGACGCGAGGGCTGTCTTCAGGGCGTCGGTGCCGGCGCTGCCCTCCTGCTCGAGCGACAGCAGGCGAGGCCCCTGCCGGCAGGCCAGCGCCGCCCACACCTGGCCCGCAGCACCCGCTCGCCGACTCGCGAGCAACCACACGCCGGGCATGATTTCGCGGGGCGCTGATGCTTCCTCCCGCAAACCTCGTTGCTGCGCGGTGACCTGCAGCCATTGCGCGGCAGTCAGCGGCGACGACGTGCTGCTGATCGGCGCGTCCGCGACCTCGGCGCCCGCCATGCCGCTCAGCCACGACGTCAGCAGCAGCCCCAGCCAGGCGCCCCGGCGTGCCGCCACCCTCCGCGCGCTACGCGCAGAACTTGGCAAATCGTTTCCCGACACTGCGGTCCTGCGCTCAGGCAATCAAGTCACTCACCGATGCAACGGCAACGATCCCTCGCGCAGCCGCAGCCAGTTCAGGCGAATGGGTCACGAGCGCGTCGGCCTGCAGTTTCGTCAGCGCAAGGTACTCGGCAACGAAGGTGTCTTGCCACCCCAACTCGTGGGCAATATTCCAGGCCAGACCTTGCAGAACCCGGTCTCCCAACAGCCGAATCTGCAGCCCCCGCAGGTAGTCCAGCCTCTGGCTCGCGCTCTTCTTGCTCATGCGCCCAGCCCGCACTTCAGCAAACAGCAGGGCCAGCACCTGCGAGCGCAGCAGCGTGGGCGCCACCAGCTTGTGCCGCTCAGGTACCGCTGCGCCCATCTCGGCCAGCAAAACGGCAACCCGCGGCTCAATCACGTATCGTGTCATCGGCAGCCCTTCTGGCACACAGCGTGCGCAGTGAAATCGTAGCTCGGCGCCGCCATGAGCCGCGTGACGCTGTGTTCAGCATCCGCTATGGCTGCGCACGCACGCCTGTTGGCCCGATGGCCACCTTGTCAGGCGCGACGCGCAGCATGCGGGTCAAGGTCTCGCCCCCTTGGCTTCGCATGCGCTCACGCAGCGCCTGCGCCCCCGGAGCCCGCGGGTTGCGTTCCCAGGTGATCTGACTGCTCGCCAGCAGCATGCCGGCCACGGCCAGACCTTCGTAGATCACCGTGCGCTCGCTGTCGGTCAACCCTTGCAGGCTGGCGTCCTGGCTGCCGATCTGCCGTCGCATCTGGCTGACCAGCGGCAGGTAATACGCATCGGGGAAGGGCTTGTTGTTGTAGGCCATCCAGGCGCCGGCAATGCTGCTGGCCAGGGCCACACCCAGGTCGCCCGAGGGCAGCCCGAACTTGCGGATGACGGCCTCGTGGAAGTCGAGCGCCTGCTGGTATGCCGCCTGCGCAGACTTGGCCTGATCGCGCGGCAGCCCCTGGGTCAGCTCGGCGATCCCCGACCCGGTCAGGCGGGCCCTGGGCAGCACGGGCGGCCTGGAGCGCGCTTGCTGCTGCTCGGCCTCGTACCGGTCCCAGTGGTGCAGCGTCTGGTTGAGCCGCTCATGCATCAGCTGATTGCTGATGACGTTGATCGACACATGCGAGGGGATCTCGTAGACATTGACCACACCTTGCGCGTGAACGCCGGCCGCGGGCAGCATCACGCCCAGCAGTACCGCCCCCGCCGCACGCCGCAGGCCCGCCAGGTCGCTCACTGCAGCTGAATGCCTTGCGGCGAGAAGCGCAGGTTGTCGGCGGCATTGCCCAGCACGACGCGCAGGTTCTCGCGCGCTGACTGGCGCAGGTTTGCCACCACATTGGCGGGCTGTTGCTGGCTGGTCTTGTTGGCCAGGGCCATGAAGGTGCCCAGCATCGCGCACTGCTCGTACAGGCGGCGCCGGTCAGCGGCGCTGAGCTGCCCCAGCATGCGCTGCACCGATGCCGACGCGCGCAACTGATTGCCGGCCGCGGAGACGGCTTCGTCACTCAGTTCCGTGCCCGTCATGGCCATGTAGTTGCCCGCGAGCAGTGCGGCCATGGCACCGGCCAGATCCTCGGCCGGCCAACCCAGCTTGCGCTCCAGCTGCTGGTAGCCCGGCATCAGCTGCACATAGATCTTCTCCAGCCGGGCACGCTGTGCGGCGGGCGCCGCCTGGGCCAGCTCCGTGGCACTGCGCTCCACCTGCGGCGCGCCCAACGCGGCCGCTCGCGCCGGCACCCGCGGGGCATCGGGGCGGGTGGCATTGATCAGCGCTTCCTGGTTCAGGAAGGTATTGCTGATGAAGTTGGAGGTCGGTGCCGCGTAGGTCTGACCGAACTCCATGATGTATTGCGCCGAAGCCATCAGCGGCACGAAAGCGAGCGACACCAGCGCGCCCGTGGCGACACGGCGCCATGCGGAGCGAGCTTCGATCGTGGGGGCAGGGAGCTTCATCACAGGTCCTGTTGAGGCAGTTGAGCAGTTGGGCGTTGGACGTTGGACGTTGGACGTTGGACGTTGGACGTTGGACGTTGGACGTTGGACGTTCGAAAGTGTCAGGGCAGCCACCGCACGGTGGCACAGCTGGTGACCCACTGGCCGGTGTCGCCGGAGGCCGCGCGCACCTTGAGCGCCAACGCAGGCGCGACCGCAGGCCATTGGAAACTCCGCGCCGGGGTCTGGTTGACCGGCAGCACATACACGGGGCTGGCATCGCAGCCCGTGGTGCCGATCACGCGCGCCGCGCCGATGCGGTCATCGGGCCACACGGGCGCGGCCGTGGCACCGTTCATGTAAAGCACGAAGGCCACCCACTGACCATCGGGCGACCACGTCGGGCTGCCGAAGGCGTAGCTGAGCGGATCGGTGTTGTCGGCCACGGCCGTCATCTGCCGAAGGTCGCTGCCGTCGATCCGTACGGTGAAGATCTGTGTGTCCATGCCGTTGCCGCGGCGCACGCGCCAGGTGAACGCAATCCGGGAACCATCGGGGCTGACCGCCAGGCTGCTCTGCCCCGCCACATAACTGCCGCCATCCACGGCGTCGTTGGGCGGCAGCGCCAGGCGCGCGAGCAATTCTGACGTCGTTCGATCGGGCGCCGACACCCAGAGCTCGTTGGCGCGCAAGTAGACGTAACGGCCATCGGGCAGCCAGGCCTGGGGGTCGGCCACCACGTCGGCGCCGTCCAGCTGCGACCCCTGCTTCACGAGCGCCAGCGTCTGCGCATCAAAGACCGTCAGTCGGCGCGGCGCGCGAAAGCCGTCACCGTACTGCGCCAACACCCACCGGCTGTTGGCCGACAACTGAAGCTCGCTCAAGCCCAGCAGGTTGGACACGCGCTGCTCGCTGCCGCGGGGCGCCAGGCTGGCCGCGTCGAACCAGCTGACCGGGTAGCTGGACTGGCTGTCATCCCGCGTCCACCGCGCCAGCGTCTGGCCGTCCTGGCTGACCGACCAGACATCGAAGCTGCCGCCGGGCGACGCCGGCAGGCTGCGTTGCTCACCGGTGGTCAGGTTCATGAGCCGTGCCTGGCGACCGTCCGGCGCGTTCACCAGCAGTCGGCCGGGCAAGGTGCTGGCGCCGTAGGTGAAGACCGGGGGGTCCGTCGGGATCGGCGTGGGCGTCGGCGTCGGTGTCGGTGTCGGTGTCGGGGTCGGGGTCGGGGTCGGGGTCGGGGTCGGGGTCGGGGTCGGGGTCGG
>JAIPCJ010000220.1 GCA_021738245.1 Methylotenera sp. | reverse complement strand
CTGCTGGGCCAGCTCATCCACGAATCGGCCCGCGGCACGGTCGACCTGCTGGTGGCCCGCGCCGCCCTCAAGCGCGAGGTGAGGGCCGAGGCCACCATGATCGTGGCGCGCGAGAACAACCCGCTGAAGTTCTCGCCCAGCGCCGAAGTGGCCCTGGGCCACCTGCTCGGCCCCACGGTGCGCGGCTTCATCGACCCCCAGCGCGCGATGCGCGATGCCTTCGACGACCTGCGCGCCCACCAGCTCGCCTTCCTGGCCGGCATGCGCGCGGCGCTGGAGGGCCTGCTGCAGCGCTTCGACCCCGCCTCGCTGGAGGCGCGCCTCACGCAGAAATCGGTGCTCTCCAGCCTGCTGCCGGCAGCGCGCAAGGCCCAGCTCTGGTCGGTCTTCCAGCAGGAATACCAGCAGATCGCCGGCGAGCTGTCCGACGACTTCCACCAGGTCTTCGGGCGCGAATTCCTGCGCGCCTACGAGGCCCAGCTCGATTCACTCCAAACCCCTGAACCCTGACCCGAGGCCCCCCGTGCAGATCGAGCTCGCGCTGATGTCGGAACAAGGTGGCCGCCAGGTCAACGAGGACGCCTGCGGCCACTGGCATTCCGAGCGCTACCTGTGCTGCGTGCTGGCCGACGGCGCGGGCGGGCACGGCGGGGGCGACGTGGCCTCCAAGCTCGCGGTGAGCCACGCGCTGCAAAGTTATGCCACGCGCCCGGCCCACGACCCGCAGGCGCTGCGCGACCTGCTGCGTGACACCAACGAGGCCGTGCTCGCCCAGCGCGCGACCACGCCGCAGCTGCGCCACATGCACTCGACCGTGGTGCTGCTGTCCATCGACCTGCAAGATCGCAGCGCGCTATGGGGCCACTGCGGCGACTCGCGCCTGTACGCCTTCCGCCAGGGACGCCTGGCCACCCGCACCCGCGACCACAGCCTGGTGCAGTCCCTCATCGACGGCGGCCTGCTCGACGAAGCCGGCGCGCGGGTACACCCCAAGCGCAGCGAGCTCTACTCAGCGCTCGGCGCGCAGGGCGACGACCTGCACTTCAGCGTGCAGCCCGAACCCTGGCCGCTGGCCGGCGGCGATGCACTGATGCTCTGCACCGATGGCCTGTGGGAGTGGCTGCCCGACGAGGAGATCACGGCCGCCCTCGCTTTCGCGACCGACCCTCAGGCCTGGCTCAACGACCTCGGCCTGCGCGTGCGTCTGGCCGCGGCTGACAAGCCCAACCACGACAACTACACCGCCCTGGCCCTGTGGCTGGGCGACTGAGCCTCACGCTCTTCACCGCTGACCAGGAGCACGTCCATGCCTCAACACGTCTGCACCGGTGCCGCCATGACCTGCAGCTTCGGCGTCGCGCCGAGCACGCTGAACGTGCTGCCCAAGAACAAGATGATGACCAGCAACATGGCCGCGGCCAACATCATGGACAACGTGCCCATGGTCAACATCCCGCCCTTCGGCATGTGCAACAGCCCCAGCAACCCCACCGTTGCCGCCGCCACCGCCGCAGCCCTCGGCGTGCTGACCCCCATGCCCTGCGTGCCCGTCTTCCCCGGCCCCTGGAAGCCCGGCACCCCGACCTTCATGCTGGCCAACCAGCCGGCGCTGAACAACACCTCCACGCTGAACTGCGCCTACGGCGGCGTGGTGACCTTCACCAACCCGGGGCAGATGACGGAGATGACGCCTTAGGGGGCGCGCTCTTGCGACTTGGTTTCACGGAGGACTCTCTCAATGAAACCCGACTTTGCTGCGCGGTACTCCGTGGCGGAGAGGTGCGCGGCACTCCGCTTGATTTGGTTGTACTCGTCGACAAGCGCAGGGCGGGCCAGCAGAGCGTCTCGGAAGACAAGGAACGTCTCGAACGGCGAACCGCGCGCCACCAGTTGAACCGCATGCGCTTCGTCCGGGTGGTGCCATTCGAGCATGCACAGATGCTCATTGCGCAGCGTATCCAGCTTCTCGGCATAGCCATGACCCCTCAGGATGCTGATCGATGTCGCATGGTCTGATGGGGCGACCGAGACATAGATGTCCAGGTCTCCTTTTGACACAGCCCCTGGTATTGCTGAAGAGCCAATATGCTCAATCACTGCATGCGGCAACAGCCGCTGTATCTGAGCGCGAGCCAACGCAAACCGCGACGCGATGACAGGTTGATATTCGGTGGGCTGTAGCAGATGCATGGCCTGAGGCGGAAGAAGACCCGGCAGCGGCGCAAAAGACCGGTGTTGGGCGGCAGTGGCTCCATCACGGTAAAGCACCTTCACCAGAATACTTGCATCTGAAGGCCCACACCCGACGACGCGCCTGCAATAGCGGCCGCAGTCTCGACTGTCGTTCTCGTTGCTCAGACCCCCATGACGAATTCATCAGCTCCGAATGACGCCATCCCACGGTCAGCCTGGCTGGCTGTCGCTGTAGGCAGCCTCACGGCCCTGGGGTTGAAGACGGTGTTGCCGGTCGTCATGCTGTTCCTGACGCGCGGGATCGCGCTGGGCACGGACAGCCCCGGGCTGTGGCTGGAGCATGCGGACGACGCCTCGCACCCCGTCTGGCTGGCTCTGCAGGCGGCCATCGCCCTCGGTGCAGGACTCGGGGGCGCCCTGGCAGCGCAACTGGCGCCGCGGCGGTCCTGGGCGGTGCCGGTCGCCCTCGTCGGGTTGAGCCTGCTGTTCACGGCTTTCGAGCAGTTTCCCCGACCGATGAACCCCATGGTCGCGACCGTGTGGGCGGGCGGCCCTTGCCTGGGTGTGCTCGCCGGTTGGTGGCTGAACCACCGGCGCGGCGGGGACCGCGGCCGTGGCTGAAGGGCGGCTCAAGCGTCGGCGCACATCGATGCCCATGCAGCCTTAGGGCGGGTCGCGACCCGCCCTCCCAACGTCGTGCACACCCTCTCTCGGGCCGGTGTGGCATCAAGCCCGTCAGGCAAGCCGGAACACGCCCACCGTCTTCACCAGGCGGTCGGCCTGGTTGCGAAGGCTTTCGGCTGCGGCGGCGCTCTGTTCGACCAAGGCCGCGTTCTGCTGCGTGACCTCGTCGATCTGCGACATCGCCGTCCCCACCTGGCCCACGGCGGTGCTTTGCTCCTTGCTGGCCAGGCTGATCTCGCCCACCACATGGCTCACGCTCTTGATGGCGTTGACCACGCGGTCCATCGTCGTGCCGGCGCGGTTCACGAGGGAGGAGCCCGTCTCCACCTGCCCGACGCTGCCTTCGATCAGTGACTTGATCTCCTTGGCGGCGCCTGCGCTGCGTTGGGCCAGAGCCCGCACTTCGCTGGCGACCACGGCAAAGCCGCGACCCTGCTCACCCGCCCGGGCCGCCTCAACGGCCGCGTTCAGCGCGAGGATGTTGGTCTGGAAGGCGATGCCGTCGATCGTGCCGATGATGTCGGCAATCTTCTTGGACTGCGCGTCGATCTGATGCATCGTGGAGATGACTTCGCCCACCACCGAGCCGGCCTCGGTGGCGATGCGGGTCGCGTCCAACGCGAGTTGATCGGCCTGCTCCGCATGGCCGGCGTTGTTCTGGACGGTCGTCCCCAACTCCTCCATGGTTGCCGCGGTCTGCTGCAAGGCGCTGGCCTGCTCCTCGGTGCGCTGGCTGAGGTCCGCGTTGCCGGCCGCAATCTCTGCGCTGCCGTCGGCAATGGAGTCGGAGGCTTCCCTGACGCTCTGCACGATGGTGACGAGGCCGCTGCGCATCTGTCCCAGCGACGCAAGCACGCTGCCTTGCGGCGCCAGGGTCTCCCCCGCAAGCATGCCGAGGTCACCGGTCGCCACCCGCCTGGCCGCTTGCCCCAGGTCATGCGGTTCGGCGCCGAGCGCGCGATGCAGGCCTCTGACGATCAGCACGCCCGAAACGATGGCGGTCGCGATGGCCAGGCAAGCGACGAAGGCGAACCAGAGCATGTCGCTCTTCATGCGTGCATCGCTGTCGGCCGCCATCTGGTCGGCGCGCTGCAGGGTGTAGTGCGTGTAGGCGTCGCTGGCCGCCACGAGTTGTGCCAGCAGCGGCCGGCACTTCTCGTTCATGCGCTGGACGGCTTCATCGCGCTGGCCCTGCAGTGCCAGGGCCACGATGTCCAGCGCCACCGGCGCGTACAACTGCTCGACGCGCGCAATCTCGGCGATCAGCTCGCGCGCCTTGGCCGAGACGTCGTCGGCCTTGGCCATCGCCTGGAGCTTCGCAAGGTGTTCAGTCGCAGCGCGGTGAGCCTTCTCCACGTTGGCCCGCTCGATGGCGAGGTCGTCGGGGCGCGTCACCAGCACGAGATTGCGGGCCGCGATGGCCCTCGCATCGACGTTGTGGCGCATCGCATTCGCCACGTGGGACCTCGCGGTGATGCCCAGGGCGAAGTGATCAAAACTATCGTTTTCTCGGCTCAGGGCCGCCCAGGCGAGGGCCGCCACGAGCATCAGCTGCAGCGTGAGCACGCCAAATGCGAGCGTCAGCTTCGTCCTTACCTTCATTGTCGCGAAACCCATGATCCGCTCTCCTTCTCCATCGAGCGAGCGACCCGGGTTCGGTGCCGCTGCATGACGTCAGCTCATCGTGCAGCGAGGTTAACCGTCTTTGCGCGTTATCGCTACTTTCGATACTTTTGATGGCGTGCCGTATTCACGCCTTGGCCGCCTCGGCCAAGCCGGCTTGGCAGCGGCTTCGGGGTTGACCGTCTCCCTCAGCGTGCGAGGCCGCCATGGGCAACGGTCTCGCGCGAGGCTCACTTCCGTCCGATCTCCACCCGCCGGTTTTCGTCCGCCGTCGGCTTGGCAGGGTTCTTCAGGTCCTTGGAGCCCACACCTTCGATGACGATCAGTGCGGGGTCAGTGCCCTTGGCGACGAGGTAGTTGCGCACCGACTCGGCGCGCTTGACCGACAGCACCTGGTTGGCCTGCGGCGTGCCGGAGGCGTCGGCATGGCCGATGACGCGCACCTGGCGGTCGGTGTTCTTCCTGGTCTTGAGCACGTCGGCAAAGACGTCGAGCTGGCGCTTGAGCAGCGGCGGCAATTCGGCCGAGCCGACCTTGAACGAGGTGGCCGGCAGCGAGTAGCGGATGGCGGGCTTGAAGCCCATGCACTTGAAGCCGTTGGCCTCCAGCTCCTTGCACTTGTCGTCAGGGAACAAGCCTTCGGCGATGGCCTCGGCGGTGGGCACGGTCTTGCCCAGGTCGACGGCCTCGCCCGAGGCCGCAGCCGACGCGGCGGGGGGCGGGACTTCGGGCGTCTGTGCGCTGGCGGCCAGGCCGAGGCCGCAAAGGGAGAGCAGCAGCAGGGAGGGCAGGGTCTTCATGGCGGGCACTCGTGTCGACGGAAGGGGACGCCGCATGAGTGACGCCACGCGCGGCTTGGTTCCCGCACGCGGCAGGGAACCAAGCCAGCCCCGCAGTCACTCACCCGGGACTGCAGGAGGCCACCCGGGCCGCCTGCGCCCCTTTTCCTGTTCCCTTGAGGCAAACCCATCCATGACCTGGCGTGACCGCGTGATCTGGACGGAGGGCATGTTCCTCCAGCCGCAGCACTTCCAGCAGCACGACCGCCACTGGGAGCACCAGTGGCGCCAACGCCTGCAGCAGGCCGTGGCCTATGCCTGGGGCTTCACGGCCCTGAGCCTGGACGACGCCGCCCTGACCCTGGGCAAGGTGGGCCTGGCCGGCGCCCAGGGGCTGCTGGCCGACGGCACCGCCTTCAGCGCGCCCGGCAGTGATGCGACGCCCGCGGCGCTGGACATCCCGCCCGACGCCCGCAACGAGGTGGTGGTGCTGGCCGTCACGATGCAGCGCCCCGGCGTGGTGGAGACCGACGCCGAGCAGGCCGCCAGCGCCATGGGGCCGCGCTTCACGACCAGCGAGGTCAGCGTGGCCGACAGCAATGCGCAGGTCGACCGCGATGCGCCGCTGCAGATCGGCCGCCTCAACCTGCGCCTGATGCTGCAGCGCGATGCCGGCGAAGGCTATGTGACGCTGGGCGTGGCCCGCGTGGTGGAGCGGCGGGCCGACAACCGCGTGGTGCTCGACCCGACCTACGTGCCGCCGCTGCTGCACGCGCCCGCCCACGTGGTGCTGGACGGCTACCTGCGCGAGCTGTGCGGCCTGCTGCACCAGCGTGGCGAAGCCCTGGCCGCCCGGCTGGCCGCGCCGGGCCGGGGCGGCGTGGGCGAGATTGCCGACTTCCTGCTGCTGCAGACGGTCAACCGCCACCAGGCGAGCTTCCAGCACCTGCGCACGGTGTCGCTGCTGCACCCCGAGCGGCTCTACAGCGAATGCCTGGCGCTGGCCGGTGAGCTGGCCACCTTCCGCGACAGCCGCCGCCCCACGGCCTATGCCACCTATGTCCATGACGACCTGGCCGCCACCTTCAGGCCCGTCATCGACGACCTGCGGCAGTCGCTGTCGATGGTGATGGAGCAGACCGCCCTCCCGATCGAGCTGCAGGACCGCGCGTACGGGGTGCGCGTGGCCCTGATCCCGGACGTGGGCCTGCAGCGCAGCGCGACCTTCGTGCTGGCGGTGTCGGCGCAGCTGCCGGGCGATGCGCTGCGGGCGCGCTTCCCGACGCAGGTCAAGATCGGCCCGGTCGAGCGCATCCGCGATCTCGTCAACCTGCAACTGCCCGGCGTGGCCCTGCGCCCGCTGCCGGTGGCGCCACGGCAGATCCCCTATCACGCGGGCCACAACTACTTCGAGCTGGAGACCCGCGGCAACGAGCTGTGGAAGCAGCTTGAAACCTCCGGCGGCCTGGCCCTGCACATCGCGGGCGAGTTCCCGGGCCTGGAACTTGAGTTCTGGGCCATCAGGGGTTGAGGCCATGGCCGCAGAACACAGCCACAGAGGCACAGAGACACAGAGGCATCCGTCCCGGGCGCACACAAGGATGCAATGGCGCAGCCTCTCTGTGTCTCTGTGCCTCTGTGGCTGTGTTCCGACATTCGCGCGATTGGTTGAAGCATGAGCGACCCCCAACAAGACGACCCCTTCGCCGCCTTCGGGCAGGACCGCACCGTCATCAAGCCCAGCGCCGGGCGCGCAGCGGCGGGTGCGCCCCCGGCCGCGGCACGGCCC
>JAIPCJ010000219.1 GCA_021738245.1 Methylotenera sp. | reverse complement strand
GTCGGCGAGCTGCAGGTAGATGTCGTCCTGCACGCTCTTGTCGGAACCCTTGACCGCCGTGACGGTGTAGGGGCCGCCCACGCGGAGGCCGCGGGCGCTGTAGCGGCCTTCGGCGTCGGTCACCAGGGTGTTGGTCGAGCCCGACTCGCGGTGCAGGATCGTGACCGTGGCGCCAGCGACGGCCTTGCCGTCACCGCTCGTGACGCGGCCGCCAATCGCGGCGGTCGTGTTTTGCGCCATGGCGGGCGCAGCGGCCACGATGGCCACGGCGGCGCAAAGCGCCGACAGCGGGAACCCAGACCCAATCCTGTTGCTCATCCCAATCACTCCTGTTGTGCGCGCGAACGCGCGGCTGCTGTGTGTCGAAAACGGTCACGCAAATGTCATGTGACGACTTGCGGTGCTGCGCTACCCGCCATTTGGAATGGCCGGGTGGGCAGAGGTGACCGAATTGTCATGACTTTCTGTGACAGAACTTTACGGGTAAGTCAGATGTGGCCAATTTTCGACACCGACCTTCGCGACGGAGCACTGCCGCAGTGCGTGCCGGCGCGGCGTGCACGCCAATGACAGGCGCCCGATGCAGCCCTTGCAGCGCACCACGCACGCACAGCCTCCATCGCAAATGCACCCCATTGGTGCATTTTTTCGGGAATGTAAACTTTCCGGGGGAGCCGCTTCATGTCGCAAAACAGCGACAAACTCTGGCCCCAAAGCCACTCGGCCTTCCCGGCCTCTGACCCACCACCGCCATGGTCCCTACCGCCCTCTCCCGCTTCGGTCTCAGCCTCCTGGTCGCGGCCGCCCTCGCCGGCTGCGCCACGCAACCGGCCACCGGGCCAACCGAGCTGACCTTGCTGTCGATCAACGACTTCCACGGCAACATCCAGCCGTCGCAACCCACACCGCTGATGCCCCGGCTGCCCGACCCGGCCACCGGCGAAGTGAAGCCTCAACCGGCCGGCGGCGTGGCCTACCTGGCCTCGGCGCTGGCCAAGCTGAAAGCCCAGAACCCGAACGCGGTCGTGGTGGCCGGCGGCGACCTGATCGGCGCTTCACCGCTGATTTCCAATCTGCTGCGCGATGAACCGACGCTGGCCGCCATGTCGGAGCTGGGCATCACCGCCAGCGCCCTGGGCAACCATGAACTGGATGCCGGCCTGCCCGAATTGCTGCGCCAGGCGCGCGGGGAATGTGGTGCGAGCGGCTGCCTGTGGCCGGGCTACAAAGGCCCGGGCTTCCCGTACCTCGGCGCGAACGTGCTGGATGCCGCCACCGGCAAGCCGCTGCTGCCCACGCACGTGATGGCCCAGGCGGGCGCACTCAAGGTGGCGGTCGCTGGCGTGGCCACGCTCGACACCCCCAAGGTGATCGTCGCGCGTGCCATCAAGGGCATCCGCTTCAGCGACGAAGCCGACACCCTCAACGCGCTGGTGCCCCAGCTCAAGGCAGAGGGCGCCCAGGTGCTCGTCGCCGTGATGCACGAAGGCGGCGTGCAGGGACCGGGCAGCAGCGCCAACGACCCGACCTACGCCTGCCCCACACTGACCGGCCGCGTGCAGGACATTGCCAAGCGGCTCGACCCGGCCTACGCCATCATCATCGGGGGCCACACGCACCAGGCCTACACCTGCAAGATCAACGGCCGGCTGGTCGTGCAGGCCGGCAGCTACGGCGGCTGGATCACCGAAAGCCACCTCAAGTTCGACGCGCAAGGCCGCGTGACGGAGGCCACGGCCGTGAACCATCCGGTGCTGCAGTCGGTCTATGCGCCGAACGCCGCCCTGGTTGAGCTGGTGGCGCGTGCCGCCGCGCTCACCGAGGCCGCCCGCACCAAGCCCGTGGCCATGCTGCCGCGCGGCGCGACCCGCTTCACGAAGGAGCCGAACGGCGACTCGTCCCTGGGCAACCTGATTGCTGACAGCCAACTCGCCTACGCCCGCAAGCAAGGCACGGCCGACGTGGCCTTCATGAACCCGGGCGGCATCCGCGCCGAGCTGGTGGTGGAGCCGGGCAAGCCCACCACGATGAGCGACCTGCTCGCCATCCAGCCCTTCGGCAACGACATCGTGGCGCTCACCCTCACCGGCCAGCAGCTCTGGGACATCCTGCAGCGCCAGTTGCCCAAGGGTGACGCCTCGCCGCGCTTCCTGCAGCCGTCGTCCACGCTGCGCTGGCGCTGGCGCACGGGCGCCGATGGCCTGCCGCAGCTCGGCGAGATCCTGATCGACGGCAAACCGCTGGAGCGCACCCGCGACTACCGGGTCATCGTGAACAATTTCCTGTCGGAAGGCGGCGACGCCCAGACCGGCTTCAAACACGGGCGTGACCGCGCCGTGCTGGGCACGGATATCGATGCGCTGGTGGAACTGCTGCGCGAGAACCCACAGGCGGTCGTGCAGGCCGCGCCGGGCCGCATCGTCCGCGAGTGAGACCGGCCCCGCGCCGCAAGACGGTTGAACTAGGGCAAACCTGTAACCACTTGTAGCGACCGCGCCTCCACACGCGACACCCGCCCGCCCTAGACTCAAGCCGCCCGGTATCGGCCACCGGGCGCCAGCGGTTCGGGGGAGCGATGGCGGCGTTGGACACGCAAGGGGATGGAGCCGGCTCGCCGCCGGCGGGCCCGGCGCTCTCGTGCCAGACGGCCGAAGCCGCCAGCGCCAGCCCGCTGGTGCGTGAAGTGCTGGCTCACCTGCCCTGCGGCCTGGCGGTGTTCGATGCGGAGCGGCGCCTGCTGGTGCACAACCCCGAGTTCGAGCGGCTGTTGCAGGTACCACCCTCGCTCTTCGAAGAGCCCCCGCTGCGGTTCGATGATCTGATTGCCTTCTTCGCGGCGCGCGGCGACTACGGCGAGGGAGAGCAGGCGAAGGCCGCCGCGCAAGCCGCACTGGCGCTGGGGCGCGACCAGCGCGCCAACCGCCTCGAAACCTACCGCACGGGCGACCGTCTCATCGAAGCCCGCACGGCGCCGCTGCCCGATGGCGGCCTGGTGCTCACCTGCCTGGACCTGACGCCGCAAGCGCAAGCGCGGCTCGCGGCGGAGCGCGCCTCGCAGGCCAAGACGCGCTTCCTGGCCAACATGAGCCACGAGATCCGCACGCCGATGAACGCGGTGCTCGGCATGCTGCGCCTGCTGCAGAAGACGCCGCTGGACGCACGCCAGCGCGACTACGCCGTCAAGAGCGAAGGCGCTGCCCGCGGATTGCTCGGACTGCTGAACGACATCCTCGACTTCTCCAAGATCGAAGCGGGCCGCTTGAGCCTGGACCCGCATCCCACGCGCCTGGACGAACTGCTGCGCGACCTCTCCGTCATCCTGTCGGCCAGCGTCGACAAGCGCGACCTCGAATTGCTGTTCGACGTGGACACGAGCCTGCCGCCGGTCATCGTGGCCGACGCCTTGCGGCTGCAGCAGGTGCTGGTCAACTTGGCCGGCAATGCCATCAAGTTCACCTCGGCAGGCGAGGTCGTGCTGGGCATCCACCGCGTCACGCAGAACACCGGCCACGTGGCCCTGTGCTTCTCGGTGAAGGACACCGGTATCGGCATCACGCCCGAGCAGCAAGCACGCATCTTTTCAGGCTTCAGCCAGGCCGAGGCCTCCACCGCGCGACGCTACGGCGGCACCGGCCTGGGCTTGGCAATCAGCCGCCGGCTGGTGCGCCTGATGGGGGGCGACATCCATGTAGCGAGCACGCCCGGCGTGGGCAGCTGCTTCAGCTTCACCCTGAGCTTTGCGCTGCCGGACACCGACGAGCCCCCCCACACCGGCGAAGCCCTGCGCGCCCTGGTCATCGACGACCATGCCGACGCCCGCCGCGTGCTCGGCTCACTCGCCCAATCGCTGGGCTGGCAGGTGCGCCTGGCGGCGAGTGGCGTCGAAGGCCTGCAAGCCGCTGAAGCGGGGCCGCTCGATGTCGTGCTGCTGGACTGGGTCATGCCGGGCATGGACGGCTGGCAGACCACGGTGCACCTGCGCCAGCGGCTCGGCCCGGAACCACTGATCCTGATGGTCACCAGCCATGACCGCGAGCGCCTGGCGCAGCGCAGCGCCAGCGAGCAGGCGCTGCTCGATGGCTTTCTGGTCAAGCCCGTGACGGCGTCCATGTTGAGCCAGGCCGTCATCGCTGCCCGCCAGGCGCGCAGCCAGCCAGGCCGGACACAGGAGGCCTCACCACAACGGCTGGCCGGCCTGCGCCTGTTGCTGGTGGAGGACAACCCCAGCAGCCAGCAGGTCACCCGTGAGTTGCTGTCACTCGAAGGGGCCGAGGTCACGCTGGCGACCGACGGTCGACAGGCCTTGAGCCTGCTCGCTCAGACGCGCGGCGCACGCGGCTTCGACGCCGTGCTGATGGACGTGCAGATGCCGGTCATGGACGGCACCACGGCCACACGGCTGATCCGCCGCCAGCTGGGGCTGACACTGCCCGTCATCGCCATGACCGCGGGCGCCCTGGACAGCGAGCGCCAGGCGTGCCTGGATGCCGGCATGGACGAGCACCTGTGCAAGCCGTTCGATCCCGACACGCTGGTGGCCGTGCTGCGCCGCCGTTGCACGGCTGCGCCGGTCGAGCCCATGGTGGCCGGCAGTGTGCCGACCGAGCTGCCCCCCGCCCTGATCGCGGATGCCGGCCGCGCTGGCATCGCGCTGGCGGAAGCCCTGGCGCGCATGTCGGGGCGCATCGAGCTTTTCGAGCGGACCCTCGGGGCGCTGCATGAACAGGATCGCAAGCTCGCCCTCGCGCTGGCAGAGGGCGGCCAGGCCGCCGCGCGCGGCCTGCATGGCTACCGGGGCCTCGCTGCGATGCTGGGCGCCGGTGAGCTTGCCGCACTGGCCGCCGAAGGGGAACACGCCGCCGACCCGGGGCCCGACTGGCGACGGCGCTTTCTTGCCCGCCGCGAAGCCGATCTCGCCGCGCTGGACCGCCTGGCCGCCGACCTGGCAGCCCGTGAAGCGCTGTACGCCCGCCACGCCGAGGCGGACAGCCCCACGCCGCCGGCCAGTCCGCTGGCGCAGAAACTGGACGCCTTCAAGGCGCTGCTCGATGGCGCCGACCTGGAGGCGCTCGAGGCGCACGAAGCCCTGCGCGCCCACTTGCCGCGCGATTTCGCAGAGCCGCTGGAGGATGCGATGGAGGCACTGGACTTCCCCGCCGCATCGGCGCTGTGCCGGCGGCTGCGTGCCACGCTGGAGACTGCCCCTTGATGCCGCTGCCCCAGCCCGACACGCCCGGCTTGCCACCCGGCATCAACCCGCCCGGCCGACGGCCGCGCCTGCTGATCGTGGACGACCAGCCCGTCAACATCCAGGCCCTGCACCGGGTCTTCGCGGGCGACTGCCAGGTGCTGATGGCCACCGAAGGCGCCCGGGCGCTGCAGATCTGTCGCGACCGCCACCCCGACCTCGTGCTGCTGGACGTCCAGATGCCGGGCATGGACGGCCACGAACTCTGCGCCGAGCTCAAGTCCGACCCGCTGCTGCGCGTCATCCCCATCATCTTCGTGACCGCCCAGGACCGGCCGGAAGACGAAACCCGCGCTCTGGACGCGGGCGCCGCCGACTTCATCACCAAGCCCTTCAACCCCACCGTGGTGCGGGCCCGCGTGCGCACGCAACTCACCCTGAAGGCCCAGGCCGACCTGCTGCGCGAACTGGCCTTCATCGACGGCCTGACAGGCGTGCACAACCGGCGCCACTTCGATGAGCGCTTCATCGCCGAAGCGCGGCGCGCCCAGCGCTCGCGCTCGCCGCTGGCCATCGTGCTGGCCGACGTCGACCACTTCAAGCGCTACAACGATGCACTGGGCCACCTCGCCGGAGACGACTGCCTGCGCCGCGTGGCCGGCGCCCTGCGCACCTGCCTGCGCCGGCCCACCGACCTGCTGGCCCGCTACGGCGGCGAGGAGTTCGTCAGCCTGTTGCCCGACACCGACCTGGCCGGCGCCATCGGCGTGGCTCAGTTGATGGAAGACACCGTGCGGGCGCTGGCCCTGCCCCATCCCGGCGTGCAAGGCAGCGTGACCATCAGCCTGGGCGTTTCGGCCGGCCTGCAACCCACGGGCCTGGTGGCCGCGGCCGACCGGGCGCTCTATCTCGCCAAGGCCGCCGGCCGGGGGCGGGTGAACTGGGTGGAAGGCTGACCCGCCAAGCGGCGCCAAGCGAGCCACAAACGACGACGGCCCCTCTCGGGGCCGTCTGCATTTGGAGCGGGTGATGGGAATCGAACCCACGTAGTCAGCTTGGGAAGCTGAAGTTCTACCATTGAACTACACCCGCAATGGTTAGCAAGTTTAAGCGAAGCGCGCACGCCACAGCCCGTGTAGGACAACACCGCAACCGAAAGCTCACGGGGCGGCGCCAATTGAGGCCGGCCCTAGCATCGCGGCCGCCCTCAACCGACTCCCCTGGAGGAGATGTCCATGAAGAACACTGCCCGCCGCGCGCTGAGCTCGCTGCTCATTTCATCCATCGTCTTCAGCGGCATGGCGCACGCCGCGCCGACCGCCCTGATCAGCACCGAGCAGGCCGCCGCGGCCACCGCCTCGGTCCAGCGCAGCGAAGCCCACGCACGGCTGCATGCCGCCCTCGACCGCGACGACCTCGCGGCCCTGCTCAAGGCCCGCGGCGTCTCGGCCGACGAGCTGCGCGCCCGTGTCGATGCGCTGACCGATGCCGAAGCCCAGCAGATGGTCGACCAGATCGACAAGGCCCCGGCCGGCGCCAGCGACGTGCTGGGCGTGTTGTTCACCGTGTTCATCATCCTGTTGGTCACCGACATCCTCGGCCTCACCAAGGTGTTCCCGTTCACACGCTCGGTGCGTTGATCCGCCGCGCCGCCGCCGCTGCTGGCCTGGCTGCCACGCTGCTGCTGAGCGGCTGCGCGACCTGGCTCACGCCGCCCCAGACAGCCGCCCTGCTGGCGGCGCCGCCGCCCGGGCTGCCGGCCCAGGTGGAGCGCACGGCGGTACCCTTCTTCCCGCAAGAGCGCGACCACTGCGGGCCCGCGGCACTGGCCACGGCGCTGGCCGACATCGGCCTGCCAGCCGACCCTGATCGGCTGGCGGATGCCGTCTTTCTGCCGTCTCGCGG
>JAIPCJ010000218.1 GCA_021738245.1 Methylotenera sp. | reverse complement strand
CGCCAGTGCGGCATCGCGTCCGGCACCGCGCGCCAGCGCGCCGCTGCCGCCTCCGCCGGCCGCCGAGCCGCCGGGCTTGATCGAGCAGCTGCTCGGCAGCCCCGTGGTGCTGCCCCTGGTGGGCGCCCTGGTGGCTGTGTTGGGTGGCTTCGGTCTGTACCGCCTGCGCTCGCGTCGCCCCGCCCATGCCGCGGAGACGGGCTTCCACGAAAGCCGCCTGCAGCCCGACTCCTTCTTCGGTGGCACCGGCGGCCAGCGCGTGGACACCCGCGACACGCAGAACAGCGGTCAGTCGTCCATGAGCTACTCGCTGAGCCAGCTCGACGCCATTGGTGACGTCGACCCGGTCGCCGAGGCCGACGTCTACCTGGCTTATGGCCGCGACCTGCAGGCCGAGGAAATCCTGAAGGAAGCCCTGCGCGCCAATCCGACGCGCCTGGCCATCCGCCTGAAGCTGCTGGAGGTCTATGCCAAGCGCCGCGACATCAAGGGCTTCGAGCAACTGGCCGTGCAGCTCTACGCCGAAACCAAGGGCGCGGGCGAAGACTGGAGCAAGGCGCAAGAACTCGGTCGCGGCATCGATCCGGACAATCCGCTCTACCAGCCCGGCGGCGCGCCTGCACTCAGCGACGACGGCCCCGAACTGCGGCCCGAGCCGATGAACGCCAGCACGCTGCCCCAGACGGCGCTGCCACCTGGCGCGGCGGCAGCGGCGGCTGCCGCAGCCCATCTGTCGACCGACGCGATGCGCAGCGGCCCCGACACAGGCCCGGTCAGCGGTTTCGATCTGGCGCTGGACCTGGACCTGGATGCCCCGGAGCCGGTGTCGCCCAACGCCATGGCAGCCACCCAGGCCATGCCGGCTTCGGTCGAGCATGCGCCGATGACGATGGACTTCGACATCTCCAGCCGTGGCACCCGCACCGCACCGCCCGCGCCCGACCTGAGCTTCGACCTCAGTGGCATGGGCGACCTGCCGGTCACTGCGACACCGGCGCCGGCTGCATCGACCGACCTCGACTTCGATCTCGGCGTGGATGTGCCTGCCGCTGAAGCGCCGGACCAACTGGCCAAGGCCATCGAAGCCCTGGGCGATGACGATGGCGACCCGCTGATGCGCCAGCTCGAACTGGCGGACGAGTTCCGCCAGATCGGCGACACCGAAGGCGCCCGCGAGGTGCTGCAGGAGCTGATCCAGCGCGCCAGCGGTCCGCTGAAGGCACGGGCTGAGGCGATGCTGAACCAGCTGCGTTGACGCGATGCGCGCGGCGCGAGCCGCGATACTCCAACGCCCGGCACCGCCGGGCGTTGTCACTTCCGGACCCTGATGAGAGTTGCACTTGGTGTGAGTTACCGCGGCGGCGGCTACAACGGTTGGCAGAGCCAGCCGGGCGGCCGCACCGTGCAGGATGCGCTTGAGAAGGGGTTGTCGACCTTCGCGGCGCAGCCCATTCGCACCCTCTGCGCCGGCCGTACCGACACCGGGGTGCACGGCATCAACCAGGTGGTGCATTTCGACACCGAGGTCGAGCGCGAGCCGTTCTCCTGGGTGCGTGGCGTCAACCGCTACCTGCCGCCGGACATCGCCATCCAATGGAGTCGCTTTCCGGGCGACGCCTTCCATGCGCGCAACTCGGCACGCGGTCGCCGTTATGCCTATCTGCTGCTGGAGTCCGCGGTGCGCCCGGCGATCGAGTCGGGGCAGTGCGGCTGGATCTTTCGCCCGCTGGACCAGACTGCGCTAGAGGCCGCGGCAGAGCGCCTGATCGGCGAGCACGATTTTTCGTCCTTCCGTTCGTCGGAGTGCCAGGCGGCCTCGCCGATCAAGACCTTGCGTGAGATCAAGGTGCAGCGGCGCGGGGTGTACTGGCGCTTCGAATTCGAGGCGAGCGCCTTCCTGCACCACATGGTGCGCAACCTGATGGGATGCCTGTTGGCGGTCGGCACCGGCACGCGGTCGCCCGACTGGATCAGCGACGTCCTCGCCGCCCGCGACCGCAAGGTGGCGGCGCCGACCTTCTCCCCCGACGGGCTCTACTTTCTCGGCCCGACCTACGATGCCGAGTTCGACATTCCGCGGCATGTTGCCGCACTCGACTGGTTGCCCTGAGGGCAGGGCGGCGGCCGGTCCGACAGCCGAAGCGCGAACATGAAAACCCGAATCAAGATCTGCGGCCTGACGCGGGAGGCCGATGTGGAGGCCGCCGTGGCGGCCGGGGCCGATGCCATCGGCTTTGTGTTCTATGCCAAGAGCCCGCGCGCGGTGACGCCTGAGCGGGCGAAGGCGCTGGCCCGCTTGCTGCCGCCGTTCGTGACGCCGGTGGGCCTGTTCGTCAACGCGACCGACGCCGAGCTGCAGGCTGGGTTGGACGCATTGCCGAACATGCTCATCCAGTTCCATGGTGACGAGGCGCCGGCTGACTGTGACCGCGTCGGGCGCCCGTTCATTCGCGCGGCGGGCGTGGGGCCGGGCTTCGACTTGATAAACTTCAGGCAGTCTTTCTCCAGTGCCCAGGCCATCTTGCTCGACGCCGTCGTCGAGGGGTATGGCGGCGGCGGCAAGGTCTTCGATTGGTCACTTCTTCCTCCAAGCGCTCCCTTTCCGGTCGTTTTGTCTGGTGGGTTGAGTGCGGCCAACGTCGCCGATGGCATGGCACGCATCCGGCCCTGGGCCGTTGATGTGAGTTCCGGCGTCGAGTCCGCCAAGGGCATCAAGGACGCCGGCTTGATTCAAGCCTTTTGCCGCGCCGTGCGCGACGCCGACGCGGCTCTCGCCAGAGAGACTTTGTGATGTTCGATTACCAGCAGCCCGATGCCACCGGGCATTTCCGTTCGCCGGCCGGCCCCGCCTTTGGCGGCAGCTTCGTCTCCGAGACTCTGGTCCATGCCCTGGATCAGCTCAAGGACGCCTACGCGCACTACCGCAACGACCCCGATTTCATCGCCGAGTTCAAGAAGGAACTCGCGCACTTCGTGGGCCGCCCGAGCCCGATCTATCACGCCGAGCGGTTGAGCCGCGAGCTGGGCGGCGCCCAGATCTACCTCAAGCGCGAGGACCTCAACCACACCGGCGCGCACAAGATCAACAACGTCATTGGCCAGGCGCTGCTGGCCAAGCGCATGGGCAAGCCGCGCGTCATTGCCGAAACCGGCGCGGGCCAGCATGGCGTCGCCACGGCCACGATCTGCGCGCGTTACGGGCTGGAATGCGTGGTCTACATGGGCAGCGAGGACGTCAAGCGCCAGTCGCCCAACGTCTACCGCATGAAGCTGCTCGGCGCGACTGTCGTGCCTGTCGACAGCGGCAGCAAGACCCTGAAAGACGCCCTCAATGAGGCGATGCGCGATTGGGTCACGAATGTGGAAAACACGTTCTACATCATCGGCACCGTGGCCGGCCCGCACCCCTACCCGATGATGGTGCGCGACTTCCAGCGCGTCATCGGCGACGAATGCCTGGTGCAGATGCCCGACATGATCGGCCGCCAACCCGACGCTGTGCTCGCCTGCGTGGGCGGCGGCAGCAATGCCATTGGTATCTTCTATCCCTACATCCCGCACGAGGCGACGCGCCTCATCGGCGTGGAGGCAGCCGGGGAGGGCATCGACAGCGGCAAGCATGCGGCGACGCTGTCCGCCGGTACGCCCGGCGTGCTGCATGGCAACCGCACCTACCTGCTGCAGGACGCCAACGGCCAGATCATCGAGACGCACTCCATCTCGGCCGGCCTGGACTATCCCGGCGTCGGTCCCGAGCACGCCCACCTGAAGGACATCGGCCGGGCAGAGTACGTCGGTGTGACCGATGCCGAGGCGCTGGCGGCGTTTCATCACCTCTGCCGTACCGAGGGCATCATCCCGGCCCTGGAATCGAGCCACGCCGTGGCCCATGCGATGAAGATCGCCCCGACGATGGCGAAGGATCAGGTCCTCCTGGTCAACCTTTCCGGTCGCGGCGACAAGGACATCGGCACCGTGGCCGACCTGTCCAACGCCGATTTCTACTGCCGCCCGAGCTGCCGCGGGCAGTCCGTCAAGGGCGGCGAGGCGGTCGTCAGCCTGCCGGGAGCCCGCGCATGAGCCGCATTGCCACCACCTTCGACAACCTCAAGGCCCAGGGCCGCAAGGCGCTCATTCCGTTTGTCACGGCCGGTGACCCGCACCCAGGCGCCACCGTCGCGCTGATGCAGGCGATGGCCGAGGCGGGGGCCGATGTCATCGAGCTCGGCGTGCCGTTCTCTGACCCGATGGCGGACGGCCCCGTCATCCAGCGCGCCGGCGAGCGGGCGCTGGCCAAGGGCATCTCGCTGCGCGACGTGCTGGCCTATGTGCGCGAGTTCCGCGCCAGCAACGACCGCACGCCCATCGTGCTGATGGGCTATGCCAACCCCGTGGAGCGCTACGGCACGGCTGCCTTCGTGACCGACGCCCAGGCGGCCGGCGTCGATGGCGTGCTCATCGTGGACTATCCGCCTGAGGAATGCGGTGAGTTCGCCGGGCAACTGCGCGCTGCGGGCATGGACGCCATCTTTCTGCTGGCGCCCACGTCCACCGAGGCGCGCATGGCGCAGGTGGGGCAGCTCGCCAGCGGCTACGTCTACTACGTGTCGCTCAAGGGCGTGACCGGCGCCGGGCACCTCAACACGGACGCGGTGGCCGAGGCAGTCCCGCGTATTCGCCGCCACGTCAGCGTGCCGGTAGGCGTGGGCTTCGGCATCCGCGACGCAGCCACGGCCAAGGCGGTGGGGGCGGTGTCGGACGCCGTCGTCATCGGTTCCAAGCTGGTCGAACTGCTGGAGCGCCAGCCGGTCGATAATGTCGCCTCGACTGGCGCCGCCTTCATCCGCGAGATCCGTGCTGCGCTGGACACCCTCTAAGTCCCACAAGGAAGAGAACGCATGAGCTGGCTCGACAAACTGCTCCCGCCCAAGATTCAGCAAGGTGACCCGGCCGACCGCCGCACCGTGCCCGAGGGCCTGTGGATCAAGTGCCCCAGCTGCGAGACGGTGCTCTACAAGACCGACCTGGAGCAGAACATCAACGTCTGCCCCAAGTGCTCGCATCACCACCGCATCGGCGCGCGGGCGCGCCTGGACGCCTTCCTCGACGGCGAAGGCCGTTACGAGATCGGCCAGGAAGTCCTGCCCGTCGACGCGCTGAAGTTCAAGGACAGCAAGAAGTACCCCGACCGCCTGAAGGAAGCGCTGGAGAACACCGGCGAGACCGATGCGCTGGTGGTCATGGGCGGTGCGGTCATGAGCGTGCCGGTGGTCGTGGCCTGCTTCGAGTTCGATTTCATGGGCGGCTCCATGGGCTCGGTCGTCGGTGAGCGCTTCGTGCGCGGCGTCGAGACCGCCATCGAACAGAAGACGCCCTTCATCTGCTTCACCGCCACCGGCGGCGCGCGCATGCAGGAGGGCCTGCTGAGCCTCATGCAGATGGCCAAGACCAACGCGTCGCTGACACGCCTGGCCAAGGCCAAGTTGCCCTACATCAGCGTGCTGACCGACCCCACGATGGGCGGCGTGTCGGCCTCCTTCGCGTTCGTGGGTGACATCGTGCTGGCCGAGCCCAAGGCCCTGATCGGCTTCGCCGGCCCGCGCGTCATCGAGAACACGGTGCGGGAGAAGCTCCCGGCGGGCTTCCAGCGCGCCGAGTTCCTGATGGAGAAGGGTGCCGTCGACATGATCGTGGACCGCCGCCAGCTCCGCGAAACGATCGCCCGCCAGCTCGCCATGCTGCAGCGCCAGAGCGCTGATGCCGTGGCCTGACCGGCGCCGCCATGAACCCGAGCCAGGCCCTGTGCCTGGCTTTGTTTTTTTCGACCCGCCATGACGCTTGACGACTGGCTCGCCCACTGCGAGCGACTGCATCCCAAGACCATCGACATGACACTGGACCGCGTGAGCGCGGTCAAGGATAAGTTGGGCATCGCCTTTGACTGCCCGGTCATCGTCGTGGCCGGCACCAACGGCAAGGGCTCGACCTGCGCCATGCTGGAGTCCATCGCGCTGCATGCCGGCTACCGGGTGGGGCTCTACATCAAGCCGCACCTGGTGCATTTCCAGGAGCGCTGTCGGGTGGGCGGTGCGCCGGTGTCGGCGGAGTCACTGGCGCCGCATTTCGAGGCCGTGGAGGCTGCGCGGGGTGACATCACGTTGACCTATTTCGAGTTCACCACCCTGGCCATCATGCGGCGCCTGCAGCACGAGCCGCTGGATGTCGTGATCCTGGAAGTGGGCCTGGGCGGACGGCTGGACGCCGTGAACGTGGTCGACGCCGACTGCGCCGTGATCACCAGCATCGACCTGGACCACACCGAATTCCTCGGGCCTGACCGTGAAGCCATCGGGCGAGAGAAGGCCGGCATCATGCGTGCCGGCCGCCCCGTGGTCGTCAGCGACCCGATGCCGCCGCAGTCTCTGGCCGTGCGGGCCGCCGAGCTGGGAGCGGACCTGCGCCAACTCGGGCGCGACTTCACCTTCAGCGGGGACCGCACCCAGTGGCAATGGGCGGGTCGCGACAAGCGCTACTCGGGCATGGCTTACCCAGCGCTTCGTGGTGTGAACCAATTGCTCAACGCCTCGGGCGTGTTGGCCGCGTTCGAAGCCTTGGCGGACCGCCTGCCGGTCAGCGCTCAGGCGGTGCGCACCGGCCTGGCGCTGGTCGAGCTGCCGGGTCGCTTCCAGGTGCTGGCGGGGCAGCCCGCGGTGGTGCTGGATGTGGCCCACAACCCGCATGCCGTGGCGGCGCTGGCGCAGAACCTGGACCAGATGGGCTATTTCCCGCGCACCCACGCGGTGTTCGGCGCGATGGCCGACAAGGACCTGGCGGGCATCCTGGCCCGCATCGCGCCCCTCGTGGACCACTGGCATTTCACCAACCTGCCGCTGCCCCGCGCGGCGACTGCCGGGCAGCTGGAATCGGCCTTCCTGGCGGCGGGCCTCAAGACGCCGCCGGGCGTGACCACCGCGACCCACGCCACCCCGCTTGACGCCCTGCAAGCCGCGGCGGCCGAGGCGACACCGGCCGAT
The DNA here is from genome assembly GCA_021738245.1 of Methylotenera sp. Classification (GTDB taxonomy): domain Bacteria; phylum Pseudomonadota; class Gammaproteobacteria; order Burkholderiales; family Burkholderiaceae_C; genus Pelomonas. The sequence goes on along the minus strand of JAIPCJ010000218.1, from coordinate 173 downwards.
AGAATCCTGGTCTTCGGTTCCTTCTACACCGTGGGCGGGGTGCTCCAGGCCGGCCTGCCTCGCGTGACCGCCGGCCGCCCGGCCGAACAGCCTCCCACCCTTCACTGACGCCAGCGACACCGCCGATGGGCCTGTTTTCCTTCCTCAAACGCGATGACGCTGCCGCCGCGGCG
>JAIPCJ010000217.1 GCA_021738245.1 Methylotenera sp. | reverse complement strand
GCTCCAGCGCCTTCTTGAAGATGTACTTGCCTTCCTGACCGCGCAGCTTGAGCGCCGAGGGCAGCGTGGCGATCCACTCCACCAGCGGATGGTCCATCAGCGGCTCACGCACCTCCAGGCTGTGCGCCATGCTGGCGCGGTCGACCTTGGTGTTGATGTCGCCAGGCAGGTAGGTGTGGATGTCCAGGTACTGCACCAGCGCGAGCGGGTCGTCGGTGTTGGCGCGGCGGGCGTGGTCGTGGAAGACCTCGCTGGCATGCCAGCCCTGCAGCTCGCGCTTGAAGCCGTCGCTGAAGAGCTGCTGGCGCAGCGGATCGCGCACCAGGCCCATGGTGTTGAAGTAGGCATCGACCGACGTGCGGGCGATGGCCTGGAAGGTGGTCTTGGCGCGGAACACGCGCGGCGCCCAGTCGGCCTTCGGGTAGATCTTGGCCAGCGGCCCGAACACGCCGCGGCGCAGGGCCAGCGGGAAGGCGCTGCGCATGCGCTCTTCCATCATGTGCATCTTGTAGCGGCGGTAGCCGCCCAGGCTTTCGTCGCCGCCGTCGCCGGACAGCGCCACGGTCACATGCTTGCGTGCCAGCTCGCAGACGCGGTAGGTCGGGATGGCCGAGGAGTCGGCATAAGGCTCGTCGTACAGGTGGGCCAGCAGGTCGACCAGCCCGAAGTCGTCGCTGTTGACCGTCTCCACGCGGTGGTTGGTGCGGTAGCGGTCCGCCACCATCTGCGCGAATTCGGTCTCGTTGAACTTGGGGTCGTCGAAGCCGATGGAGCAGGTGTTGACCGGCTGGTCGTCGAGCTGGGCCATCGCGGCGACCACGGCGCTGGAGTCCACACCGCCCGACAGGAAGGCCCCGAGCGGCACCTCGGCCTTCAGACGCAGCTTGACCGATTCAGTGAGCCGGCGGCGCAGCTCTTCGGCAGCCTCTTCCTCGCCGATCTTGGCATCGAGCGTGAAGTTGACGTCCCAGTAGCGCTGCGGCGTGCCCAGGGGCTGGCCGCGCTTGACGAGCAGGCGGTGGCCTGGCGCCAGCTTCTTGGCATGCTTGTAGATGGTGCCGGGGTCGGGCACATAGCCCAGCGCGAAGTAGGCCTCCACCGCGCGCGGGTCGATCTCCTGGCGCAGGCCACCATGGGCCATCAGGCTCTTGAGCTCGGAGCCGAACAGCAGCCAGCCGTCCTCCGTGACGGCGTAATGCAGCGGCTTCACGCCGAGACGATCACGCGCCATGAACAGGCAGTCGCGCCGACGGTCGTGAACCATGAAGGCGAACATGCCGCGCAGGTGGTGCACGCAGTCCTCGCCCCAGTGCTCCCAGGCACGCACGATGGCTTCGGAGTCGCTCTTGGTGCGGAACACATAGCCGTGGCCGCGCAGCTCGTCCATCAGCTCCAGGTAGTTGTAGACCTCGCCGTTGAAGACCAGGGCCACCGACTTGTCGTCGTTGAAGATGGGCTGCTGGCCGGTGGCGATGTCGATGACCGACAGCCGCCGGTGGCCGAAGCCCACGCCGGGCTCGATGTGCAGGTCGCCTTCATCCGGGCCCCGGTGGTGTTGGGACTCGTTCATCCGGTGCAGGCGTTCCCGCTCGGGAAGACGCTGGCCGCGGGTGTCGAACAGACCGGTGATGCCGCACATGGGTTGGACCTGATTCAGCCAATCATGGGTGAGGGGCGCGGCTGCCGGAGCGGCGAGGCGCGGAGAAAGGCGGATTCTTACCGAGCTTGACCTCGACGCCCGCCGCTGAGCCCCCCAGGTGTGACGTGAAGCACGGGTTATCCCCCTGTCCGGGGGATGGGCCGGTGCAAGCCGCAGGACTGCTTTGCCGACCGGGAGCGCCAGATACTTCGATGCTCCCAGGGCGGCCTCGCCCTGCCCCACTGGATCGTCCCCGTGATCGCGCAGTTGCTGTCCTTCCTCGGCGTGGGTTTGCTGGCCACCGTGCTGCAGTACGCGGTGACTGCGGCTCTGGTGCTGGCTCACCTGATGCCGCTGCTCATGGCCTCCACGCTGGGCAGCCTCGGGGGCGCAGTGCTGAGCTACTGGGCCAATGCCCGACGCACCTTCGCCGACCAGAGCAGCCCGGTGCGCAACCCTCGCCAGCAGCTTCGCTTCGCGGCCATGGTGACCCTGGGCTGCGCACTGAACGCGGCCTACCTGAAGCTCGGCCTGGTGCTGGGCCTGCACCCGGTGGCCGCACAGATGATGGCCACGGTGGGGGTGCTGGCAGGCAACTTCAGCGTCAGCCGGCTGTGGGTCTATCGCCGGTCCCGCCCCGAGTCGCCCTAGCGCGACCGCTGCGCTGACCCGGTCGCGTACAAAGCGCCGTAGGCGTCGACCATGGTCTGCAGGCTGAATTCGGCACGGGCGCGCGCCAGCGAGGCGGCGGCCAGCCGCTCGCGCAGCGCGGCGTCGTTCACCAGCCGGGCGAGCGCCGCGGCCAGGGCGGCACTGTCCTGCGAGGGCACCAAGAGGCCGTTGACGCCATCGTCCACCAGCTCCGGGTTGCCGCCCACCGCGGTGGCCACCGGTGCGCATCCGCAGGCCATGGCCTCCAGCAAGGTGTTGCTGATGCCCTCGGCCTGCGAGGGCAGCGCGAAGACGTCGACATGCGGCAGCAAGCGGGCCACATCCTGGCGGTCACCGGGGAGCCAGGCCTGGGCGATGGCGCCGGCCTGGGTCAGCCGTTCCTGCGCCGCCGCGTGCAACGGGCCACCGCCGAGCATCGCCAGCCGCAGCCGTGGCCAGGCGTCGGGGCAGAGCTCGCGCAGGCGCAGAAAAGCCTCCACGAGGTTGAGCGGGTCTTTGACCGCCTGCATGCGACCGACCGCGCCGATGACCAGATGCTCGCCACGCCGATACGGCCAGGCCTCGGGCGGCTGGGCCGCCGGGCCAAAGCGCTGGGTGTCCACGCCATTGCAGATGCGCTGGACCCGGGCCGGCGCAAAGCCCACGGGCCCGGTGAGATAGCGCTCGATGGCACGGGACAAGGCCACGAAGCGATGCACGCCCGCACCGTAGACACGCCGCAGCCGCTGATTGGCCCGGTTCACACCGCCGAGGTCGTTGACGTCCCACCCATGCTCACTGTGCACCCGCAGCGGCACGCGGGCGGCCCAGGCGGGCAGCTGGAACTCCATCGCGCCCAGGTTGCGGGTGTGGACCACCGCCGGTTGCAACTCACGCAGCAGCCGGTACACACGCGGGTACAGCCACAGCCCCTGGCCGGGCGGCTTGTGCAGGGCGATGAACAGCGTGCCCGGTGCGGTGACGCGTTGCTTGAAGTCGGTGATCTCGGTCACCGCCACCACCGCATGCCGGAAAGCCGGCAGGTGGTTGATCAGGTTGACGACACCGTTCTCCAGCCCGCCGGTGTCGAAGCGGTGGAGCAGGTGAACGACCAGGGGGCGGGCGTCATTCGCAGCGGTGGAGGCGACTTGCATGGCCGGTCACATGCCCGGTTCGCAGGCGGGCTGACCGCCGCATCCTTGGCATGAGCGCTTCAGCGCTGGCATGCGTAAACCTGCGCGCGGATATGGCCCGGGATGTCGATGAGTTCGTCCGGACGGCAATGGCCTGCGATGTAGTTGTCCAGCACCGCGATGTCACTGGCGCGATTGGAGTCCTCCGCACGCCCCTCCCCTTCCACGACGACCACCACTTCAGGCGGCGTCTTGGCGAAGTCAGCCAGCAGTCGCTCGATGTTGTGCCGATGCAGATCGGCGAGCATTCGAGCCTTGGCGGTGCCGGGCGCCGGTTCCTGGTAAGACCAGAGCATCGGCGCACCAGGGAATGCGGTGGGATAGAGCACATCCGACGCAGGCACGAGGCCGTTGTCGACATAGAGCTTGGGCCAGATGCCCACCACGTAGGCATAGGCACCGCGTGGCGCCTTGAGCTCGTGAGTGACGAGTATCTTGCGGTCGCGAAGCGGGTTGCCAGCCGGGCCGCCCCAAGCGCCCAAGGTCACCACCAGCGCCCACAGCAAGGCGGCACGCCCCACCCAACGCTGACCGGCTGCGCCCTCGGGCGAAGCCACAGGCGCGCTGCCGAGCAGGCACAACGCGACCACAACCACCGCCAGCGCCGCAGCCGGAAACAGATGAAAGCGCATGATGATCGGCGAGGCCAGCAAGACCACAAACGCTCCCAGCGTCACGCAGACGTAGGCGAGGTGAGGCGCCTGCCAGCCCAGCCGGGCGCGCCGCATGCGCGAGAAGTAGGCCACCAGCACCAAGACGAAAGCGCCCAGCAGGGGCAGCAAGGGCGTCCAGAACCCCGCCAGCGCGCTGAGCCGCAGGGCCAGCCCTTTGATGAGCCCCACCACCGCCGTGCTCTTGTAGAGCATCGGGTAGAGCAACAGGGCCGCAGCGAAATCCAGACCGCGGCCCGCGAGCCAAAAAACGGTCGCAAAAGCCAGCAGCGGCACTGCTGCCGCAAGACCCACCGCGACCAACCGGGCCAGCGCCACGCGCCAGCCTTGTGCAGCCCAGGAAGCGCCGCTCAGCCAAACCAGCAGCCCCAGCAAAGGGAAAAGGAACGTCTGCTTTGTCGCCAGGGCCATACCGAACAACAGGCCGACACAGGCCCAGCGCCAGGGCCTCACACGCGCATCCAACCCGGGCACCAGGAGCATGGCAGACAGGACGAACGCCATGCCGAGCGACTCCGGCTTGAGCGCCAGCACCCACGGGTCTTGCACGTACAGCACCAGAAGCGCGGCTGCGCCGAGGAAACCGGCCGTGCGGCCTGCCGACCGCGCGACCGTCACGCACACGAGCGCCGCATTGAGCAACCCGAGAACAAACGCCGCGATCTTGTAGAGCGCGAGCGGATAGAGCCCGCCGACTGCCTGCAAGGCCTGGTAGACCACGTAGACCAGTGGGCCCTTGTTGTCATGGCAGCCCGATATGGGGATCTCACCGACGGCAAGCCCACGGGCCGCGCAAGTCGCGAAGAACAGTTCGTCGATCTGCAGTGGCATGTCACCACGCTGACGCAGCTCCAGCGCGAACAGGTGGGCGTAGCCGGCCAGCACGACCAGACAGGTGATCCATACCAGGACTCGACTCAAACCCGCGGCGGGCGCCTTGTTCATGGTCGGAAGCGGCTGCGTGGAAGTCGACACGGGCATCACACGGTCTTCTCGATGAAGTAGCGCGGGCGCTGCTTGGTCTCAAGGTAGATCTTCGCCACGTATTCCCCGATCACGCCCATGGCCAGCAGCTGGATGCCGCCGAGAAAGTAGATCGGCACCACGGACGACGCCCAGCCCGGCACGACAGCCTTCATGACGAGCGTCCCGTAGATGACGAACAGGATCATGAAGAACGAGAAAACCGACACCAGGAAGCCCAGCAGGGTGATGAGCCGAAGCGGCACCACGCTGAACGACGTCACGCCTTCGAGCGCGAAGGTGAGCATCTTGCGCAAGGGGTACTTGGAGACTCCGGCAAAGCGCTCGGCGCGGTCGTACTTGACGGTGGCGGCACGGTAGCCGATCAGCGGCACGATGCCGCGAAGGAACATGTTCACTTCGCCGTACTCGCGCAGCGCCTCGATGGCTCGGCGTCCCATGAGGCGGAAGTCGGCATGGTTATGAACCAGGTCGACGCCCATCTTGCGCATCAGGCCGTAGTAGGCAAGCGCCGTGTTTCGCTTGAACGGCGTGTCCGTGGCCCGCGAATCACGCACGCCATAGACAACCTCCGCACCTTCCGCGAACTTCTGCACCATGGTCTCGATGACGTTGACGTCGTCCTGCAAGTCAGCATCGATGCTGACCAGGGCGTCGCCCTCGACCGTCAGCAGGCCGGACAACAGGGCCGCCTGATGCCCCCGGTTGCGCGACAGCTTGATGCCGTGCACCCGGCCGTCAGCAGCAGCCAGTTCCTCGATCAGCGCCCAGGTCCGGTCGCGGCTGCCGTCGTCGACATAGTGCACAGCACTGTCGGAGCTCACCAAGCCTGCCGACTGCATGCGAGTGAGCAAGGCCAGGAGCCGGCGATTGGTTTCGGGCAGGACCTCTTCCTCGTTGTAGCAAGGCACGACGATAGCCAGTCGAGTGGTCATGATCTTTTCCGGGTGAGAGCGTCGGACGATGACGGGCTGCGCGCCCCACCGAACACGATGTAGCGCTGAACGAAGAAGGAGCCGACCGCCATCGGCGCCAGCGCCACGGCTCCGGCCGTGTAGGCGTTCAACCCGAGACGGATGAGGCCGGTGATCAAGCCGATGTTGATGACGTACAGGATGAGCCAGCACAGCACGAAGCGCGGCAGCAGTCGGTGGTCAGCATTGCCGAACACCAGCCGGCCCTGCGTCGCAAAGCTGAACAGGATGCCCAGCACCAGCGAGCCCAGGTTGGCCCAGGCGTAAGGCAGGCCCAGCCACAGCAGCACGGCATAGGTGCCATAAGCGAAACCGGTGTTCAGCGCGCCGACCAGCAGGAAGCGCATGAACGGGCGTTGCAGCAGCGATGGCAGAGCGGGCAGGCTCATGTCAGCGCACGTAGAGCCGGTAGAACACCAGGCGAGCGAGATTGTTGATGCTGGGCGTGATCAACCCGAGCGCGCGATCGCCCCAGGAGGTGCAGGCCTGCACGACCGGCGCTGCGCGCCGGATGAATTGCCGGAACTCCCGACCCTGGTTGCCGCCGATCTCGACGCTCCAGGACTGTGGCCAGACGCGAAAGCTCGCGAGTTCAGCCTCGCAGTAGTACGCGTCGCCATGCGCCAGCAGGCGAAACCAGTAGTCCAGGTCGATCACGTAGGGGTTGGTGGCATCGAAGGCCCCGACACGGTCCACGAGTGCCTTGCGCATCAGCACAGCACCGGGTTCGCCCAGCAGGTTGGTGCCTCGCCGCACGCAGGCCGCCACCACATCCCGCGCAGCCAGGCGCCCTTCGCGGCCGCCCGGGTAGCCGCGCCGCGTCAGCACGCGGCCGTCGGGCCCGATCACCTGGCGGCCGCTGAACACCAGCGCGATTCGCTCCGACACATCGTCGTCCAGCACGCGAATCTGACGCTCCAAGCATTGCGGATGCAGCAGATCGTCGTGCGGCAGCAGCTTGAAGTAGCGCCCCCGGGCCTCGTCCAGGCAGCGGTTCCAGTTGCCCTGCGGACCGAGATTGCGCTCATTGCGCAAGTACCGGACCCGCGGGTCGGCAAAGGACCGCACGATCTCGGGCGTGGCATCGGTCGAGCCATCGTCGATGACGATGAGCTCGAAGTCGCGCCACGTCTGCGCGAGCACCGAGGTAATCGCGGCGCGCAGGGGTTCGCCGCCGTTGTAGGTCGGCACGCAAATCGAAACCGCCGGCAGGGGCGCCGGTGCTGGCTGGCTGGT
>JAIPCJ010000029.1 GCA_021738245.1 Methylotenera sp. | reverse complement strand
AGCGGCCCGGAGAGCGCCCAGGTCAACCGCCTGCTGGACACCCGCACCGTCTACCTCGTGCCGCGCCTGAACCCCGACGGCGCCGAGCTCGCGCTGGCCGACCGGCCGCGCCACATCCGCAGCTCCACGCGCCCCTACCCCTACACCGAAGAGCCGGTGGACGGCCTCACGCCGGAAGACATCGACGGCGACGGCCGCATCCTGACGATGCACGTGCCCGACCCGCACGGCGGCTACAAGAAGCACCCCACCGAGCCGCGCCTGATGGTGGCGCGCGAGCCGGGCGAGTTCGGCGGCGAGTACTACCGCCTCATCCCCGAGGGCTTCATCAAGAACCACGACGGCCTGACCGTCAAGGTCAACGCCGACCGTGAAGGCCTGGACCTGAACCGCAACTTCCCCGCCGAATGGCGCCAGGAGTACCAGCAACTCGGCGCCGGCCCCTACCCGACCAGCGAGCCTGAGGTGCGGGCCATGGTGGACTTCATCGTCCAGCACCCCAACATCGGCGCGGCGGTGAGCTTCCACACCCATAGCGGCGTCATCCTGCGGCCCTGCGGCACCCGCAGCGACAAGGACATGACGCCCGAAGACCTGTGGCTGTTCCAGAACTTCTCGGCGCTGGGCGAGAAGCACACCGGCTACCCGGCCGTCAGCATCTACGAAGACTTCCGCTACCACCCCAAGGAAGTGATCACGGGCACGCAGGACTGGGTCTACGAGCACCTGGGCGCGCTGTTCTGGGTGGTGGAGCTGTGGTCGCCCAACAAGGAAGCCGGCGTGCACACCGAGAAGTGGATCGACTGGTACCGCCAGCATCCGGTCGAAGACGACCTCAAGCTGCTGAAGTGGAGCGACGAGCAATGCGGCGGCCAGGCCCATGTCGACTGGACGCCCTTCCAGCATCCCCAGCTCGGCGCCGTCGAGATCGGCGGCTGGGACAAGATGAACTTCTGGCGCAACCCCCCGCCCGCCCTGCGCGAGCGCGAGGCCGCGCGCTTCCCCGGCTGGCTGAGCCAGATCGCGATGAGCCTGCCCCAGCTGGAGCTCATCCGCACCGAGGTGCGAGCCCTGGGCCCCGACATGTGGCGGGTGCGCATGGCGGTGGCCAACGCCGGCTACCTGCCGGCCTACGTGACCCAGCGCGCACTGGAGCGCAAGACGGTGCGCGGCGTGATGTTCGAGATCCACATGCCCGTGAACGACCCGGCCATCAGCCTGGTCAATGGCAAGGAACGCATCGAAGGCCCGCAGCTGGAAGGCCACGCACCCAAGCAGAGTCAATTGGCCTTCCTGTTCAACAAGCACCCCACCGGCGACCGCGCCGTGGCGGAATGGGTGGTGCGCGCCCCGGTGGGCACACGGCTCGCGCTGTCAGCCAGCGCCGAGCGGGCCGGCGTGGTGCGGACGGAGGTAGTGCTGGACTGATCGTCGGCACGGCTCGCTTCAGGCATGCTCGGACCGCACAGCCTCAGGCGTCAGGAGCCGTCATGCCGCAGCCCGACAAAGGCGCATCCACCACCCGGCTACTGATGGGAGGCAACCCCCAGGCCGCCAAGGCAGACGGCGATGCGCCGGTGCAGGCCTACATCTCTGCCATTCCTGGCTGGCAGCAGGCCACCGCCCGGCGTCTGGACGTGCTCATTACGCAGGCGGTACCCGGCGTTCGCAAGGGCGTGCGCTGGAATTCCGCGATGTACGGCATCCCGGGGCAAGGCTGGTTCGCCAGCTTTCATGTCTTCACGCACTACGTGAAGCTGACCTTTTTCAAAGGCACGTCGCTGACGCCGCCACCGACCGGTGGCACCACGCTGGAAGCACGCTGGATCGACGTCCGCCAGGACGATGTCGATGAGCAGCAGCTGACGCAGTGGATTCAGCAGGCCAGCCGGCTGCCCGGCTGGTCCAGGAGTTAGCCCAGCAACCGAGTGCAGCCGGCCGCGGCGCTCAAGTGCCCCGCACCACCAGCTCGGTCGGCATGATCTCGCTGGCTGCGTCATGGCCGGCGATCAGGTCCAGTACCTTGCGCGCCAGCAGCACGCCGCCGTGGTGCCAGTCCTGGCGCACGCTGGTCAGCGGCGGCGCGAAGCTCTGGGCGGCGGGGGAGTCGTCGTAGCCGATCACCGACACCTGCTCGGGCACGGCCAGGCCCGCATCGGTGAAGGCGCGCACGGCGCCCATGGCCAGCAGGTCGCTCGCGGCGAAGAGGCCGTCGGGCACCTTGCCGCTGCGCCCCAGGCCTGCCAGATGGGCCTGCACCGCCGTGAAGCCGGCACCGAAGGTGAAGGCGGCAGGCGTCAGGGTCTGAGCCTTGAGGCCGCCCTTCTTGAGGGCCTTGGCGAAGCCCTGCTGGCGGTCGCGGATCTCGGCATGGCGCACATCACCCAGGAAAAGCAGCTCCCGCCGGCCCAGCGCCATCAGCCGCTCGGCGGCACTCGCGCCGCCATGCGCGTTGTCGCCCCCGACGACCACCGCATCCCCGCGCCCGTGTTCGGCGCCCCACACCACCAGCGGCAGGCCCATGGCCGCCACCGACTTCACGGCCGAGCCATGCGCGCCCTGGCCCAGCAGGATGACCCCATCCGCCGACGCCGCCATGCCCTGGCCCGGGCTCTGCAGGGCCGACAGCAGCACGCTGTAGCCGCGCGAGGTCAGCTCCTGGGTGATGCCGCCGAGGAGCTGCAGCGGGTAGGCATCGGTCATGGGGCGGTCGGTGTCAGGCTGCATCTCCAGCATGACGGCCACCATGTGGCTGCGCCGCAGCCGCAGGTTGCGCGCATGGTGGTTGAAGCGGTAGCCCGCGGCCTCGGCCAGGGTCTTGATGCGCTCGCGCGTGGCCGGCGTGACCGACGGGCTGTCGCGCAGCGCCCGCGAGACGGTGATCGTGGACACCCCCGCCAGCGCGGCGATCTGCTCCATCGTGACGGGTTTGGTGGGGTCGCTCATGGGACGGCGGGGCGCGGGAAATGTGTGGGGCGCAGCTTAATTCAGCCGCTGGGGGTGGGAGGGGGTTGATCGTTGGGAGGCTTTTGCGGGGAGCCTTTGGGACTCGGTGCACCGTGCCGGGAATTCGCCCCGGCGGGCGAGTAACTTTCTTCTGCTGCGCCAGAAGAAAGTCACCAAAGAAGAGGCGCTGAACCGCAAGTCGCCTCTGGCCTGCGAAGGACATCGCGCGAAAAGTCACGCTCATGTCCTTAGCCGAAGCGACCCGCTGCGCTCTCGCTGCTGACCCTATACAGAGCCCGCGTCATCCACCGCCTGTGCGGTCAACGTCGGCTGCACGCCGAATTCACGAGTTGAAGTCAAGCGCCGTCGACGGCGCGTCCAGGCATGTGGTGCATTCATTGGTGAGCCCGGCGTGCAGCCGGCGTTAACGGGCGTGAAGGTGCGATGGATGGTGCTCGTGACAGGGACAGCAGCGAGAGCGCAGCGGGTCGCTTCGGCGCACAAGCCGAGTACGAGTTTTCGCGCGTGAGCTTCCGCACCAGGGCGATGACTTGCGGTTCAGCGCCTCTCTTTTGGTGACTTTTCTCTGGCGCGACAGAGAAAAGTTACTCGCCCGCCGGGGCGAACTCCCGGCACGGTGCACCGAGCTGAAAAGGCTCGCAGCAATAGCCTCCCGACACCGCACGCCAAGCGCCAAAACGCCGCGCTAAACCGCCTTCTGCTCCAACACGTAATTCGCCCCGTCGTACTGCCCCAACCGCTCCACCAGCAGCGGCAGGCACTCGGCCAGTTCGTCATGCAGCGTGAACGGCGGGTTGGCAATGAACATGCCGCTGCCCATCATGCCGAAGCCGCGCTCGTCGGCCTGGGTCACGGTCAGGCGCACATGCAGCCAGCCTTTCTTGGCCGCGGCGTCGGCACTGGCCTTGAGCCGCGTGGCGAGCTGGGTGGACTCCAGCAGCTGCAACTGCGGGTACCAGACCATGACGACCGTGTCGGGGGCGCGCTCCAGCGCCTCGCGCAGCGCGGTGAGCACCTTGCCGTAGTCGGTCTTGATCTCGTAGGGCGGGTCCATCAGCAGCGCTGCGCGCCGCGTGGGCGAGGGCAGCTCGGCCTTGATGGCCGCGAAACCGTCGCGGTCGCTGACCTGGGTGTTGGGCCGGGCCTCCAGATAGCTGGCCAGGATGCGGTGATCGGTCGGGTGCAGTTCGTAGGCGCGCAGACGGTCGGTGTCGCGCAGCACGAAATTCGCGATGGCGGGCGAGCCGGGGTACTGGCGCAGCTGGCCGTCGGGGTTGAAGTCGCGCACCAGTTGCACGTAGTCGGCCAGCGGCGCGGGCAGCTCGTCGACATCGTCGTAGAGCTTGGCGATGCCGGTGCCGTACTCGGCGTTCTTCTGCGCATAGCGGCCCTCGACCGAGTAGCCGCCGGCGCCGGCATGCGTGTCGATGAGCGTGTAGGGCTTGTCCTTTTCGCCCATGTAGCGCAGCACGCGGGTCAGCACCAGGTGCTTGAGGGCGTCGGCATGGTTGCCGGCATGAAAGGCGTGGCGGTAGGCGAGCATGGGGGTGATTGTCGCCAAGGTGGCGGCTTGTCTTTCGCCGAGTTGCCAGCATCTGAGGGCGTATCACACGCCGAAGCAACCGCACGAGCCGCAGGGATGGTGCGGTCTGCTTAGGCTTCGCCCACTTTGTCTTTCCTCTTCCAGAACCCCATGCCCACGCTTTTCGACCCCGTCCGCCTCGGCGACATCGAGCTCGCCAACCGCCTCGTCATGGCCCCGCTCACGCGCAACCGTGCGCGCAACCGGGTGGTGGGTGACCTGCACGTCGAGTACTACCGCCAGCGCGCCAGCGCCGGCCTCTTGATCACCGAGGCCACGCAGATCCGCCCCGATGGCCAGGGCTACTTCGACACCCCCGGCATCCACACGCCCGAGCAGGTCGCTGCCTGGAAGCGCGTGACCGACGCGGTGCATGCCGAAGGCGGCAAGATCGTCGTGCAGCTGTGGCACGTGGGCCGCATCTCGGTGAAGCGCCTGCAGCCGGGCGGCCAGGCGCCGGTGTCGTCCACGAACCGTGCCGCCAAGACGCGCACCTACGCCGCCCACGGCGAGCTGGTGCCGACCGACGAACCCCGCGCGCTGACCACCGATGAGATCCCGCAGCTGGTAGCCGACTACGCCCAGGCTGCCAGGAACGCCATCGCCGCCGGCTTCGACGGCGTGGAGGTGCACAGCGCCAATGGCTACCTGCTGGAGCAGTTCCTGCGCGACAGCACGAACGACCGCACCGATGCCTACGGCGGCTCCATCGAGAACCGCGCCCGGCTGCTGATCGAGGTGATGACCGCCGTGGCCGAGGCCATCGGCCCGGGCCGCACCGGGCTGCGCGTGTCCCCCGTGACGCCGGCCAACGACATCGGCCAGGACAGCAACCCCCAGGCCCTGTTCAACCATGTGGCGGAGCGCCTGAGCACGCTCAAGCTGGCCTTCATGGAAGTGGTGGAAGGCGCCACCGGCGGCCCGCGTGACAACGCGCCGTTCGACTATGCCGAGCTGCGCCGCCGCTTCAACGGCCCGTGGATCGTCAACAACGGCTACGACCGCACGATGGCACTGGACGCCATCAGCAGCGGCCATGCCGACGCCGTGGCCATCGGCCGGCCCTTCATCAGCAACCCCGACCTGGCCGAGCGCATCCGCGCCGACCTGCCGTGGGCTGCGCCGCAGAAGGAGACCTTCTACGGCGGCGGCGAGCAGGGCTACACCGACTACCCGCGCGCGGCCTGATCAGCGCTGAAAGGCGCCCGGGCTCAGCGGCGCGGCGCCGTCCCACGGCAGGCTGCCGCGCGGGTGCCGGTACTCGCGGGTGGGGGTGAGCTTCAGGCCACCGCCCTCGCCCGCGGCCTGAGCCTTGCCGCGCAGCGATGAGCCCGGCTTCAGCCGGAAGTCATCGCGCGCGGCGAGCACGAACTCGTCCCAGTCGGCGTCGAAGTTGGCGCGCCGCACCCAGTGGCCATCCGCAGCGAGCTTGGGCCCGCCGACCAGGAGGTTGTTGGCCAGCACCACGTCGGCCTGGGGTGGCGACACGCGCAGCCAGATGCCGCCGCTGGGCCGCTGGTCCACCAGCGTGTTGTTGACGAGGTAAAGCGCCTGCTTCTCCCAGGTGGCGCCCTCGGCGCCGAAGGAGATCACGTGCGGGTTCTCGGTGGTGGAGCTCTGCGCGATGAGGTTGCCCATCACCACCGCCACCCCGCCGTTGGCGAACTCCAGCTCGTAGCTCGCCCGCCCGCCGATCTCATCGGTCAGGCGGTTGTAGAGGATGTGGTTCAGCGCCGCGCGGCTCTTGAGCAGATGGCCCTTGAAGCCGTGGTGAAACCAGCTGCCGCTGACCGCCAGCCGCTTGATGGCGCCGACATACAGGTTGTGCGTGCGCCCCTCGCCCGGCAGGATGGGGCCGAAGTCGCAATCGATGATGTCCAGCTCGATGCTGCCCTCGTTGGCCGACAGCAGCCCGTTCTGGTTGTCGCGGAAGCTGCAGTCCACGAGCGTCAGCGAGCCCGCCTCCAGCCGGATGCCGGCGCCATTGCGGTCGGGCACCACCGCGCCGCTGAAGTCGAAGCCCTCGATGCGCTGGCGCCGCCCGCTCGTCAAGAACAGGCCCTTGCCCTGCACCTGCGCGCCCGCGCCGATGACGCGCACCCGGCCGCCCACCGCGCGCAGGGTCAGGTCGTGCTGGGGCCAGGCGGCGACGTCAGCGGTGTAGTCGCCGGCGTCCACCTCGATGACGTCGCCATCACGCGCCTGGCGTGCGGCCGCGGCGAGTGACTTGATGGGCCGCGTGGGCCCCACGCGCAGCACCGGTGCCGCGCCGGCCGCCCAGGGCAGCGCGCCGGCCGCGAGCAGCAGATGGCGCCGCAGGCAGCCCGCGCTGCTCACGCCTTCTTCCTCATCTTGGCCTTGAAGAGCTCCACGATGCCCACTTCGCGCGGACCGGGGATGAGCTCGAAGGCCTGGCCCGCCGCGATCGTGCCCTCACGCTTCACCGCGAGATAGAAGCCGCAATAGCCGCTCTGCACCATCAGCTTGGCGGCCTGGTTGAAGCCCATGTGGGCATTGAACTTGAAGCAGGGGTAGCGCGGCTCCGACACGATCAGCTCGCAATCCGGGAAGCGCAGCACATCGCCGATCCAGACCTGGCTTTCCAGCAGGCCCGCCAGCGTGAGGTTCTCGCCGCAGTCGCCGGGCTGCAACTCGCCCGCCACCTTGGCCTGGCCACGCACCGTCTGCCAGAAGGCGTAGTGCGCCTGCGGGTAGGCATACACCGCCTTGGCCAGGCCGCCGTGCACGGTCGGGTCGGCCTGCTCGTCGCCGGCCAGGCCCAGCGGGCCCACGGCCACGGCACCCTCGCGGGCGCGTTTGCGGATGGCCGAGGTCACGGCCTCGCCGTTGGTGGCCACGAAGGATTCGACCCGGGCGGTGTTGAGGCTGACGAGCTGCATGGCGCGCAATTGTCCAGGAAGCTTTCGGCGTGTTGGCCTACACGCGGCTGCGCCTGCGCCCCCTAGGCTTGCAACCAAATCTTTCAAGACCAGGGAGACGCATGAACGCTCTCGATACCGGAGCCCGCATCTGGGCCGGTCTCGCCGTCGCCCCGTCCAGCGCACTGATGTTTGTCGTCGGCGTGTTGCTGGCCGGCGCACTGGCGGGCGAATTCATCGCCGCCACGACCCGCCTGCCCCGCGTGGTGGGCTACACATTGGCCGGCTGTGTGGCCGCAGCCTTCGGGCATGGCGTGGGCATGCCGCTGTCCGGCGCCGCGCAGACGGTGACCGACCTCGCACTGGGCCTGCTGCTGTTCGAGATCGGCAGCCGCGTGCACCTGCGCTGGCTGCGCCGCAACCCGGGCCTGGCGGCCACGAGCCTGCTGGAGGCCTCGCTCAGCGCGGTGGCGGTGGCCGTGGTGCTGCGCTTCTTCGACGTGAGCTGGCAGACGGCCATCGCCTGCGCCATCCTGGCCATGCCCGCGCCGGCCGCGGTGTCCGGGCGGGTGTCGCTGGAACTCGGCGCCGAGGGTCAAGTCACGCAGCGCGCGTCGCTGCTGACGGCGCTGAACACGCTCTACGCGGTGGTCGCCCTGACCTTGATGCGCACTTGGTGGGCGGCCGACGACGGTGGCAGCCTCGCCCAGGCGCTGGCGGGCTTGTCGATCTCGCTGATCACCACGCTGGGCCTGGCCGCGCTGCTGGCCGGGGCGGTGTACCTCGTGGCCCGCCGGCTGGACCTGCGCAACGAAAGCGCGGTGCTGCTGCTGTTCGGCCTCGTCGCGTTCTCCATCGTCGCGGCGCGGGCGATTGGCGTGTCCACGCTGCTGATGCCGCTGGTGGCCGGCCTGCTGTTGCGCAACACCAGCGACCGCCCCTGGGTGTGGCCGCGCCACTTCGGCACCTCGGGTGGCGCGCTGGTGCTGATGCTGTTTGTCATCGTCGGCTCGGCCTGGTCGCCCAAGATCCTGGTGGCCGGCGGCTTTGCCGCGCTGGCGCTGATGGCGGCGCGCTTCGTCGCCAAGACGGTGGCCATCGTGGCCCTGGCGCCCTGGGCCAAGGCGAGCTGGCGGCAAGGCCTGGCCCTGTCGATCACGATGACGCCGCTGTCCGCCACGGCCCTGGTCATGCTGAGCGAGCTGATGCGGGCCGAGCCTGAGCTGGCCGCGGGTGCCGTGCCCATCATCCTGGCCAGCATCGCGGTGCTGGAGCTGATCGGGCCGATCGCGGTGCAGTTCGCGCTGCGCCTGGCGGGCGAGCTGCCGCCGGCACCGCCGCGCCGCCGCCGCAACGAATCTGGCAAGCAACCTGGCACGGAGGGCCGCCCATGAGCCTCGGCGTCTTTGCCCAATCGCAGCCGCTGACGCTGGGCGTCGAGCTGGAGCTGCAGATCGTCAACAGCGACGACTACGACCTGGCCCCCGTGTCGGCCGACCTGCTGCGCCTGATGGAAAAGCGCAGCATCCCCGGCGATGTGAAGCCCGAGATCACCAGCAGCATGATCGAACTGTCCACCGGCGTGTGCGCCGGCTTCGGCCAGGTGGTGTCGGAGCTGGGCCAGATCCGCGATGCGCTGGTGGACTGCGCCGAGACCCTGGACGTGATGCTCTGCGGCGGCGGCACCCACCCCTTCCAGCATTGGACGCGCCGGCGCATCTTCGAGACCCCGCGCTTTCATGAGCTGTCATCGCTGTACGGCTACCTCTCCAAGCAGTTCACGGTGTTCGGCCAGCACGTGCACATCGGCTGCCCGAGCGCGGATGAGGCCCTGGTGCTGCTGCACGGCATGAGCCGCTTCATCCCGCACCTGATCGCGCTGGCGGCGTCTTCGCCGTTCGTGCAGGGCGAGGACACGGGCTTCGACTCGGCCCGCCTGAACTCGGTGTTTGCCTTTCCGCTGAGCGGCCGCGCGCCCTTCGTGCAGACCTGGAGCGACTTCGAGGTGTTCTTCAACAAGATGACCCGCACCGGCGTGGTCTCGGGCATGAAGGACTTCTACTGGGACATCCGCCCCAAGCCGGAGTTCGGCACCATCGAAGTCCGCGTGCTGGACACGCCGCTGACCATCGAGAAGGCCGCCTCACTGGCCGGCTTCATCCAGTGCCTGGGCCAGTGGCTCACGCGTGAGAAGCCGTTCAAGCTCAGCGAGGACGACTACCTGCCCTACACCTTCAACCGCTTCCAGGCCTGCCGCTTCGGGCTGGACGGCACCTTCGTCGACCCCGAGACCGGCGAGCACCGCGTGCTGCGCGATGACCTGAGCCGCGTGCTGTCGCGCCTGGACAGCCACGCGGGCGACCTGCATGCCGAAGGCGCCCTGCAGTACCTGCGCCGCGAGATCAACGGCCTGGGCAACGACGCCGCCTGGCTGCGGCAGGTGGAAGACGAGCAGCACCTGCTGCCCGAGATGGTGAGGCGCGCCGCGATGCGCTGGCACGGGCGCTAGCCGCCCGCACCTTCGGTGCGCCGGGCTGGCCGCTCGGTGGGCCATGTCTGACTTTCCTGCCGTTGTGCGTACTTCGGAGAAGGGAATCCCCTTCACCGATGACAGGAGCTCTGACATGCCTCATCCACTCGCTCACGCTCGCTCGGCCCTGCTCGCCGCGGGCCTGACCGCCCTGCTCGGCGCATCGCCGCTCGCGCGGGCCCAGGAAACCTTCACGCCGGCCTTCGGTGGCACCGGCGGGCAACAGTTCATCGCGAGGTGCCCGGCCGGCACCCAGGTGACGGGCGTGTTCGCGCGCACCGGGGCCTACGTGAACTACATCGCGCCGCTGTGCAACGGCCAACCGATTGCTGGCGGCGGGGGCAGCGGCACGCGGCGCAGCGCGGCCTGCCCGGCCGGGTCGGTGGTGCGGTCCATGGCGGTGACCTCGCTGCGCAGCGACAACCACCTGCTCAAGGCGCTGGTGCTGGATTGCGCCGCGCGCGGCAGCGAGACCCGCACTGCCTCCGTGCCGCTGAACACCCCGGGCGCCTTCACCTCGCCGACGGGGCCGATCGGCAACATCGCCCTCTTCGTCACCGGGCCGGTGGGCGCGCTGCGCATGATGGACAACGTGAACTCGCATTACCCCAAGGGCACGCTGACCTGCGACGACAAGGCCATCGTCGGGCTGCAAGGGCGCGCCGGCGCTGCGGTGGACGCGGTCGGGCTGATCTGCCGCTAGTGTGGTGTCCGGCAGATACGTGCACAAAACGAACTCAATGGCTTCGAGCCCAGGGCAAGGCGCAAACCGCAGCGATACCCGGCGGTATCGCGAGGATTTGCAATGCTGCCTTGGGGTTGAAGACGCGATTTCATGTGCACGTATTTGCGGGATACCACACTAGGGCGCTCGCCGTTGCGCCGTGGCCAGTGCGGCGCGCACGGCCGCCACCTCGGGGCTGTGCTCGGCATCGAAGGCGGCCCGGTGCAGCGCGAGGGCCTGCTGAAGCACGGGCAGCGCGTCGGCGGGTCGGCCCTGGCTCAGCAGGGCCTGGCCCTGCACGGCGGTCATGCGCGCCTGCACGTCGTCGCTGAAGCCCTGCTCCGGCAAGCGGCTGATCGCCGCCAGCACCGCCGACGCGGCGGCATGGGCCTCGGCGTGGCGCCCCACGGCCAGCAGCAGCGTGGCCTGCTCGGCCTGACGCCGAAGTTGCGTGAAGGCGGTGCTTGCCTGGTCCACCTTCGGCGCGTGCGCCTCGAAGTCGGCCAGAGCCTCTTGCGCCTTGCCCACCGCCACCCAGTAGCGGCGTCGCACCGCGCGCACCGACTCGGTGTTGCGGTCCACCCGGTCGCCGATCAAGGCCGCAGCCTGGTCGAGGTCGGCCGCCGCATCGGCGGTGCGGCCGAGCGCGAGCATCGCCTCCGCATGCGTCGCCAGGAACGGCCCCAGCACATCGGGCAAGGCTGTCGGCAGCCGCTGGCGCGCATCGTCCAGGTAGGCCAGCGCGCGCCGCGCATCGCCGTACACCAGCAGTACCCGGCCATAGCTGCCGATCATCACCGCCGGCCCGGCGCCGAACTCATGGTCGCCCTTCAGCGACTGCGCCCAGGCGGCGGCAGCGCGGCCGGATTCGATCGCGTCGCGCGCGCGGCCGTTGGCCACCAGAAAGCGCGACAGCTTCAGGCCTGCGATGTGCAGCGTGTACGGATCGCTGCCGCGCTGGGCGAGGTCGTAGGCGCGTGACAGCGTGGCCCCCGCATCGCCAAGCTGGCCGAGCCGCGCGTACACATCGCCCAGCGTGCTCAACACCAGCGGCAGCACCGCGACCGTTTCGTCGGGCCGGCTGTCGATGCGGGCTAGCGCCTCGGCCAGCGCGTCCCGGGCTTCGACCAGGTTGCCGGTGGCGTTGGCCGCTTCGCCCAGCATGTGCAGCGCACCGACCGAGCCTTGCGACGGCGGCTGTTGCCGCGCGATGGCCGCCGCGCGGCGCGCACGCGCCAGGCCTTGCGGCGGGTCCGAGTTGAAGTAGTGGTAGGCCAGGGTGGTGTCGATCTCCATGCGCGCCAGCGCATCCTCCTGGCCGCGCGCACGCAGCGCCTCGTCGGCCTGCAGCAGCAGCTTGAGCGAGGCCTCGCGATCGCCCACTTCGGCCAATGTCTTGGCCAGTGACACCGAGGCGTTGATCGCCTCCAGGCTGCCGGCCCCGAAGTGGCGGGCCGCCAGCGCAGCACCACTGCGGCGCAGCGCCAGCGAGCGGTCGTTCAAGGCCATGTGAAAGTACATCTCGCCCAGCAGCTCGTACAAGCGCAGCTGCGCCTCGGGCGCCTGGGCAAGGTCTTTCTCGATGCGCTCGGCGCCGCGGTCCAGCAACTCGCGGGCAGTGGTGGCACGGGCGCGTTCAGGGTCGGCCTGGTTGGCCGAGTTCGAGATGAACACCGATTCCATGAAGCCCTGCACCGCCTTGGCCGTGGCGGCTTCCGTGCGGGCCTGGGCGGCAGCCAGCCGGGCCTCATGCGCCTGCCACAGCGCGACCGACGCGCCGCCGGCCAGGGCCAGCATCACCCCCCCGCCGGCGGCCACCTGCAGACGATGGCGCCCGATGAACTTGGCCATGCGATAGCCGGCGCTGTCGGGCCGCGCCTGCACCGGCTCGCCGTCGCGCCAGCGGCGCAGGTCGGCGGCGAAGGCGTCCATCGTCGCGTAGCGTTCCTCGGGGCGCTTCTTGAGGGCCTTGTTGAGGATGGCGTCCAGGTCGCCGCGCAACTGGCGCCGGGTGGACGCGTCCATGGCCGTGTCGCTGGCGCGGGGTGCCTGCGCGCTGGCGATGGCTTCCTCCAGCTCGGCCGCACTGCCCCGGGCAAGCCGGTAGGGCCGCCCGCCGGCCAGCAGCTCGTAGGCCACCACCGCCAGGCTGTAGACGTCGCTGGCGGTGCCCAGCGGCTCGCCGCGGATCTGCTCCGGGCTGGCGTAGTCCAGCGTCAGGGCGCGGCCGGAGACGGCGGTCAGCGCGGTGTCGCGCGTCTGGTCGCCATCCAGCAGCTTGGCGATGCCGAAGTCCAGCAGCACGACGTTCCCGTCCGCGCCCACGAGGATGTTGCCGGGCTTGAGGTCACGGTGCACCACCAGCCGCGCATGCGCATGCGCCACCGCCGCCGCCACCTGCAACAGCAGCGCCACGCGGCTGCGCAGGGGCAAGGCGCGCTCGCGGCAGTAGACATCGATCGGCTGCCCTGCGACATAGGCCATCGCGAGGAAGGGCCGACCGTGCGCGTCCACGCCCGCGTCGTAGAGGCGGGCGATGTGGGCGTGGTCGAGCGCCGCGAGGATCTCGCGCTCGCGCACCAGGCGCTCGGTGAAGGCATCGCCCCAGACGGCGTGCGGCAGCTTCAATGCCACCTGCCGCCTGACCGTGCCGTCGGCGCGCTCGGCCAGCCAGACCTCGCCCATGCCACCGCGGCCGATGCGCTCGATCAGCCGGTAGGCCCCCACGAGCTGGCCGCCGGCACGCGCCTCGCCGGCCTCGCTCGCCACGCCCGGCAAGGCCGGCAGCTCGGCCAGGAAGTCCCCGGTTTCGATCTCCGCCTGGGTCGCGAGCAGCGCCCGCAGAGCCTCGCGGTGGATGAGGTGCTCACCGTCCAGCGCGTTGAGCCAGGCCTCTCGCTCGGCGGGTGGCAAGTCCAGCGCCTGGTCGAGCAGGTCACTCAGCGCAGCCCAATCCTGGGCGTGCATGGCGGCCAGCGGCATCACGGCCGTGCGGTCCATCAGCGCTCAAGGCCGCGAGGGCCGCCTGCGGCAGGACGAACGCGTCGGCCCAGGGCAAGGGCTTGTGAAGGCATGCAGGTTCCTCCCGGGAAACACCGTCTGACTTCCTGAAGTACGAAATTCAGCTGCGCTGTCAGACATGGCACGGCTGCGGCAGCCTACGCCAGCGCCTGCTCCAGCGCCTGCAGCAAGCGGCTGATCTCTTGCGCCGTGTTGTAGTGCGCGATGGACACACGCACCACGCCGCCATGGGCCTGCAGCCCGAGCGCCTCGATCAGGTGCCGCGCATAGAAGTCGCCGAAGCGAATGCCGATGCCGTGCGTGTCCACCTGCCGGACGATGTCTTCCGACCGCCGGCCCTCCACCACGAAGCTGACCGTCGGCACGCGCGCGCCGCCCGCGGGCGACGGCAGGCCGATGGTGCGCACGCCGGGCCGCTCGCGCAGCCACGCGAGCAGCTGCTCCGCCAGCGCGTCTTCATGCGCGGCAAAGGCGTCGAACGCGGCTTGCATGCGGGCCCGGTCGCTGCCGGTGGCGCCGAGCGCCGTGCCGACGTCGCGCAGGTAGTCGACGATCCCGATGCAGCCATAGGACAGCTCGTAGTTGACGTTGCCGCGCTGCAGCTTGTAGGGGATGACCTCGCGGCCGATGAAGAAGTGGTTGAGGCTGGGCAGTTGCAGCAGCAGCTCGCGGCGCACCCACAGCACCGCATAGTGCGGGCCGAACACCTTGTAGAAGCTGAACACCACCGCGTCGGCGCCGCTGGCCTGCACGTCGACCAGGCGGTGGGGCGCGTAGGCCACGGCGTCCACGCACAGCTTGGCCCCGGCCGCATGCGCGCGGCGCGCGACCTCGACCACCGGCGTGATCGTGCCGAGGATGTTGGACGCCTGCGTCATGGCGATCCATTTCGTGCGCGGGCCGATCAGCGGGTCCAGGTCCTGCAGCCGCAGGCCGAGGCTCTCGGCATCCACCCGCCACACGCGCACGACCACGCCGATGTCCGCCAGCCGCGTCCAAGCCCCGATGTTGGCCTCGTGGTCGGACTCGGTCACGATGACTTCATCACCCGGCTGCAGCCCGGGCCGCAAGGCCTCGACCAGCGTGCCGATCAGCGCCGTGGTGGACGGCCCCATGACGATCTCGTCGTCATGCGGCGCATTCACCAGCAGCGCCACCGCGCGCCGTGCGGCCAGCACCCGCTCACCGGCCTGCTGCGAGGCGGCGTAGCTGGCGCCGAGCTGCACGTTGTCGTGCAGCAGGTAGTCGCGGATGCGGTCGGCCACGCGGGCGAGCACCTGCGAGCCGCCCGCGTTGTCCAGAAACACCGTGCCGGCGGCCAGCGCCGGAAACTCGGCGCGGATGCGTGCGAGGTCAAGGGGAGAGGTGGGCAAGTGCGGCTCCTTGGATCGGCTCCTCAAGATCGGCGGATTGTGGCGGCAGGTGGCCACTGCGCGTGTGAACGCAAGCCGCCAGCCAGCGCCTGCCGCGGTGAGTCAAAACGTCCAATACCCAGCCGGCGTGTTTGTGGTCAAGATGCGGGCTTGCGTCATGGCCGGGAATGCTCTGGTGGATTGGGTTCTAGTCGTCTTCGTGCTGTTCAAGGGCGCCGTTTTCGCCGCGGGGATGTACTTCGCCATCAAGTGGCACTTCGACCGCGAGAAGCAGTGGGCCGACCGCGGCGCGTTGCTGCGCATGGGCGCCAAGTTCGCGGTCGCCTTCGTGCTGCTGCTGGTGGCCGTGCTGGCGCTGACCTTCGGCGTCGCCCGGGCGCTTGGCATGGACTTGAGCCTGCCCTGACGCCCGGCGCCCCGGCCGCGTCTGTCAGGCGGCGGCCGGCGCCGCCCGGCGGATGCGCATCACCAGCACTGCTGCCACCAGGCAGGCCGCACCGGCCGCAAACAAGGCCGGGTTGTAGGTGAGCAGCAAGGTGCGGGTGAGCCCCGCGCCGTAGGCCGCCGCGGCGGCGCCCAGCTGGTGGGCCGCAAACACCCAACCGAACACCAGACCGGCCTTCTCCTTGCCGAAGGCCTGGGCGGCCAGCTTGACCGTGGGCGGCACCGTGGCGATCCAGTCCAGCCCGTAGAACATCGCGAACAGCGACAGGCCGTACAGCGTGAACGTCGAGTACGGCAGCCAGAACAGCGACAGGCCGCGCAGCGCGTAGTACCAGAACAGCAACTTGCGGTTGTCAAAGCGGTCGGACAGATAGCCCGACAGCGTCGTGCCCACGAGGTCGAAGGCGCCCATCATGGCCAGCACCTTGAACGGCGCACGGAAGTCCAGCGGCGCAGCCACCAACGGCGCCTCCAGCGGCGCATCCGCCGGCTCGCCCACCGGCCGCAGGCCCACGTCGCGCGGCTGGTTGCGCACGAACAGCAGTGCCATCACCGCCACCCCAATGCACGCTGCCATCACCGGCAGCACCGCATAGCGCCAGCCCAGGTGCTCGATGATCCAGGCGGCCGCCGGCAGGAAGATCAGCTGACCCGTGGCCGCACTGGCCGCAAACAGCCCCACCACCAGGCCCCGGTGCTGCGTGAACCAGCGGTTGGCCACCATCGCGCCCAGCACGAGCGCGGTCAGCCCCGTGCCACATCCCAGCACCAGCCCCCACAGCACGAACAGTTGCCACAGCTGCGTCACCTGCGTTGCCAGGCCCAGGGCCAGCGCGATGAAGCTCGCGGCCACCACCATGATGCGGCTCAACCCGAAGCGCGCGATGAACAGCGCCGCAAAGGGCCCGAGCAGGCCGAACAGCGCGAAGCGCACCGCGAACACCGACGCCAGCTGATCCGTCGACCAGCCGAACTCCCGGCTCAGCGGCTGCAGCATGGCGCCGGGCAAACCGAGTGCCGCCGAGGTGGTCAGCATTGCGAGGAAGGTGACGGCCGCCACCACCCAGCCGTAGTGGACACCTCGGCGGCCCAGGGCGCCGGCCAGTTGTTGAGCGATCATGAGCGCGCCTAAACGTTGTAGTTGCAATCATTGTAGATACAATCAACGAATGCCCCCAGCAAAAGACGCCCTTTCCGCCGCGGACCCTGCACCCAAAGGCTGCAGCAGCCTCAAGCTGCGCCAGCTGTCACGGCGCGTGAGCCAGCTGTTCGACGCCGAAGTCAGCGGCGCAGGCCTCAAGACCACGCAGTACTCGCTGCTCTCCCACGTCGTGCGCCTCGGCCCCGTGCGCCCCGGCCAACTGGCCGCCGTGATGGAGATGGACGCCTCCACCCTCACCCGCAACCTGCAGCCCCTGATCGCTCAAGGCTGGGTCGTGGTGAACCCCGGCGACGACGGCCGCAGCCGGCAAGTGGATGCCACGCCAGCCGGCAAGGCCATGCAGGCCCAGGCGCGCAAGGCCTGGCAGCGCGCGCAGCAAGGCTTCAACGAGCGCATGGGGCCTGAGCGGGTGGCTCGATTGCATGCGGTGATCGATGAGTGCCTGGAGCTGCTGAATGAAGCGGGGGATGGCGAGGCGTGAGGCGGGGCGGGCGGGTCAAGCGAGGCGCCAGGCGATTGCTGACCGCCCACCGCAGTCATCCTGCGGGTTCGGCAAACGCCGCGCGCCCTTGCAGCGCAGGGTGAGTTGACCCCCAGCGGTTCTGGGGAGTGCACGTCAACCCATGGCTGCATGGGTCACCAGCCAGCGACGCGCGCTGAGCCTGGCCTAGAGGCTGGGCGTGATCGAAACCCAGTTGCGCATCGTGCGTGCCTACCGACAGGCGACGCAGCCTCAGCCCTTGACGCACACCACCTGCTTCAGCGTGTGCACCACGGTCACCAGGTCCGCCTGCGCGGCCATCACGGCGTCGATGTCCTTGTAGGCCGCGGGCGTTTCGTCGATGACGTCCTTGTCCTTGCGGCATTCCACGCCTTGCGTGGCCGCGCGGTGGTCGGCCAGCGTGAAGTGGCGCTTGGCGTCGCCCCGGCTCATGACGCGTCCGGCGCCGTGTGAGCAGCTCTCGAAGCTCTCCGCGTTGCCCTTGCCACGCACGATGTAGCTGCGCGCACCCATGCTGCCCGGGATGATGCCCAGCTGGCCCGCCCTCGCGCTCACCGCGCCCTTGCGGGTCAGGTAGACCTCCTGGCCGAAGTGGGTCTCTTTCTGCACATAGTTGTGGTGGCAGTTCACCGCTTCGATGTGGCTCTGGAAGTTCTTGCGGATCACCGTCTTGGCGGCTTCGATCACACGCTTCATCATCAGCTCGCGGTTGATGGCCGCGAACTTCTGCGCCCAGCCCACGGCGCGCACATAGTCGCCGAAGTAGCGGCTGCCTTCCTCGAAGTAGGCCAGGTCGCGGTCCGGCAGATTCGCCTGATGGCGCATCGCGTCCTGCTTGGCCAGCTCGATGAACATCGTGCCGATGAAGTTGCCCACGCCGCGCGAGCCGGAATGCAGCATGAACCACACGGCGCCGGCCTCGTCGAGGCAGACCTCGATGAAGTGGTTGCCTGTGCCAAGCGTGCCCAGGTGCTGGATGTGATTGGTCTTCGCCAGCTTGGGGTAGTCGCGGCAGAGCTCGGTGAACTGGGGCTCCAGCTGCGCCCAGGCGGTGTTGACCGAGCCGGGCGGCTTTTGCCATGCGCCGGGGTCGCGGCTGCCGGGCTGGCGGCCGTGCGGCACCGCACGCTCGATGGCCGCGCGCAGCGGCGCCAGGTTGTCGGGCAGGTCTTCGGCCGTCAGGGTGGTCTTGCAGGCCATCATGCCGCAGCCGATGTCCACGCCGACGGCCGCCGGGATGATGGCCTTGACGGTGGGGATGACTGAGCCCACGGTGGCGCCGATGCCGAAGTGCACGTCCGGCATGGCAGCGATGTGCTTGAAGACGATGGGCAGGCGGGCTGCGTTCATGAGCTGGCGCTTGGCCGAGTCCTCGACGGGCACGCCTTGCGTCCACATCTTCAGCGGGACACCACCGGGCACGTCTTCGTGAATGTGTTGGGGTTCCATGTTTGTCTTTCCAAGGGTGTGCGCCCCATCCCACACGGAATGGGGCGCGGTGTCAACGCAGCTTCACCAGCCCGTTGAGCACCTGGTCCAGACCTCCGAACACGGAGATCTTGTCGATGCGCTCCGCCACGCGCTCCAGGGTTTCGAGTTCCTTGAGGCGCAGGGCGACGGGGTTGTCTTCCATCACCTTGGCGGTGTTGAGCAGCGAGCGGGTCGCAGCGGTTTCCTCGCGGCGGCGGATCACATTGGCTTCAGCCGACTTGCCCGCCTCCACCACCTGGGCCAGGATGGTCTTCATCTCGCCCGGGAGCACGATGTCCTTCACGCCCACGCTGGTCAACTCGATGCCGAAGGCCGCGAGTTTGGCCTTGACCTGGGCGGTCACAACCTCGTCGACAACGTTCTTGTTCTCGAGCAGTTCATCCAGCGAGCGCGTGCCCACGGCCGCGCGCAGACCGAACTGCAGCTCGCGGTACAGGTGCTCGGCCGGCTTGGCGAGTTCCTTGTGGGCGGTCAGCACATCGGTGTAGCGCCACGTGGCGGAAAGGTTGAGTCGCAGGGCGACCTTGTCGCGGGTCAGGATCTCCTGCCCGGTCACCTCGACCGCCTGCAGCCGCAGGTCCACGAGTTCCACGCTCACGTTCCGGTTGAACTTCCAGAACGCGAACGAGCCGGGGCCGAGCACGCGCTCCACCTTGCCATCGACCCATAGCAGGCCGGCGCCGTGTTCGGGCACCACGACCTGAAGCACGCCGGCCAGGCCGGCGACGCTGCGGGGACGCAGCTGGGTCTGCAGCAGCCGGGCGGTCAGCTCGGCCGGCAGCTCGATGGAGGCCTCCAGGTCGACGACCTGCACCTGCACGTCCACGAGGCCCTTCCAGTACAGGCGCCGGGTCTCGGGCGGCAGCAGCTCGACGAGCACGCCGTTCTCGGTGCGCAGGCCGGCCTGATGGGCGCCCAGCTCCACGCGCACGAATTCGGCCTCGACGACCTCGGGCTCTTTGGCCATCAGGTAGTCGGTCAGGCGGTGCACGAAAGGCGGCGCCTCGAGCGCGAACACGTCGATCTGGAGCGAGTCCAGGCCCGCAAACAGCCAGTGCGTGCCGGGTTGCAGCACGTGCTCGAAGTCGCCATTGCGCAGCAGCAGGCCGCGCTCGTTCTTCTTCACAGTGACACGCTTGAGCATCATGAGCTTCTCCTTGTTTTCAGCGTGTGGTTGGTATGGGGTGCCGTTACAGCCCGGTCACGGGCGCCGGATGCCTGGGCCGGGGTGCCACGGTGCGTCGCCGGCCTGCCCTCCCTGAGCAGGCCCGGACTGGCCGTGGACGCCGACCCCGCGTGCCCGACGCACGGGTGGCCGCGCTGATGTCCGCCGGCCCGAAGGCTGGCCGACACGTTCGGCGGGGTGGTCTTGCGACCGGTTTTCATGGGCTTTCAAAGCCGATGCTTGGAGTGGGAGTCGAACCCACGACTGACGCAATCTGAATGCGTTGCTCTACCGACTGAGCTATCCAGTGGTGGTGAACCCGGGAGTCGAACCCGGACCCTTGCGGGCCAACCCTGTTTCACCCTATCGACCTCTTCCAGCCAGGCGGCATGCGCCGTGGCAACGGGACGGACCCGGCCCCGGCGCACCGGTGGGGTCAGAACCCCGGGCCTGTGAGCCTGTGCCTTCCGAGGCAGACCTCGTGGCGCCTGCGCTGAACCGTGAGGTCAGCTCAGGCGCGATTCCTTCGGCAGCCGTGCGGCCAGCCATTCATGCACGTCCGCCCGGATGCGCCTGCCCTTGAGCAGGAAGTCCTCGAAGCGGCTGGGCACGTAGGGCGCAAACAGCAGCGGCATGCGCGCTTCCTCCGGCGTGCGGTCGGCCTTCAGCGCATTGCAGGCGCGGCAGGCGGCCACCGTGTTCATCCAGCTCAGCGGACCACCGCGGGACGCGGGCTGGATGTGATCGACGGTCAGGTCACGAAGCTCCTGCCAGGTGCCGCAATAGGCACAGGTCTGGCGGTCGCGCCGCAACACCTTGCCCTTGCTGTAGCACGGCGTGATGTCGAAGAGGTTCAGCCGCGAGCTGCCGCGCAGGGCCAGGATGGCCGGCACTTCGAGCACGGACTGCTGCCCCGTGACGGTGTTCATGCCACCGCGCAGCACAGCCAGCGGCGCGTCGCCGAGCGACCAGGCCACCGACCGCGTGGCCACATGCACTGCGGCCTGCTCGACCGAGATCCAGGCCTGCGGGAGGCCGGTGATGTCCAACTGCAATACGTCGTGCATGGCGTCCTCCTTTCTGCGACGGGCACGGTCCAGGTTCTTTGGCAGGGGCGGCAGGGTTCGAACCTGCAACCCTCTGATCCCAAGGCAGCAGCGCTCCCTGATTGCGCCACACACGGGTCATCCTTCAGTGCTCTGCATGGTTGTCGGTGACGGGTTCCGACGCCGCCCAATCGTTGCGGCCGGTTTGCGCCTGTCGAAGCGTGAGCTCGACGACAGGCTTCTGTACTGGTATCCCGTGCGGGAGCCGAGGACCTCACCGGAAGTCCAACGGGACGTTGTTGATGGGGTGGACGCTGATGGATTCGAACCACCGTGCCGTGAGGACCTGGTTTACAGCCAGGCGCAATCGACCAACTCTGCCAAGCGTCCGTCGTGCGAAGTCGACCTTCGCTGTATCTGGCGCCTCGCGAAGGGGTCGAACCACCTCCGGCATCCAAGGCCGGCGCTCTTCTCCGCCGAGCTAACGAGGCGATGTCATCTCGGCTGTGTCCGCACGCGACCCAGACGAGGCGAGCTCGGCTGAACCGCTGCATGCCGGCTCCGTCTGCAGAACGTGCTGGGGCACACATGCACACCAGGCGGGCCAGTGCTTGTGCACGGGCACACCCGAGATGGCATCAGGTGAGACTCGCCCTTGACGAACGCCCGTCGGCGCCGGCCTGGATGAGTCGACCTGAACTGCAGGAGCCAAACAAAAAGCCCGGTTCCTGCGGGAGACCGGGCTTCTGGGGATCGCGAGATCCCTGGAGTTTGAAAGCTTCAGTGGGCTGGAGCTTTCCCCGGTGGTGTTGCGTCACCCTCGTATCGGTCATGGCGCGGCTGGCTCAGCGCCAGCACGCCCTCATGTCGACCCGCAGCGACGCACAAGGCCATCTCGCCCGAGAAGGGGCGCTTGGCGTTGGTGGCGAGGGCTGGGCGGGACATGACGAGACCGAATGGGTTGGGGGTGAATCAACGAATGGGCGGATTGTGAAGAGTGTTCACGCCTCCGTCAACCCGGCGTGAGCACCTAGAATGAATGTGAAGTGTTTTCACAACACACGCCGTGTCCAGCATCTCGACCTTCCGCCGCCTCAACGCCCTCTCGCTCTTCCAGGCCTTTGCCGAAGAACGCATCACGGCGGGCGACCCGCCCAAGGGTCTGGAGGCGGCCTGGGCTGCCCGCATCCAGGTGAGTGGCGCCACCTGGTCGATGGCCAAGAGTGGAGCCCGGCCCATCGGCGACAAGCTCGCGCGCCAGATCGAGCAACACTGCGGCAAGCCCGCCGGCTGGCTGGACGAAGAGCGCGAGCCGGTGGGGCTGTCGCCCGGCGAGCAGCAGTTCCTGGCCCTGGCCCTCAAGGTCTACCGAGGCACGAACAGCGACGGCCGCAAGCGTCTCAAGCAGCTGTTGAAGGCGTTCAACACGCCGTAGGGCGGCGGTGCGGCAGCAGCAACAGCGGCCCAAAAACCGCGGCTCAACACGCCGCAAAGCGGCGCTGCGGTGCAGCAACAGCGGCCAAAAGTTGCGTTGAATTACACGCCCCTTCGCGTAAACCCGAGCCCCGCTTCGCCACCGGCGTGAGCCGGAAACCCGCGCCGGCATGATGTTATTCCGGTTTTGCATGACCCACCCGAGCCGGGTGGTTACGGCGTGATTACATTGGATTCGACAATCCACCCCTCTCAGGCGCGGTGTGCTTGGGCCAGCCGGTCGGCTGCCCCAAACACATTCCCATGATTGGAGCTTTCGCCATGAACCAACCCGCCATGCAGGGCCTGCGCCTGAGCCTGCCTGCCTATGTGAAACACGCCCGGCTGATTGCCTGGGTGGCCGAGATTGCGGCGCTGACCGAAGCGGCCGATGTCTACTGGTGTGACGGCAGCACGGACGAATACCACCGCCTGTGCGAGCAACTCGTCGCCGCCGGCACTTTCAAGAAGCTCAACCCCGCGCTGCGCCCGGGCAGCTTCCTGGCCAACTCCGACCCGAGCGACGTCGCCCGCGTGGAAGACCGCACCTTCATCTGTTCCGAGAAGAAGGAAGACGCCGGCCCCACCAACAACTGGATGGCGCCCGCCGCGATGCGCGAGCTGCTGCAGACCGGTGACCAGGCCCTCTTCAAGGGCTGCATGCGCGGCCGCACGCTCTACGTCGTGCCGTTCAGCATGGGGCCGCTGGGCTCGCCCATCGCGCACATCGGCGTCGAGCTGAGCGACAGCCCCTACGTGGCCGTGAACATGCGCACCATGACCCGCATGGGCCGCGCGGTCATCGAGCTGCTGGGCACCGACGGCGAGTTCGTGCCCTGCGTGCACACCGTGGGCGCGCCGCTGGCCGAAGGTCAGGCGGACGTGGCCTGGCCGTGCAACCCGACCAAGTACATCGTCCACTACCCCGAGACGCGCGAGATCTGGAGCTACGGCTCGGGCTACGGCGGCAATGCGCTGCTGGGCAAGAAGTGCTTTGCGCTGCGCATCGCCTCCACCATGGGCCGTGACCAAGGCTGGCTGGCCGAGCACATGCTCGTGCTGGGGGTGGAAAGCCCCGCCGGCAAGAAGTACCACGTGGCAGCCGCCTTCCCGAGCGCCTGCGGCAAGACCAACTTCGCGATGCTGATCCCGCCCAAGACCTTCGCGGGTTGGAAGATCACGACCATCGGCGACGACATCGCCTGGATCAAGCCGCATGCCGATGGCCGCCTGTACGCCATCAACCCCGAGGCCGGCTACTTCGGCGTGGCCCCGGGCACCAACGCCCACACCAACCCGAACTGCATGGCGAGCCTCGAGCGCGACGTGATCTTCACGAACGTGGCGCTGACCGACGACGGCGACGTTTGGTGGGAAGGGATGACCGACACGCCGCCCGCTCATTGCATCGACTGGCAAGGCAAGGACTGGACGCCCGAGATCGCCAAGACCACCGGCGCCAAGGCCGCCCACCCGAATGCCCGCTTCACGGTGGCCGCCACCAACAACCCGGCGCTGGACGCCGCCTGGGACGACCCGGCCGGCGTGCCGATCGACGCCTTCATCTTCGGCGGCCGCCGCTCCACCACGGTGCCGCTGGTGACCGAGGCGCGCGACTGGACGGAAGGCGTCTACATGGCCGCCACCATGGGCAGCGAGACCACCGCGGCGGCCGCGGGCCAGCAAGGCGTGGTGCGCCGCGACCCGTTCGCGATGCTGCCCTTCATGGGCTACAACATGAGCGACTACTTCCAGCACTGGCTGGACCTGGGCGCCAAGCTGCAGGCCCAGGGTGCCAAGCTGCCGGCCATCTACTGCGTGAACTGGTTCCGCAAGGGCGCCGATGGCAAGTTCGTCTGGCCGGGCTACGGCGAGAACATGCGCGTGCTGAAGTGGATGCTGGACCGCCTGGAAGGCACCGGCGGCGGCGAGGAGCACGTGTTCGGCGTGACGCCTGGCTACGACGACCTGAAGTGGGACGGCCTGGCCTTCTCGCGCGAGCAGTTCGACACCGTCACCCGCATCGACGCCGCCGAATGGCAGGCCGAGCTCAAGCTGCACGACGAGCTGTTTGCACAACTCGCCCACCACCTGCCCGCCGCGCTGCCGGCCGTCAAGGCCCGCATCGAGGCCCGTCTGGCCCAAGAGCTGGGCTGACGCAACCGCGTTCTCGGTCACTTTCCGGTGACACACCTTGACGGGCGCCTTCGGGCGCCCGCTTTTTTGGGGCGATCAGCGGCGGCCGAAGACCAGCAGCAGGCCGCCGATGGCGATGGCGCCCACGCCCAGCCAGACCGGCAGGTTGACCTGCTCCTTCTCCTTGGCCGAGACCTCCAGCGAACCGACCTTCAGCACGGTCTGGTCTTTGGTGTAGCTGAAGCCGCCCATCGCGAGGCTGGCCGCGCCGACGACGAGCAGCAGGATGGCAACGATCTTGGTGGCGCCCATGGCGACCTCCTGAGGTTGAGAGGCGCTCAGGCTAAGGCCGCCGGCCTGTGACGAAAGGTGACGGACGGCGCGAGCCGCTGTCGGACAAGGCCGACAACCGCCGTCGCGACCCGGGGAGCCTCGCTGTGCCTCAGCAGTGCCCGTGCATCAGCCATCCCCGCCCCTCAGGGCCAGGCCTTCAGCGTCGCCGTGTTGCTGCCGCCGCGGCAGCGCGCCGGCTCACCCACGTCGTTGATGAGGTGTTCGATGCTGCCCTTGTCCACGAGGCAGACGGTGATCATGTGCTGAAAGCGCACGCCCGGCGCCCGGGGCGCCTCGATGGCCCGGTCCAGCACCACACCGGGCTGCAGGAACACGCTGTAGATGCCCAGCCCCCAGGCCTGGTGCCGCGTCACGGCCGGGTCGACCTGGTAGGACGGATGGCCCCGGCCCGTGGCGCTCTGCCAGACGGCCTGCGTGGGCGGGTCGTAAGGCAGCTCCGACTGGTAGAAGTAGACCCGCCCGCCATTGCCGCGCCACACCACCTGCGCCTGCTGGAAGTGCTCGACGAAGAGGCCGTAGACGGTCACGTCCTCGCCCTCCACCCAGAGGCCGTGGGCCGACGGGTTGCTGTCCCAGCCCACGCCCTGGCCATGATCGGCGCGCCACAGCCAGGTGTGGTCGACCAGCGTGTCGTGCGCGTGGATGCGCAGGGCGGTGTGGACCTGCCCCGGCGCCGCGCCGCCGATGCGGAAGAACAAGTCGTGCAGCACGATGGGGTCGGCCCGATGGCGCCGGCGGCTGCCCGGCTCGCCCACGGCCATCAGCACGCCCGAATCCTTCAGGCCGGCGTCGAGGAACAGGCCAGCCACGGTCAGCCCGTCGACGTCGGCCGTCTGCACCAGCGGTTGGCCGTTGTCGGCGCGCAGCGTGGGCAGGCCGATGCCCAGCACCACGGTGCCGGGGCGGGTGATGCGCAGGGTCTCGGTGAGCAGGTACTCGCCCGGCGTGAAGAGCAGGTGCTTGCCCGCAGCCAGTTGCGCGTTCAGCGCGGCCGCGGTGTCACCCGGCCGGGCGATGTGAAAGCGCGAGATCGGCAGCGTCCGGCCTGGCTCGATGCGGCCGCCCGCCCACGAAACACCCACGCTGTTGCGCTTGAGGGCCGGCACCCGCACCGCGTAGGCGCCCTGGGCGTCGATGAAGAGGTAGGGCTTCTCGCGCACGAGCGGCGTGCGCTCGACCTGGGTGAAGCGCTGCCCGGGCGTCGGGAACTCGCCCTCGGGCGGGTTGCTGACACCGACGAACACCATGTTCCAGTTGGACCCCGTCCACCGGCCCCAGGCGCTGTTGCGTGACAGCCATTGCTGCTGGGTGGCCGAGTTGACGACGCCGTCCACCTTCACGTCGGCGAACCACCCGCCGCTGGACCAGCCCTCCCGCTGGTTCAGCCGCATGTTGCCGCGCACGTGCATGCGCCGGAACGGGATGGCCTGCGACACCGCCCACTGCAGGGTGTTGTCGCCGATGCCGAGGGTGGGCGTCACCGAGAAGTTCTCGGCGCCCCGCCAGAAGTTCTGCGTCGCGTTGTCGTTCTCCAGAAACGCGGTGGAGCGCAGATCGCCGATGACGTGCACATCGCCCGGGTGCTGGCCCAGGCCCAGCACCTGCGTGAAGAAGCCCACCGGGATGCGCAGGTCGCGGTAGGTGCCGGGCTTGAGCAGGATGGCGTCACGCCGCGGGCCGAAGTGGTTGGTCTGCTGGGCCGCATAGATGTCGTCGATGCGCTGCTGGATGCCGGGCATGCCGGGCGCCAGCACATGCACGTGCGGGCCGAAGTCGGGCTCGGCAGCCTGCGCCGGCAGTGCGGTCGCAGCCACCGCACTGGCCAGCATCAAGCCCAGCCACGCGCTGGGACGGCGATCATTCCTGCCTTGCATGCTTGTCTCGTCCTTGCCGGCTTGAAAGCCGGATGGGTTTGGAATCGGTTCCAAACCGATTGGAGCATGCACATCAGAGGGCGGGAACAGGGTTAGTCCGACGGCGTCAGAAGCTCGACCCGGGTTCCTTCAGGAAGGCCTCTTCCTCCGCCGTGGAGGCGCGCCCCAGGATGGCATTGCGGTGCGGGTACCGGCCGAACCGGTCGATGATGGCCTTGTGTTTGAGTTCGAACTCGTGCGTGTGCGCCGGGGCGCGCTCGCGCATCAGCGGCTCGGCCCAGGCATGGATGGCGCGCGACTCGCTGTGCATGCAGGGCATGTAGAAGAAGGCGCGCCGCTCCGCGGGCAGGGCCAGGTCGGCACCGGCCGCGATCGCTTCCTGCGCCAGGGCCAGCGCCAGCGGGTCCGCCGAGAAGGCATCGGGCGTGCCGCGGAAGAGGTTGCGGGCGAACTGGTCCAGGACGATGACCTCGGCCAGGCGCCCCTCGGGCGTGGCGCGCCAGGCGAGGAGCTCGCAGCGGCGGGCCGACTCATGCAGCGGTGCAAAGCCCTCGCGCACCCGCGCGTCGAAGGCGGGGTCGACCTTCCACCACTGGGCCGGGCGGGTCTGCACGAACCAGAAGTCGAGCACCCCGGCCGGGCTGCTCATCGCTTGCGCCCGCCCAGCACCAGCAGCAGGCCGCCCACGGCGATGGCGCCCACGCCGAGCCACACCGGGAGCTTCACCTCTTCCTTCTCCTTGGCCGAGAGCTCCAGGGGGCCGAGCTTCACGACCGTGCTGTCCTTGGTATAGCTGAAGCCGCCGGTGGCGAGGCTGGCGGTGCCGGCGATCAGCAGCAGCACGCCGACGATTCGTGTGAAGTTCATGGCAAAACGCCCGGGAAGCCTGGGAGGCGCCAGCTTAGGGCATGGCACCGCTGCACGGGCCGTTAGAGTCGCGCCCATCGAGAACAGGGAGGAGGACGCCGCCATGCCGCGCGTCCTGGCCGAGCCATGCCGCAGCCGCGCGATACGTTTCCGAATGCCTTCGAGGCCGCCTTCATGGTGGCCTTGCTGTTCGTGCTGGAGTTCGTCATCGGCAGCGTGCTGTACGACGCCCGCTCGCTGCTGGGCATCCCGGTCGACGACCTGATGAGCCTGGCCCTCGTGCTGGGCAATGGCGTGCTCATCACCACCACCCTGCAGCTCACGCAGCTCAGCTATGGCCAGCTGCTGCACCCGTCCCGCCAGTCGCCCCAGGCCGTGATGGGCCTGCTGGCCTTGCCGCTGCTGTGCCTGCTACCCGGGGTGTATGTGGCGATGGGCGTGGTGGACCTGCTGGTGGTGACGGTCTTCCCGATGTCGGCGGCCGATGTCGCGATGTTCGACCGCATGAGCGCGCACACGCCCATCACGGTGCTGATGGTCTGCGTCATTGCGCCGCTGGTGGAGGAGATGCTGTTTCGCGGCCTCATCCTGCGCAGCTTCCTGCGCCAGTACCCGCGCGGCCTGGCCATCCTGGGCAGCGCCCTGCTCTTCGGCGCGGCGCACTTGAACGTCTACCAGTTTGCGGCTGGCAGCCTGATGGGGCTGCTGCTGGGCTGGCTGTACGAGCGCAGCCGGTCGCTGTGGCCCTGCATGGCGCTGCACGCGGCCTACAACCTGAGCGTGACCTGGGGCGACGGCGTGCAGGGGCTGTCGGCACTGCAATGGGGCCTCGCACTGGTGTTGCCGATCGTCGGCATCGTGATGCTGGGCCGCCTGCTGCCGCCGCGCCGCGACTGAGGCGCGGGCCGATACTCGGGCTCCACCGGTTCACGAGGGCCTGCCCACATGACGCCGTCCCCGACCAGCATCGACGCCACCGCCGCCGCGCTGCAGGCGCAGGCCTACCTGCCTTCACGCGAGCTGGCCACCGCCGCCTTTCTCGCACTGCGCCTGTCGCGCCCATTGCTGCTGGAGGGCGCACCGGGCACCGGCAAGACCGCCATCGCCCGTGCGCTGGCCGCGGCGCTGCAACGGCCGTTGATCCGACTGCAGTGCTATGAAGGGCTGGACCTCGCCAGCGCCGCCTACGAGTGGAACTACGCGCGGCAGATGATCGAGATCCGCGTCGCGCAGGCCGGCGGTGCGCAGCGCACGGCCGAGGAGCTGTTCGCGCGGCGCTTCCTCATCGAGCGCCCGCTGCTCCAGGCCCTGACCAGCGTGCCGCCCCCCGTGCTGCTGATCGACGAGCTCGATCGTGCCGATGCGCCCTTCGAGGCCTTCCTGCTGGAGTTCCTGTCCGACTTCCAGCTCACCATTCCCGAGCTCGGCACGATCACCGCCGCCGCCGCACCGCCGCTGGTGGTGCTGACCAGCAACCGCAGCCGGGAGATCCACGACGCCGTGAAACGACGCTGCCTCTATCACTGGCTCGACTACCCCGACGCCGAGCGCGAGCTGGCCGTGCTGCGCGCCCGGCTCCCGGGCATCGATGCGCAGCTGGCGGCCCAGGTGGTGGCCTTCGTGCAGGGCCTGCGGCAGCTGGATCTCTACAAGCTGCCCGGCCTGGCGGAGACGCTGGACTGGTCGCGCGCCCTCATCGAGCTCAACGCGGTGAGCCTGGACCCGGCGACCGTGCAGTCGACCCTGGGCGTGCTGCTGAAGTACCAGGACGACATCGCCCGCGTGCAGGGTAGCGAGGCGGCCCGGCTGCTGGCCGAGATGCGCCAGGTGGCGCGGGGCTGACCCGCCGGGCGCGCGACCCATGGACCAGCTCGCGGCCAACCTGATGCACTTCGGCCGCGTGCTGCGCACCGCCGGCCTGCCGGTGGGCACCGACCGCCTGCTGCTCGCCGCGCAGGCGCTGCAGGCGGGCACGCTGGCGTCGAGGCAGGACTTTCGCGCGGCGCTCGCGGCCTGCCTGGTGGACCGGCCCGAGCACCAGCCGCTGTTCGACCAGGCCTTCCACGTGTTCTGGCGTGACCCCGATCTGCTGGGCCGCATCATGGCCCTGCTGCTGCCGCAGGCCCAAGGCCGCGCCAGTTCACCGCCACCGCCCGAGAACCGCCGCCTCGCCGAGGCGCTCTTCCCCGCACCGGCCCCCGAGCCCGCGCCGGCGGCGGAGCAGGTCAGCGTGGACGCCCGCCTGGCCGTCAGCGACCGCGAGCTGCTGCAGCGGCGCGACTTCGACACCATGACCGCCGCCGAATGGGCGGCAGCCCGCGGGGTGCTGGCCGCCATGCAGCCGGTGCTCGCGCGCGAGCTCACACGGCGCGCCACACCCGCTGCCCGGGGCCGCATCGACTGGCGCGCCAGCCTGCGGGCGGAAGCCCGGCATGACCTGGCCCCACCGGCCCGGCAACGCCTGCGCAGCCGACCCAGGCCACTGGTGCTGCTGGCCGACATCTCCGGCTCGATGGGGCGTTACTCGCGCGTGCTGCTGCACCTCGCGCAGGGGCTGCTGAACCCCGGCGGCGGGCAGCGCGAGGCGCCGGTGGTGGAGGTGTTCGTGTTCGGCACCCGGCTCACGCGGCTGACCCGGCAGCTGCGCAGCCGTGACCCTGACCTGGCCCTGGCCGCCGCCTCGGCCGCGGTGCCGGATTGGGCCGGCGGCACGCGCATCAGCGCCAGCCTGCGGGCCTTCAACCGCGACTGGGCTCGCCGCGTGCTGGGTGGCGGCGGGGCGACGGTGCTGCTGGTGACCGACGGGCTGGAGCGCAGCGACGACGCCGATCACCCCGACGCCAGCGCCCGCGCGCTGGCCACCGAGGCCGAACGGCTGCGGCTGTCCTGCCGCGAGCTGATCTGGCTGAACCCGCTGCTGCGCTTCGACGGCTTCGAGCCGCGCGCCGCGGGCGTGCGGGCCCTGCTGCCCGAAGTGACTCGCCATCTGCCCGTGCACAACCTCGACAGCCTCGCGCAACTGCTGGCCGCGCTGCGCTGAGCCGCCGTCCTACAGCCGCGTGGCGTGCCGGCTGGTGCGGGTCAACGGACAGCGTCATTAGATTTCGGTTTCAGCGACGCGCATCCGGCGCGTCCCCGCACCGAAAGGACCTCCCATGAAGCTCTCCAAGCTTGCCGCCCTCGCCGTCATCGGCGCCCTCGCCGCCCCGCTGGCCGCCCAGGCCCAGGACACCAAGCCCGCCGGCACCGCCAAGGTGTGGGTGAAGGACTCGGTCGTGACGACCAAGATCAAGGCGCAGCTCGCCGCCAGCAAGGTCAGCTCGCTGGCCAAGGTCCACGTCGACACCGACGCCGACGGCTGGGTGCAGCTGACCGGCAAGGTTGCCACGCAGGCCGAGAAGGACCGCGCCGAGTCGATCGCCAAGGCGGTGGACGGCGTGAAGTCGGTGGACAACCAGCTGACCGTCACCGGCAAGTAAGCCCGCCCCCGGTGGCTTGCCCCGGGCCCGCCGGCCACGCCGCGCGGGCCTTGGCTTTTGAAGCGAGCGGCGGTCAGAATCGCCGCATGAACCTCACTGGCCAGCAAGTCCTGCCCGTCACCCAGGCCGAGGCCTGGGCCGCCCTGAACGACACCGCCATGCTGCAGGCCGCGGTGCCGGGCTGCGAGGCGATCACCCCGACCGGCGAGCACAGCTTCGATGTGCAGATGGCCGTGTCCATCGGCCCGGTGAAGGCGAAGTTCAAAGGCAAGCTGCAGCTGTCTGACCTGAAGCCGCCACAAAGCTACCGCCTCAGCTTCGAGGGCTCGGGTGGTGCTGCCGGCCACGGCAAGGGCAGTGCCGAAGTGACGCTGCAGGCCCTGGCCCCGCGCGAGACCCAGCTGGCCTACACCGTGACGGCCAGCGTGGGCGGCAAGCTGGCGCAGATCGGCTCGCGGCTGGTGGACGCCGCGGCCCAGAAGCTGGCGGAAGACTTTTTCGCGCGCTTTCGCGCGGCGCTGCTGGAGCGCCACCCGCCGCCGGCTGAACCGGTCAGCGCGGTCACACCAGCGCCTGCCTCGGCCTCTGCCCCCTCACCCGGCCTGCTCGCAAGGCTGCTGGCCTGGCTGCGCCGTCTGACCGGCTGAACCCGCCTCAAG
Organism: Methylotenera sp.; assembly: GCA_021738245.1. Classification (GTDB taxonomy): domain Bacteria; phylum Pseudomonadota; class Gammaproteobacteria; order Burkholderiales; family Burkholderiaceae_C; genus Pelomonas. The sequence continues at coordinate 4,160 of JAIPCJ010000029.1, read as the reverse complement.
GGTGTCGCCAGGCTTGCAAAGTCTTGCAAAGGGCTGGCGACAAGTCGTGACCACCTGAAACGCTGGGGTTTTCCATGAGCGGTGGCCGGTAGAATTTCACGCGTCTGACACCACGGGCCTGCGCGAGCGGGCCCGTTGTCTTTCAAGCGTTCTTTCCGCCCACCTGTTGCCCTGCACTCCGGCCCCGAGACTGGCCCATGTCGTCGTCCCTTTCCCGTCGCCTGCCCCACATCGACGCCCTGAAGGCCATCGCCGCCCAGGTCATCGTGCTGCACCACCTCGTCAGCTACGGTCCGATGGCGCGCGCTGCGCATGAGCTGCTCCCGCTGTTGTCGGGCGCCTTGCACCAGTACGGACGCATGGCGGTGCAGGTCTTTCTGGTCGTGGGCGGCTACCTGAGTGCGCGCGGCCTGTCGCCGCGCGGCCAGGCCCTGCAGGCCGGCGTGCCCGAGCTGCTGTGGCGGCGCTACCTGCGGCTGGTGCTGCCTTTCCTCGCGGCCTTGGCGCTGACGCTGGGCGCCTGCAGCCTGATCGCGTCGTCCTGGCCCGAAATGGTGCCGACCGACATCACGCTGGGCCAGCTCTTCGCCCACGCCTTGCTGCTGCACGACGTGCTGGGCTATGAGGCGCTCACCGTGGGCGCCTGGTATGTGGCCATCGACCTGCAGCTGTTCGCGCTGCTGGCGGGGCTGCTGTGGCTGGCGCGGCGCGGCTGGCATCACCCCAGCCGCCTCGTCGTCGGGCCGGCCCTGGTGGCCGGCATGGTGCTGGCCTCGGCCTTCCTCTTCAACCGCATGCCGGAGCTGGACGCCTACGCGCCCTACTTCTTCGTGTCCTATGGCCTGGGCGCCCTGGTGCACTGGCTGGGCCTGTGGCGCCACCGTCGCGCCGGCCTGGTGCTGCTGGCCGTGGCCATGGCGGCTGCGCTGGCCCTGGCCTGGCGCGACCGCCTCGCGCTGGCCCTGGCGACCGCGCTGTGGCTGGCCTGGGCCCAGCAGCGCCACGCCGAAGGCCGGCCGGTGGTGCCCGCGGCCGCAGCCCAGGCGCTTGCCCGCGCGGCCACGCCGTCGTATGCGCTGTTCCTGCTGCACTTCCCGGTGCTGCTGCTGACCAATGCGCTGCTCGCCCAGCTGCCCGGCGCGACGCCGGCGGTGGGCGCCGTGATGCTGCTGGGCACCTGGCTGCTGGCCAACTGCCTGGCCGTGCCCTTCCACCGCTGGGTGGAAGCCCCCGCCGCGCGTTTCGACCCGCTGGCCTGGCTGCCGCGCCTTCGCACTGCCTGACAACCCCGGGGTGGCCAGACCCGGCTGCGTGCTAATGTCGCGCGCAACCGGCCCCATGGCCCGCACCAGGACGCGCTCCCATGACGACTGCCCCCGCCTCGCCGAGTCGCGAACAGCTGCTGCACAACCTCTACGAGGCCGCCGAGCTGGAGCACAACCTGATGTGCACCTACCTCTATGCCGCCTTCAGCCTGAAGCAGGGCGAGGCCGAGGGGCTGTCCGCCGACGAAGCCGCCGCCGTGGCGCGCTGGCGGCGCGAGATCATCGCGGTGGCGGTGGAGGAGATGGGGCACCTGGTGGCGGTGTGGAACATCACGGCCGCCCTCGGCGGCGCGCCGCGCCTGGGCCGCGGCAACTTCCCGCTCGACCCCGGCTACCTGCCGGCGCGCGTGGTGGTCAAGCTCGCCCCCTTCAACGACGCCACGCTGCAGCACTTCATCTACCTGGAGCGCCCCGAGCAAAGCGATGAGGCTGACGGCGACGGGTTCGCCGTGGAGCGGCTGTTCACCCGCGGCACCGATGCCGAGCGCCTCACGCCGATGGCGCGCGACTACGACACCGTCGGCCACTTCTACGCCACGCTGAGCGCCGATCTGCGTGCCTTCGTCGGCGCGCACGGCGAAGACGCCGCCTTCTGCGGTGACCGCTGGCTGCAGCTCGGGCCCGACGAGCTCACGCTCGGTGGCGCACGCCACGTGCTGTGCAGCAAGACGGCGCTGGCCGCCTTCGACGCCATCGTGCGCCAGGGTGAAGGTGCGCCGAGCGACAGCGCGCAGTCGCACTACCAGCGCTTTGCGGCCATCCGCACCGAGCTGGCCACGCTGCGCGCCGCCGACCCGGCCTTCGAACCCGCCTGGCCGGCGGCCACCAACCCCGTGCTGCGCCGCCCGCCGCGCCCCGAGGGCCGCGTGTGGCTGGAGAACCCGGCCGCGGCCGAGACCGTGGACGTGGCCAACGCCAGCTACGGCCTGATGCTGCGCCTGCTGGCCCAGAGCTACCTGATGCCCGGCCCCAGCGCCGAGAAGAGCCTGCATGTGGATCTGGCGGTCAGCCTGATGCGGGCCTTCACGCCGCTGGCCGAGCATGCAGCACGCCTGCCCGCCGGTGACAGCCACCCCGGCTGCCACGCCGGCGTGAGCTTCACCGCGCTGCGCGACACCGCCGCCATGCCGCCGGGGCCGGCCGCGCGACGCTTCGTGATCGAACGCCTGGCCGAGCTGGCACGCAGCGCCGCAGCGCTGCATCAGCGCCAGGCCGCCGAGCGCACCGGCCAGGCCGCGCGACTGCTGCAGGCCCTGCATGAACGCGCCGAGCGCGGGCTGGACCTGAACGCACCGTTCAACGCCCCGGCGCCGGCTGCCGCCCCAGCCGCGGCCGCGCCGACACCCGCCGCTCCGCCGACCGAGACGGTCGAGGGCATCGAAGTCGTGCAGGGCGACAAGCTCGAGCTGCGTTTCGAGGCCAAGCGCTGCATCCACGCGCGCTTTTGCGTGACCGGTGCGCCGCAGGTCTTCCTGGCCAACGTGCAGGGCCCGTGGATCCACCCCGACGCGATGCCGGTGGAGCGCCTGGTGGACATCGCCCACGCCTGCCCCTCGGGCGCCATCCAGTACCGGCGCAAGGACGGCGAGGCCGACGAGGCACCGCCGCCGGTGAACCTCCTGTCGGTGCGCGAGAGCGGGCCTTACGCGCTGCGCGGCGAGCTGAGCCTGCGTGGCGAGCCGCTGGGCACCCGCGCCACGCTGTGCCGCTGCGGCGCCAGCAAGAACAAGCCCTTTTGCGACGGCAGCCACCACGACATCCACTTCGCCGCCACCGGCGAGCCCGAGACCGGCCTGCTGGGCCTGCCCACCGACATGCCGGCCCGCCGCGCGGGCCCGATCGCCATCGAACCCGAGCCCAACGGGCCGCTGCAGCTGCGCGGCATCGTCGAGGTGCTGAGCGGCACGGGCCGCATGGTCTGCCGCGTGTCGCAGGCCCGGCTGTGCCGCTGCGGCGGCAGCCAGACCAAACCCTTCTGTGACGGAACCCACACGCGCAATGGCTTCACCGCGGATTGAAGCCCCCGGCAGCCCGGAGGCGCTGCAGGACAAGGCTGCCAGCACGCTGGTCTGGATCGTCAGCTGCGTCGGGTTGATCGCCTTCGTGGTGGGCTGCGTGATGGCGGGCCTGAGCGGTATTGCGCCCTGGCAGAGTCAGCGCGTCAACATCGGCGCCATGCTGCTGGCCCTGGGCGGCATCGCCGCGCTGCTGCGCCGCCACGACCACACCCGGTCAGCCATGACGGTGGTGCTGGCCGGCACGCTGCTGGTGCTGGTGGGCAACGCGGCGCAGGCGGGTCTGGGCGTGCACACCTTCTCGCTGGCCGCCGGGCCGCTGCTGGTGGCGGTGGCCGGCGGTGTGGCGGGCAATGCGGCCGCTTGCGCACTGGCGCTGCTGCATGTGCTGGCCATCTTCCTGCTGGCCGCACTGGAGACGCAGGGCATCATCCCCGGGCGCGGCGGCGTGATGCAGCCGACGCTCGAAGGTCGCGTCAGCGCCCACCTGCTGCTGACCGTGGGCGGCCTGGCCTCGGCCCTGCTGCTCAACCGCATCCTGGGGGCCGCGCTGCGCCGCGCCATCGGCGAGGAGGCCCGCCTGGCCCGCCTGGTGCAGGCCGCCAACAACTGGGCGTGGGAGGCGGATGCGCGGTTCCGCATCACGCATCTGTCGGAGGAGTTCGAGGCCCTGTCGGGGCACAAGCGCGAGGACTTCCTGCGCCTGGGCGAAGCCGGCGGCGCCACGCTGGTGAGAGATGCCGAGTTCCAGGCCCTGCTCGAGGACGTTCGCGCCAAGCGCCCCTACCGGGACCGCATCAACGGCTTTCGCGTCCCGGAC
>JAIPCJ010000216.1 GCA_021738245.1 Methylotenera sp. | reverse complement strand
GGCTCGTCGTTCAGGCTGGCCAGCAGGGCGTCGAGATCGTCCATGGCCTCGTCGGGCGCCGCGTCGGCGGGAGCGGCGGTGGCGGGCGCTGCGCTGTCACCCCCCAGGTTGGCGAGCAGGGCGTCCAGGTCCACGTCATCGTCGGCGCCGGCGCCGGCAGCGGCAGCGGCAGCAGGCGCGGGGGCAGGGGCAGGGGCTGTCGCCCCGCTTGACGTGCTGCGCGCCGTGCGGGGGGTGGCGTCGCGGCTGTCGGGCCATCGGCTGCGCACCGCCATCTCCACACCCACACCCACGCCCGCGCGTGCGCCGGGTCGGGGCGCGGCAGCCGCGGGCGGCGTGAAGGTGCCGGCCACGGTGTCGGGGCCGGTCAGTTGCACCAGCGGTTCGCCCTTGTGCGCCATCAGCGCCTTCACGCCATAACGTGCAAGTTCGGTGGCAGCGGCCGTGGTGATGAAGCGCTCGGTGCAGGGCAGGGCGGTGCTGTCGCCGTCGGCGTCCACGAAGTGGTGAAAGGGCAGGTCGCCCACGTTGGGCGCGCCGCCCTGGCCGGCCAGCACCGTCAGGGCCAGCAGCGCGGGGTGGCCCCAGAGCATGCCGGCCAGGCCGTCGGCGGCGGTGAATTCCTCGAAGGCGAACGATGCGATCGGGTCGCTCTTCTTGCCGTAGGGATGGCGCAGCAGGAAGCGCGGCCCGAGCAGCGCCAGGCGGCGGGCCTCGGGCAGGCCGCGCAGCGCGGCGAAGGCGTCCACGACAAGTGCGTGTGGCGGCTGGCGCGGCTGGCTGAGCTCGTCCACGGCCATGGCGGTGAAGAAGGTGGCGCTGGCTGCGTCGGCCAGCTTGGCCATGCGGCCGAGCAGCTCGGTGTGCGGCGGCGTGGGCTCGAACTGGTAGAGGCCGGCGATGCAGGTGTAGCCGCCGTCCTTGGTTTCGGCGGGTCGGCTCACGAGCAGCTGGTACAGCCCGGTGTCGCTCAGGTCGTCGCTCGCGCTCAGGTCGGCGGCGAACTCCTCGGCGCTGATGTCGATCAGATGGACCTGCAACATCGGCCCGGTCTCCAGCCGGCGCAGCAGGAAGTCCACGCCGCGCCACAGCGACTCGGTGGCCTGGAAGTCGGCCTGGTGCAGCACGGCGCGCATGGCGTCGGCGATGGCCGCATCCAGCGTGGCCAGCAGCCCGGCTTTCTCGGGCCTGGCGGCCGGCACGACGAAGGGGCCGATGATGTTGCGCAGCAGGCTGTCGAGGCGCTCGGCGCCGTCCATCGCACTGGCGCGACCGGTGAGCCGTGCGAAATCGCTGAGCCGGGCGCTGGCCGACGGCGACGCACCGCGGGCCCGCACGCCGCGCCCGGCCCGTGAAGCCTTCAGCGTGGCGCCGCCCATCTGGGCGACCTCGGCAGCGGCCTTGTCGAACGTGGCGGGGTTGTTCAGGCGCTTGCGCAGCTCGCTGAGCTGCCTGAACAGCGCCAGCTCGCGGAACAGGGTGTCCGGGTGGAAGGACTCCAGGTCGGCCAGTGCGATCTCCACCGGCGCGCCATCCGCCCCGACCGGCAGCCTGAGGGTGATGGCCTGCTGGCCCAGGGCATCGTCCAGCGAGTCGAATTCCACGGCCCGCGGCTTGCGCCGTGCCAGGGCGGCGCCGGTGTCGAGCCGCCCGTTGGCCGCGCCGCCGCCGAAGTCGCCCAGCAAGGCGATGCGCAACGGGCGCTTGGCGGCCCAGGCGGGCGGCGAGGTGTCGAGGTGGCCGTAGTTCGGGGTCCAGTCGCTCATGATCGGCACTCAGCAGGGGTGAAACAGGGCGGCGAAGGCCGCGCCGGTGGGCAGGGCGGCATGCACCTGGGGCTGGCCGCCGTCGTGCAGCCACAGGCTGCAGCCTTGCAGGCCGTCCCAGGCGGCCTGGCTCAGCAGCGCGGTCAGGGCCGGGGGCACGGTGCTGTCGGCCGCGAGGAAGACGGGCAGCGGGGCGGCCGCGAGCGCAGCGTCCAGGGCCTCGGCGCTCCAGTCGTCCTGCAGGGCCTGCACGGCGATGTCTTCGAGCTGCCCGGCCCAGTGCCACAGGGCGGCGACCTGGGCGCCATCGCTCGGGCGCGGCAGCGGCTCGCTCACCACCACCAGCGGAAAGTAGCGCCCCACGCGGTCCACCGACGGCACCAGCACGCCCACGCGCAGCCCGTCGCCCGCGCGGGCAGGCAGCGCCCCGGGCAGCAGCGCGAAGCGCCAGGCAGGGCTGGCGAGGTAGTTGTCCAGCCAGGCTTCGGGGGCGGCCTCGCGCAACTGGTGCAGGCCGCTGGCGAGCCAGTGGTCCCAGGGCTCGATCCACTCGGGTGGCAGCCGCCTGGACGCGAAGTCGCCCAGCGCCGGCAACTTGCCGTACCAGCCGGGCGTCATGCCTGGAACTCCGAAAACGGCCACAGAGGCACAGAGACACAAAGGAATTCAGAGGCTCTCTTTCTCTGTGCCTCTGTGCCTCTGTGGCTGTGTTTCTGCATTCGCATCCTCACAGCGCCCCCGGGCAGCGGAACTGCTGCAGCTCGCGCAGCCTGAAGGGGTTGAAGACGCTGCTGGCCGTCACCTCCAGCCGGGCACGATGGCCGTCCAGGTTCATGACGACGATGAAGCGCTCGGGCTGTTGCGGTGAGCCCTGCACCTCGAAGCGGTCGAACAGCCGGAACAGCGCCCACGGCCCGTCGAAGGTGATCGGCGTGCCGCCCGGTTGGCCCGTCAGCCTGATCTGTGACGACAGCCGTGCGCCCGGCCACTGCAGGCTCACCGGCGCGGTGTTGCCGGCGGTGAAGCGGCTGACCTGGCCGTCGATGTCCAGCGTCAGCTCCTTCAGGCCGTCGCCCAGCTCCAGTGCGCGCACATCCACGCGGAAGGCCGGTGTCTTGCCGCCGTTGCGGAAGAACACCTCCCGCACACGGGAGGCGCGCTGGAAGTCGGCCAGTGCCGCCGGCGACACCGGGCGCGTGCCGTCACCCGTGGGTCGGAAGCTCCACGGATTGGTGCCCACGTCCACCAGCGCATTGAGCTTGCGGGTGAAGAAGTCGTCCATCATGCCGCCGGGCGCGAAGAACTGGCCGAAGTCCTCGGGCAGCACGTCGACCTTGGCGCCCTGGGCCACCGGGTAGCGGCCGGCAATCGCCCGGGCGCAGAACTCGGCCACGGGCTGCAGCTCGCCGGTGAGGCTTTGGCGCTCCACCAGCCGGCTCTGGTTGTCGGCGGCATCAGCCAGGGTCTCCAGCGCGGTGCGCAGCGGCTCGGGCTGCTGGCCAGCGGCGGCCTTGAGCTTGGCGCCCCCCCCACCGGCGGGCGGCGGCGACTTGCTCTTGAGGGCCTCCTGCACCGCGCTGAGCTGCACATACACCTCGTTGAACATCTTCATCACGTCGTCCAGCGGCGGCGGGGTGCCCGTGACGAGGCGGCGCAGGCCGGCGGAGTGGTCGTCGACGATCTTCTCCAGCGGCCCGTCCCGCGAGACCGAGGCCGGCGCCTTGGCCTGGTTGCCCGCGAGCCGCGCCAGCTCGCCGCCCTTGGCCAGCACGGCATCGCCGCGCTTGCTGATCTCCTTGTCGACCGGGTTGCTGCTGTCCACCGGGTCGATCAGCGTGGTCTCCTTCGACGCGGCGCGCAGGAAGGCGGCCAGCGGCGAGTCCACCGCCGACAGCAGGCGCGAGACTGCGATGCCGCGGTCCAGCCCAGCCAGCTTCACCAGCCGCACATCGGCCAGGTAGGCGTCCCAGACCTTGACGTACTCCTCCAGGTAGAGCCGGCGCACCCGCTCCACCAGCGTCTTGTCGGCCGCCTGGCGCTTGGCGATGGCCGGGTTGGTGCCCAGCACCCAGGCTTCTTCTTCGGCGAGCTGCCTGGCGGTCTTGTCGACCGAGGTCTGGAAGGCCTTCTTGTAGCCGTCCTTGGTGAACATGCCCGGGATGCCCTGGGTCAGCGGCTGGCCGCTGGCGCGCTCGAACACATTGGGGCTTTGCGGGCCTGCGGCCGCAGCCACGGTGAAGGGCGGCAGGTCGCCGCCGATCTGCGCGCGGCGCAGGCGGCTGAAGATGCGGTACTCCAGCGGGTAGGCGCCCAGCATCTCGCGCACGCTGGCCACCAGGGTCTTGTCGATCGGCTGGGCCAGCTCGAAGCCGCCGCGCGACAGCAGCGCATCGAGGTGGTTCTTCAGCAGTGCAACCTTCTCCGGGCCGAGGCTGCCTTCGAGGTTGGCGTCCCAGTCCAGGCCTACCCAGGCCTGCAGGCCGGGCTTGTCCAGATGCTCGGGGTTGTAGAGCATCAGGTAGGCCTTGAGCGACTCGTACGCGAACTCCAGGTTGTCGCGGTTGGCCGTGCGCAGCCGCTCCTCCAGCCGGGCGGCCACGCGCGGCGCCAGCGCCCGCTGCAGCAGGCGGTGGTAGGAGACCTGGGCGCCCGCATCGAGCTTGTCGCCCTGGAAGAGGCCGAAGCCCAGCGACAGCGGCGGGTGGTCCAGCGCGAAGCCTGGCGGCTGGGCGGCATCGCGCAGCGCGGCCAGCGCCTCGGGCAGGGCCGAGGGGTCGCTGCCGCTGGTGGGCGGCAGGGCGGCGACGGTGTCCTTCAGCGCGGGCAGCTTGGCCTCGATGTCGGCGATGTAGCGCTGGTTGCCCAGGTAGCTGAAGCCCCAGCCGATCAGCAGCGTGAGCGTGGCCAGGCTCAGCGCCGCCAGGCCCGCCAGGCGCAGCCGGGCGCTGCGGCGCTCGACCTCGGCGTTCTGGCCCACCAGGTACTGCTCGACGAACACCACCCGGCGCAGCAGATGGTTCAGGAAGTAGCTGCGGCCCTTGGCGGCCGCTGGCGGCGTGAGGCGGCGTTCCACGCCGAAGGTGCGGGCCAGCGCGCCGAGCACGCGGTCGATGGGCGTGCCTTCCTGCGTGCCGCTGGTGAAGTAGACACCGCGCAGGCGCGGCGCTTCGTCCAGCGTGCCGCCGCTGCCGAACACGGTCTCCAGGTAGCTGCCCAGCAGGCCGCGCAGGCCCCCGAACTGCTGCGGGAAGGCGAACACCACGGCGCGCTTGAGCGGGTCGCTCTCGGCCTCCATGCGCTCGATCAGGCGTTCGCGCAGGCGCTTCTCCAGCGAGGCGAACTCGCTGCCGAAGTTGGCCATGACCTCCTCGCCCGGCTGTGTCGACAGCGGGAAGGTGAAGCCCAGCACCTGGTCGCGCTCCTCCTTGCCGAGCGAGCCGAAAGTCTCGTTGAAGCCGGCCAGCAGGTCGCATTTGGTGACCAGCACATACACGGGCACCTTCACGCCCAGACGCTGCTGCAGCTCCTGCATGCGGCCGCGCAGCCGGGCGGCCTGCTCCTTGCGTTGGTCGGGCGGCAGGGCCAGCAGGTCCTGCACGCTGACGGTCAGCAGCACGCCATTGATGGGGCGGCGCGGGCGGGCGCGGCGCAGGAGCCCGAGGAAGGTGTCCCAGGCGGCGGCGTCGGTGTCCTTGTCGGAGTCCTGCGTGGCGTAGCGGCCCGCGGTGTCGATGAGCACCGCCTCGTCGCTGAACCACCATTCGCAGTTGCGCGTGCCGCCCACGCCGCGCACGCTGGCCTGGCCAAGCTTCTCGGTCAGCGGGAAGTTGATGCCGGCGTTCAGCAGCGCCGTCGTCTTGCCCGCGCCTGGCGCGCCGATGAACACATACCAGGGCAGCTCATACAGCGAGCTGCCGCTGCCCAGCAGGCCCTTCTTGGCGCCGGGGGCCTGCTTCAGCAGCGCAATCGCCTGGCTGAAGCGCTCCTGCAGCACGGCTTCTTCCTGCGCGGCGGCCGACGGGCCGGTGGCCATGCCCTTGACCAGCGCGGCATTCAGGCGCCGCCGGCGCAGCAGCGCCCACACCAGCCGCAGCAGCCCGAGAACCCACACCACCGCCAGCGCGAGGCCCCGCGCCAGGGCCGTGTCCAGCGGCCGGTGCTCACCGAAGGCGATCAGCGGCCCGACCCACCACACCAGGGCCGAGACGACGAGCAGGAAGAACACACCGAGGGTGATCGGGTGCAGCAGGAAAGAGAGGAGTTTCTTCATCAGTTGGGCTCCGTCACGCCGCGTTCGGTCGCCATCGACAGGCACGAGGAACACAGCCACACAGGCACGGAGACACCGAGGCGTGGTGGCTGGGCACGGGCAGCAGGCCGATCTCTCTGGGCCTCTGTGTCGCTGTGGCGGTGTTGTGCAACGGGGGCAGAGAACCGCTTCATCGTCAACGCTCCTGCACCATCAGCGTCACTTCCACGCGGCGGTTCTTCGCGCGGCCGGCCGGGGTGGCGTTGTCGGCCACGCTTTCCGCGTCGGCGCGGCCTTCGGCGCGCAGGCGGCCGATCTCGACCCGCTCCGCCAGCAGGTTGCGAAAGGCCTCGGCCCGCGCCTGCGACAGGTGCCAGTTGGACGGGAAGCGCAGCGAGCGGATGGGCTGGTTGTCGGTATGCCCGGTGACCAGCACCTGGCCCTTCAGCCGCTGCAGGGCCTCGCCGATGCGCAGCACCAGCGGGCGCAGCTCGCTCGACACCTCGGCGCTGCCGGGTGCGAACAGGCCGTCGCCCTTGATGACGACGACCGAGCGGTCCGCCAGGTCGTTGACCTGCACGAGGCCTGCCTTGACGTCGGCGTCCAGCAGCCCGGCCAGGCGGGGCGCGGCTGGGGCCGGCACCGGCGCGGCCACGGCGGCGGTCTTCACGTCAAAGCCGCGCAGCGCGGTGAACACCTCGTCCGATGCGCCGTTGATGCTGAAACGCAGCCCGATGTAGACCACCAGCAGCACCAGCGCCGTGGCTGCCGTGATCGCCCACAGCGGCAGGCGCTCGCGCAGGCCGCGCTCGCCGGGCTCGGCGCCCTGCCAGCGGGGTGACAGCGCGGGGTCGGGCGTCTGGCCCTGGCGCAGCATCTGCGCCAGCCGCGCGCGCACGCCGTCGAGCTGCGCGCGGCCGTTGTCGATCACGCGGTAGCGGCCCTCGAAGCCGAAGGCCAGGCACACGTAGAGCAGCTCCAGCAGGTGGCGGTTGGCCGGCACGTTCTCGGCCAGCTTGGCCATCAGCGCGAACACCTTCTCGCCGCCCCAGGACTCGTTGTGGAACTGCACCAGCAGGCTCTGCGCCGCCCACGCGCCCGAGCCGCCCCAGGGCGTGCTCGCGGCCGACTCGTCCAGCAGCGTGCACAGGATGTAGCGCCCGGCGATGACCTGCTCATTGGGCAGGCCGTCGGCCCGCGCCTTGGCCTCGAAGGCGCGGATGCCTTCGGCCAGCGCCTCCTTCAGCCCCGCCGGGTTGGGGTGCTGCGCGCTGTGGCGGATGCGCGGCGCCGCCGACAGCAGCGGCATGGCTGCGGCCACCAGCGGATTGAGGCTGGCCGAGGTGAGCGCCTCCAGGGCCATCGGGGCCTCGCGACCGGCGGGGCCGGCAGGCATGCCGACGGGCGCCGGGGCCGCCGCGGCGGGCCGTGCCGCGGCCGGGGGC
>JAIPCJ010000028.1 GCA_021738245.1 Methylotenera sp. | reverse complement strand
TGCCCCGCGCCGGCCTGGCCTGACACCCCCTTCCCCTGTCGCACCGCAGCCGCGGTGAGCTGCCGCATGGCCGAACGGCCCAGCCTTTCAACGAGCACTTCCGATGAACACCTCTTCCCTGCACCGCCTGGCGCACCGCCTCGCCCTGCCCGCCCTGATCCTGCTGGCGCTCGTGGCGCTGGCGTCCATGGCCTGGGCCCGGCTCACCGCCCCTCAAGGCGAGCAGGCCGTCACCTTCACGCCCGCTCGGCAAACCTGCGGCACGCTGGACGACTTGCACTACTGCATCAACCAGCCCACCGGCCCGAGCGCCCCAGATCGTGTCTACCACCTGCATGGCCGCGGTCTGGACGCCGAGGCCTGGAACGACCCGAGCTACTTCACCGCCCAGGTGCAGGGAGAATGGCAGCGCCGGGGCCTGCCGGCACCGACGGTCGTGACCCTGTCCTACGGGCGGGAATGGCTGCTGACGCCGCGCGGGCAAGCGCCGCGCAGCGGACTGCTGGACCGCATCGGGCCACAGCTGGACCGGCTGGATGCGCAGCTCGATGCGCGAACGGGCACACCGCGTCGGCGCATGCTGGTGGGCGAATCCATGGGCGGCCTGAACGTGCTGACGCTGGGCCTGAGCCAGCCCGGCCGCTTCGACCGGATCGCCGCCCTCTGCCCCGGCGTCTACCAAGACTCGCCGTTCGCGAGCCTGGGCACACTCCGCGCCGCCCTGCAGCGCACCGGCGCCGACCCCAAGGTCGCCTTCGGCGTGTGGTGGCTGGCCCGCCAGCATGTGGCTGATGACGCCGAATGGGCGCGGGCATCACCGCTGGCCCTGATCGAGACCCTGGCCCGCGCCCCGCGGCGGCCCGCGCTGTACCTGTCCTGCGGCTTGTATGACCGTTACGGCAATTTCGAGGGCACCCAGGCGCTGGCGACGCGGGCCCAGGCGTTGGGTGTCGATACCGAATGGCATCCGCTGTACGGCGGCCATTGCGCCGTCGACATCACCTCGCTGGCGCGCTTCCTGGCCGTGGCGGGCTGAAGCGGCTGGATCCGACGAGTGAAGGCAGCGGGCCACGCACGCGTCAGGCAATGGTGTGCCAACCATCACGGCCCTCGTCGCGAGCGGTGAGCCAAACCGTCCAACTGTGTATAGATTTATGGTTTTTAGCATTTACCGCGCATCATGTCCGCCGTTTCATCCACCGCCCCCGTCTCCCGGAGCGCCCGCTCCCTGCTGGGGGACCGTGTCCTGCTGGTGGCCATCGCCATTGCCGCGCTGGCTGCGCTGGCCCTCGGTGCGAGCCGGGAGCAATTGGGTTTCTCGGCGGGTCTGACGCTCGGGCTCGCGGCTGTTGCGGCCGTCAGCCGCGCACTGACCGACGGCAAGGCCCTGCGCTACGCCTACACCTTCGTGCTCGTGAGCCTGGTGGCGCTGCAGATCCAGCTGGCCGGCGGGCAGCTGGAATATCACTTCGGCGTGTTCGTGGTGCTGGCCTTCCTGCTGGTCTACCTGGATTGGACGGTGATCGTCTTCGGTGCCGCGCTGTTCGCCGTGCACCACGTCCTGTTCGACCGGCTGCAGGCGGCCGGCCTGGGCTTCTTCTGCACGCCGCAGGCCGACTTCGGCCGGGTGGTGCTGCATGCGGTGTACGTGGTCATCCAGACGTCGATCGAAGTCATCCTGGCCGTCAACATGCGCCGCTCGGCACTGGCGGGCGAGGAGCTGATCGCGCTGGTCAAGCAGGTCGACGCCGAAGGCCGCATCCGCCTGGACCTGGCGGGTGCCGCTGCGCAGAGCGAAGGCGGCCAGGCGCTGCTGGCCATGCTGGCGCGCATGGAGACGGCCGTGGCCGCGGTGCGCACCGGCGCGTCGGGCGTGGAAGTGGCCAGCAGCGAGATCGCCGAGGGCAACCAGGACCTGAGCCAGCGCACCGAGCAGACCGCCGCCAACCTGCAGCGCACTTACAGCAGCATGGTGACGCTGACCGCCGCGGTGCAGCAGTCGGCCGCCAATGCGCGCGAGGCCGATCAGCTGGCCCGCGCCGCCAGCGCGGTGGCCCAACAGGGCGGCGCCGTGGTGGGCCAGGTCGTCAGCACCATGGACGGCATCAATGAAAGCTCGCGCCGCATCGCAGACATCATCGGCGTCATCGACGGCATCGCCTTCCAGACCAACATCCTGGCGCTGAACGCCGCCGTCGAGGCAGCCCGCGCCGGGGAACAAGGCCGGGGCTTCGCGGTCGTGGCCAGCGAAGTGCGCAGCCTGGCCCAGCGCTCGGCCGGCGCGGCCAAGGAAATCAAGACCTTGATCGGCACCAGCGTGGAGCGGGTCGAGCAAGGCAGCACGCTCGTTGCGCAAGCGGGCGCGACGATGGGCGAGCTGGTCGGCAGCATCCGCCGCGTGACCGACATCGTGGCCGAGATCACCGTCGCAAGCGACCAGCAGGCCGCGGGCGTGACCGAGGTGGGCGAAGCCGTGCGCGCGATGGACCAGGCCACGCAGCAAAACGCCGCGCTGGTGGAAGAAGTGGCCGCCGCAGCCTCCAGCCTGCGCCAGCAGGCGCAGCAGCTCGTGCAGGGCATGGCGGTGTTCCAGGCCGCAGGCCGCGGCTGAACGAAGCCCTATCCGCGCAGCCCCGCCTGCAGCTGCTGCCAGGCGGCGTCGGAATGCACCAGGCCCATATGCCCCACCGCGTCCACCCGGTGCGCGCGCCCTTCGGCCTGGATGGCGGTGGCAGCCGGGTTGACCACCTGGTCGCAGGGCGTCCAGAAGCAGTCGACATCCGGCAGGCCCGGCAGGGCTGCGAGCCAGGCGCTGCCGCGGCGCATCTGGGCCGCGTTCACCCCCAGGCCCAGCGCCGCCATGCGGGTGCCCTGGTGGGGTGAGCCGAGCGTGATGGCGTGCGGCGCCTGCGCATGCAGCGCGCCGTACTTGCGCCACCAGGCCCGCAGCGCGAGGCCGCCCATGCTGTGAGCGCACACCACCGGCATGCGCCCGGTGGCGGCCATCAGGCGGCGCACGCCCGCCTCGATCTCTTCGGCATAGTCATCGATGCTGCCGAAAGCTGGCTCCAGCGACGGCGCGACAAAGGCGACGCCATCGGCCCGCAGCCGGCGCATCCAGCCGTTCCAGCGGCCGCGGTTGCAGGCAAAGCCGTGCACCAGCAGCACACCCTGGCGGGTACCAGCGGGCAGGTGGTCAGGCTCGGCCCATTCGCGCCAAGGCTGGCGCCAAGAGAAGGCCAGCTCGCTGGCCACCGCCTCGCCCGCCCAGGCCTTGAGCAAGTCGCCCCAGCCCGGCGCTGGCTGGTTGACCCAGCGCAGTTGCACGAAACCCAGGGCCAGCACCAGGCTCTGAAGCGCCAGCGTGGCGCATCCCCATCCCCACCCCGCGACCCAGCCCACGGCCACGGCCAGTGAGAGGCGCACAAGAACCCAGAAGCGCTGCAGGCTTGCATTCATCGGGCCAGTCTAGGGCCGGCTGACACGACGGCCCTGGGGCACCTGGCCGCATGGGCCGGCCCTGGGCGCGCCAAAATGGTGTCTGCCCCATGGACCCGCTGACCGCCGACTCCCTGCTGAACGAACTGCGCGCCGTCGATGCCGAGCGCGCGCGACGCGCCGCCGACCCTGCACTCGACGCCCGCGTGCAGGCGCTCAAGGCCTACCAGCAGCGGCGCTTTGCGCACACCTATGCCGACCTGCTGGCCCACCCGCGCTACCAGGCCGCGACCCGCTTCTTCCTGCAGGAGCTCTACGGTCCTGACGACTTCCGCCAGCGCGATGCGCAGTTCGCCCGCGTCATCCCGACGCTGACCCGGCTCTTCCCCGACGAGGTGGTCGACACCGTCGCCCGCCTGGCCCGCCTGCATGCGCTCTCGGAGCGGCTGGACACCCGCATGGCCGAGCGGCTCGACGCCGCCGACATCACGCCCGCACGCTATGCCGAGGCCTGGCGCGCCTGCGGCGAGCCGGCTGCCCGGCAGCAGCAGATCGAGCTCACCATGGCGGTGGGCAATGCGCTGGACCAGCTCACCCGCAAGCCGCTGCTGCGCCAATCGCTGCGGCTGATGCGCGGCCCGGCGCAGCTCGCGGGGCTGGGGGCACTGCAGAACTTCCTCGAAAGCGGCTTCGACACCTTCCGTGCCATGCGCGGCGCAGCGGAGTTCCTGTCCACTGTGCGACAGCGCGAGGACGCCCTCGCTCGCGGTTTGTTTCAAGCAGACGCCGCAACCCTAGGGCAACTCCCCTAGCTTGAAGTAACCGGGCGAACCACCATCGACGGCTCCACGCGTTGCACGCCAGAAGGGTCCCGCCGATGACCGCCGTCCTTGCCGAAGAAGCCGCCGCTGTCCCGGAGGCGACATCCGCCACCAAGCCTTGGCTGGCGAGTTACCCGGCCGGCGTGCCCGCCACCATCGACACCAGCGTCTACCGCTCGCTGGTGCAACTGCTGGACGAAGCCTTCCGCAAGCACGCGCAGCGCGATGCCGCCATCTGCATGGGCCAGCGCATGCGCTTCTCGGAGATCGACCAGCTCTCCCAGCAGCTCGGCGCCTGGCTGCAGGCGCAAGGGCTCAAGCAAGGCGACCGCGTCGCCATCATGATGCCCAACGTGCTGCAGTACGGCGTAGCCATCGCGGCCATCCTGCGGGCGGGCTTCGTGGTAGTGAATGTGAACCCGCTGTACACGCCTCGCGAACTGGAGCACCAGCTCAAGGACTCCGGCGCACGGGCCATCGTCGTGCTGGAGAACTTCGCGCACACGCTGGAAGAGGTCATCGCCGCCACCGACGTAAAGCATGTGGTGCTGGCCTCCATGGGTGACCTGCTGAACTGGTGGAAGGGCCCGCTGATCAACTTCGCGGTGCGCCACCTCAAAAAGATGGTGCCGGAGTTCCGCCTGCCGGTAGGCGAGGGCCGCACGGTGGTGCGCTTCAACGAGGCACTGCGCCATGGCGAGCGGCTCAATCTGAAGAAGCCCGAGCTCGGGCCGGATGACGTCGCCTTCCTGCAGTACACCGGCGGCACGACCGGGGTGTCCAAGGGCGCCACCCTCCTGCACCGCAACATCGTTGCCAACATCCTGCAGGTCGAGGCCTGGTTCCAGCCGATGCTGGCCAAGCTTCCCCAGGACATGCAGTTCACCAACGTCTGCGCGCTGCCGCTGTACCACATCTTCGCGCTGACGGCCTGCTTCATGCTGGGCGCGCGCATGGGTCACCTCAACATCCTGGTGCCCAACCCGCGTGACATCCCCGGCTTCATCGAGACGCTGCGCGGCCACAAGATCCACATCTTCCCGGCGGTCAACACGCTGTTCAACGCGCTGGCCAACGAGCCGGGCTTCTCGCGCCTGGACTTCTCCGAGCTCGTCATCTCCAACGGCGGCGGCATGGCCGTGCAGCAGGCCACAGCCGAGAAGTGGCTCAAGGTGACCGGCTGCCCGGTGGTGGAAGGTTACGGCCTGTCCGAGACCTCACCGGCCGCCACGATCAACCCGCTGGACCTGCGCGTGTTCAACGGCAGCATCGGCCTGCCGATCTCGTCCACAGAGATCGCCATCCGCGACGACGACGGCCGCGACGTGCCGCTGGGCGAGCGCGGCGAGATCTGCATCCGCGGCCCGCAGGTGATGGCCGGCTACTGGAAGCGCCCCGACGAAACCGCCAACGTCATGACCGACGACGGCTTCTTCAAGAGCGGCGACATCGGCATCATGGACGCGAGCGGCTATGTGCGCATCGTCGACCGCAAGAAGGACATGATCCTGGTCAGCGGCTTCAACGTCTACCCGACCGAGATCGAGCAGGTGGTCAACCTTTTCCCCGGCGTGCTCGAATGCGCCGCGGTCGGCGTGCCCGACGCCAAGTCGGGCGAAGCGGTCAAGCTCTTCGTCGTGAAGAGCGACCCGGCCCTGGCCGAGGAAGACCTCGCCAACTACTGCGCCCAGCAGATGACGGCCTACAAGCGCCCCAAGTTCATCGAGTTCCGCGACGAGCTGCCCAAGACCAACGTCGGCAAGATCCTGCGCCGCGAACTCCGTTCGAGCACCTCCTGACGCCGGCAGCGGCCGCCCCGCAGGGTACAGCTCAAGGCCGCCGCAGGCCGGCTGCCCCTCCAGCAACTCGCGCTGATCCGGCTTTGCCGGGCAGCCGGAGTGCCCCCTTGAGGGGGGTGAAGCCGGACAAGAAGAGCCCAGTAGGCGCTTCTTGCCTGCGCAACGACAAGGCCACTGGCCTTGGCATGGCGAAGCCGGTACGGGGTGGGACGTTCAGAACGGGTTGTTCTTGGCGCGCGCCAGCACCAGTGCGCCGATGCGTTGCTGCGCGACCGGGCTGAGCAGGGTGTCACCGGCCCACAGCCATTGGTTCGGGTTGGCGTCGGTCACCAGCGTGTTGGGCGTGCAGTCCTGGCGCGCGATGTCGGTGCGGCAGGCGGCATCCACCACATTGGTGTAGCCAAAGGCCGCCGGGAAGCGCGAGATCTGCTGGATGGTTTCGTCCACCAGCACCAGGCCCACGAGGCGGCCGTCGTTCAGCACGTTCAACCGCAGCGCGGTATTGAAAGCCGTGCTCAGGTCGTTCAGGAAGATCGCCCGGTCGATGTCGGTCTGTTGCAGCTTTTCCTTCTGGGCGAAGGGGGTCAGGCCGACGTCGAAGATGGTGGTGACCACCACGCGGCCGTTGGCGTTGGCGATACGGTTGACCTGGTCAGCCAGCAGCTTGCCGCGGGCCTTGGCCTCGTTGAGCAGGGAATCGCGGCTTTGCTGCGGATACTGGCGGTACAGCTCCAGGATGTCGTTCACGCCGACCATGATGCCGACGATGTCCTTGGGGCCGAAGCGGTCGTTGGACAGGTGCTGGTCGATCTTGTCGCGCACGTCGGCCACCTTGTAGCCGTCGCCCGCATACATGATGCCCTGCGGCAACGCGACGAAGTCGTTGTTGCACTGCGGGTAGATGAAGCCGAAACCGGTCGCCAGCGCCTGGGCCCAGTTCGGGTTGATGCGGCAATCGATCAGCTGGGTGTCGGCGTTCAGACCATTCACGCCGTACTTCTTGCCGCTGGTCAGGATGGCCGCGCTTTCATCGCCGAAGGCGATCGCGCGCGTCGGGGCGAAGGGGTCGATCTGCTGGGTGCTGCCACCGCCACAGCCAGCCAGCAGGGC
Organism: Methylotenera sp.; assembly: GCA_021738245.1. Lineage (GTDB taxonomy): Bacteria > Pseudomonadota > Gammaproteobacteria > Burkholderiales > Burkholderiaceae_C > Pelomonas. The sequence continues at coordinate 29,323 of JAIPCJ010000028.1, read as the reverse complement.
GGCTGCTGCCACCGTGGCCAGGGCCAGGGTGCGCTTCAGATTCTGGGAGACAACACGTTGCATGACGATCAACTCAGGGACAAAACTCAATCGGTGAAGGCGGCGGCGGCCCGGCTCAGCCGGTCTCGCACACCGGCCCATGCCGGGTCGCGGGGCGGCGCCTCGACCCAGATTTCCCGGGCGCCGGCGGCGTCCAGCTCGCGCAGCACCGCAAACAGTTCGTGGGCCGCTGCCGCCGGGTCGGACGGCATCGCCTGCCAGCGCCACGCCGGGAGCTGGGCGCGTGAATATACCGCCACCCCTTCTAGACTCCCGCTGGCGGTCGCTGTGGCAAAACGTAAAGCCAAGGCCTCGCCATCCAGCAGGCGCACGCGGGCACTGGGTGCGTAATGCGCGGCCAGGGTGCCCGAGGCCTTGGGCGCAGCCGCGTCGGGTGCCCTCAGGGGCTCGCCCAGCACCGCCTCGATGCGCGACTGGGCCAGCAGGCCGGGGCGCAGCAGCGCCGGGCGGGCCCGGCTGCAGTCGACGATGGTGGACTCGATGCCCACCTCGCAGGCGCCCCCATCCAGCACCATCAGGCCCGGACCGAACTCGTCCACCACATGCCGGGCCTGGGTCGGGCTCACGCGGCCGAAGCGGTTGGCGCTCGGGGCGGCCAGGCCATCGACGCCGAGGTCGCGGGCGGCCGCCATCACGGCGCGGGCGACCGGATGGGCCGGCGAACGCAAGGCCACCGTGGCGTGGCCGCCCGCCGCCGCCACGGCCACGCCCGGCTTGCGCGGCACGATGACGGTGAGCGGGCCGGGCCAGAAGGCCTCCATCAGCCGGCGCGCCGTGGCGGGCAGGTGGTCGGCAAAGGCCTCGGCAGCGGCAGCGTCCAGCACGTGCACGATCAGCGGGTGATCGCTGGGGCGGCCCTTGGCGGCAAAGATCTTGGCGACCGCGGCGTCCTGATCGGCGCGGGCCGCCAGGCCGTAGACGGTCTCGGTGGGCAAGCCGAGCAGGTTGCCCTCGGCCAGGCAGCGGGCAGCCGCCTGGACGGCTTGCGGGTCATGACCAGGCAGGGCCAGCATCAGAAGTCGGTGGGCAGGCCGAGCAGCGCCGCCGCCTGCAACGCCACCGCATGTGCCCCCTCGGGGGTGTCCGCGGTGATGTTGAGGTGGCCCATCTTGCGGCCCTGCCGCGCCTCGGCCTTGCCGTACAGGTGCAGGTGCGTGCCGGGCAGGGCCAGCACGCGATCCCACGGCGGGGGCGTGGGACCGCCCGCGGCGGTGAACCACAGGTCGCCCAGCAGGTTGAGCATGACGCTGGCCGAATGCTGCCGCGGCTCGGGCAGCGGCAGCCCGGCCAGGGCCCGCACCTGCAGCTCGAACTGCGACACGCTGGCGCCGTTCATCGTCCAGTGGCCGGAGTTGTGCGGGCGCGGCGCCATCTCGTTGACCACGAGGCGGCCGTCATCCAGCCAGAAGAACTCGATGCACAGCACGCCCACATAGGCCAGCGCCTGCGCCACCTGGCGGGCCGAGGCGATAGCGAGGGTGGCCACCTCGGCCGGCACGTCGGGCGCCGGCACTTCGGTCACCGCCAGGATGCCGCCGCGGTGCAGGTTCTGCTGCACGGGGTAGGTCACCACCTGGCCGTCGGCGCCGCGCGCCACCAGCACGCTCAGCTCGGCCTTGAGCGGCAGCATCTGCTCCAGCACGCAGGGCACGCGCTTGAGGTCATGCCAGGCCTGGGCCAGCTCGGCGGCGGTCTTGACCCGCACCTGGCCCTTGCCGTCATAGCCCATGCGGCTGGTCTTGAGGATGCCGGGCAGCAGGGCTGGGTCGACAGCGGCCAGCTCGATGTCGTTCGTGATGACGGCATGCGGCGCGCAGGGCACGCCGGCCGACTCGAAATGCGCCTTCTCCACCGCCCGGTCCTGGCAGACGGCCACGGCTGCCGCGGCGGGCGCCACCACGCGCATGCCGGCCAGCGTTTCGAGGGCCAGCGCAGGCACGTTCTCGAACTCGGTGGTGATGGCATCGCAATCACGCGCCAGCTGGGCGAGGCCGAGATGGTCGAGGTAGTCGGCCTGGATGTGCTTCTCGGCCACGGCGCCTGCCGGGCTGATGGCGTCGGGGTCGAGCACGATGCAGCGATAGCCCATCGCCTGGGCGGCATGCACGAACATGCGGCCGAGCTGGCCACCACCGAGGACGCCGAGGGTCGCGGTGCCGGGAAGCAGCGGCGGCATCAGCGGAGTTCCTCGCTCATGGCCTGGGCCGCCGCCGTCTGGCGAGCGCGGAAGGCCTGCAGCTTGCCCAGCAGCGCCGCGTCGCCCGTGGCCAGCATGGCGACCGCAAACAGCGCCGCGTTGGCGGCACCCGCGTTGCCTATGGCGAAGGTGGCCACCGGGATGCCCTTGGGCATCTGGACGATGCTGTGCAGGGAATCGACGCCCTGCAGGTGCCGACTGGCCACCGGCACGCCGAGCACCGGCACCGTGGTCTTGGCGGCGAGCATGCCCGGCAGGTGGGCCGCACCGCCCGCGCCGGCGATGATGGCCTTCAGGCCCCGGCCGCTGGCGGCCTCGGCGTAGGCGAACATCTCGTCGGGCATGCGGTGGGCCGACACGACGCGCGCCTCGAAGGCGACACCGAACTCGGTCAGAATCTCGGCCGCCAGCTTCATCGTCTCCCAGTCGCTGCTGGAGCCCATGACGATGCCGATGACGGCGTCGGGGTTCTGGGGGGCTGGGGTGGACAAGGTCTCGCTCCGGGGCTCTGGAAAGCCTTGAATTGTAGAAGCCGAGACACCAACTGCCCCGACGACCACCTTGCAGCCATGATCGACATCACCCTCCAGAACTTCGAAGCCGAACTGATCGTCGCCTCCCAGCAGCGTCCCGTGCTGCTGGACATCTGGGCGCCGTGGTGCGGCCCCTGCCGCACGCTCGGCCCCATCCTGGAGAAGCTGGAGGTGGCCTACGCCGGTCGCTTCACGCTGGCCAAGCTCAACAGCGACGAGGTGCCCGAGATCGCCGGGCAGCTCAGCCAGATGTTCGGGGTGCGCTCGATTCCGTTCTGCGTGATGTTCGCGGGCGGCCAGCCGGTGGACGGTTTCGTGGGCGCCCTGCCCGAGGCGCAGATCCGCGAGTTCCTGGACAAGCATGTGCCCGCCGGTGAAGCACTCGAAGCCGAGGCGGATCTCGCCGAAGCCCAGGAGTTGCTAGAAGACGGCGACCTGGAGTCCGCGCTGGGCAAGCTCGCGCACGCGGTGGAACTCGACCCCGCCAACGATGCCGCCCGCTTCGACTACGTGAAGGCCCTGCTGGAGCTGGGCCTGCTGGCCGAAGCCCGCGAGGCCTTTGCCCCGGTGGCGGCCAAGGCGGCCGACACCCTGACGCCGGCCCCGCGCCTGGCGGCCCTGGCCACCTGGCTCACCGCCTTCGATGCTGCGGCGGGGGCCGATCCTGCCGCCCTGCAGGCCGCCATCGCCACCAACAAGCGCGACTTCGACGCCCGCTTCACGCTCGCCCAGCTGCACCTGGCCAGCCAACGCTTCACCGAAGCCATGGATGAGCTGCTGGAAATCATCATGCGCGACAAGACCTGGAACGGCGAAGCCGCGCGCAAGACCTATGTCGCCATCCTGGAGCTGCTGACCAAGCCCGCCCCGAAGCCGGCGGCCGAAGCCAAGACCGGCACGCTCGAAATCGCCGGCAAGGCCGCCGTCGTGCAGAGCGACCCGCTGATCGACAGCTACCGCCGCAAGCTGTCGATGGCGCTGTTCTGAGGCGCCGCAGCGGCGCAAAACGCGATCAGACGCTGATGCTGCGCTCGATGTCGCTCAGCTTGTAGCGAGCCAGGGCCAGGTTGCCCTTGGCCTTGTCCAGCACCAGATACAGGAACAGCCCTGGGTGCGTCGGTGTCAGCCGGATCAGGTGGTACTGATCCACCAGCGTGATCAGGATGTCCTCGATGCCGCGGCGCAGGCCCAAGGACTCCACGGTCTTGAGCTTCGCGCGCACCACCTCGGTGTTGCCGGCTGCGGCCAGGTCCAGATCCAGCCCACCGCCGGCCGTGGCCAGGCACATGCCACTGTTGAGGTCGACGAGCGCTGCTGCCAGCGCGCCGTTGATGGTCATGGCAGCCTCCATGGACTGCTTGAGATTCGAGGACATCGAAGTTTCTCCGTTAAAAGGGTCAGTGCCATCGGCCAGCACGGGCGCGGGCACCTTGGTGATCTGTTCCAGCAGCACCAACCACATCGTGGAGGGCTCGCTGGACGGCAGACGGTGGACTTCTACGCGGGGCGACAGCGTCGCCCGACGGGACTTCAGGTGCAGCTCCTCGACGATGGCACTGGGCGTGAGCAGCATCGTCACGGGGCCGTCAAAGGAGGCGACCAAAGTCAGGATGGCGTCGAGCCGGCTCAACGCACCAGGCCCGATCAGCACGATGAGCGCCCCTGCATCGGCCGCGGGCGGTTGCGGTGCGGCGGCGCCCGGGCGCTGCCAGTCCACCCGATGGGCGCGGGGATGATCGCTAAGCGGCAGGTCGCGCCAGTAACCGATTTCGTCCTGGATGGATTTGCCGAGCTGCGCGAGCGCGTGGTCGCCCAGGCGGGCAGTCAGGTCCAGCACGTGGACGCAGGGATAGGGACGGGAGGCAGGCATGGCGTGGCGGTCAAGTGAGAGCCGCCGGGGCGCGCGGACTGGAGCGCATTACCCGCGCCCCGCTTGACGGCGAGCTGACAAAGCTGATGCCAGGGCGCCGCGCGGCGCGCATCACACGCCATCGCGGGCACTACGTCACGATTGGCCAGCGTCGACCATGGCCGTGCGCTCGGCGCGCTGCGCTGCGATCAGGGGTTGTTGTTGCGGCTGCTGCGGATGTCACGCAGCCGCACGCAGTCGGGGTCATCCCGGTAGATCGGCTTCTCGCATTGCCGGTCGATGCACCAGGCCCGCGCGAACAGCACGCGGCCGCCGCAGGCCTCGCTGGCCGTCTTGGGCTCGGCCGGGGCTGCCGGCTCGGGCGCCGGCTTGGGCGCGGCGCTGGCAGCCACAGGCGCCGGGGCCTCGGCGACCGGCGACGCCACCGGCCTGAACTCTCCCGCCTTCTCGGTCAGGATGGGCTTGGGCTCGCGCCGGGCAACGGCCGGGCGGGGCGCCGGCGCTACCGGGGCTGCAGCGACGCTGGCGGGCGGCGGCGGTGCCGGGGCGACAGCCACTTCCGGCTCACTCGCTGCCGCCACCTCCGCCACAGGCACCGAGGCCGCTGCCGCGGGCTCAGGCGCGGACGCCTCGGGCATGGGCTGCGCCACCTCCAGCCGAGCCGGGCGCGGGCGCAATTGCAGCGCGAACACGCCCAGCAGCACCAGGGCCGCGACGCCACCGCCCAGGATCAACGGGCCGGAGCCGAAACGCCAGGGTGTGGGCGCCACGGGCCTGGCGGGCGTCGAGGCCGTCGGCATGGGCTGGCGGGGCTTCAAGACCTGCTTCGCCTTGGCCTTGGGTGGCGGCTCGGGCGCTCTCATCTGCGCGGCCAGCGCCTCCGGCATCTCGAACTGGGAGGGCACGGCCTGCACGGTGTCCGCAAACTCCAGATCCAGCAACTGCATCGGCGCCGGGGGCGGCGGCGGTGGCACCGGTGCGGGCCGAGGCGCCACAGCCTGGGGGGCCGGCACGGGGGCGCGACCCTCCAGCACCTCGCGCCAGGCCGCGGCGGTCGGCGGGCGCTGGTGCGGCGGGACGCGCAGCGCCCAGTCCAGGCCCGCCAGGAAAGTCGACTCGTAGCCAGCCAGCGCCTGCGTGGCCAGGGGCTCGCATTCGTCGGTCATCGCACGCGCGGTGGCGGGTGGCGGCGGGCGGCCGGTCAGCAGCTCGTACATGACCGCGGCCAGCGCGTAGAAGTCGGTCCAGGGCCCCTGGCGCAGCGTGGTGGCCTCGGCGTACTGCTCGATGGGCGCAAAGCTGGGCTTGAGGATGGCGGTGAACAACTGCGTGCGGTCGCCGATGGCCTGGCGCGCGGCGCCGAAGTCCAGCAGGATCGGCGGGCCACCGTCGGCCGGCAGCAGGATGTTGTCGGGCGCCACGTCGCGGTGCCAGACCTGCTGGGCGTGCAGCGCCTCCAGGCCGCTGAGCACCGCGTCGAAGACGCGCCGCAGCCAGGCAGCCGGTGGCGGCGTGGTCTGGGTGGTGCGAGCTTCGCGCAGGCTCTGGCCGCTCAGGCGCGGCATGGCCATGTAGGCCGTGCCGTTGGCCTCCCAGAAGCGGTAGACCTTGAGCAGCGACGGGTGATCGAAGCGCGCCAGCAGCTTGGCTTCATTGACGAAGCTGCTCAGCCCCAGCTCAAAGGTCTCGCGCATGGAGGCCGCACGCACCGACACATGGCTGCGCCCGTCGCGCGAGGCGAACTGGCTGGGCATGTATTCCTTGACCGCCACATCGCGCTCCAGTGCGTGGTCGCGCGCCAGGTAGACGATGCCAAAGCCGCCCACTCCCAGCGTGCCGAGGATCTCCAGCTCGCCAAAGCGCGTGCCCACCGGCAAGGCGTTGGGCGTGGCGTCGTCGCGGGCGTCAGCGGTCATAGACCAATGAGCGTAACGCAGCCCAAGGCCGTCGATCAGCCGATAAATGCGGGATCAGCGTGGCGGAGTACCCAAACCCGCGCGGCTCAGGCGGGTCGACCAGAGTCGCCGTTGGGCGGCGTCATCGGCCCAGGCGGCCTGGGCGGCGTCGCCGTGGCGGGCGGCCAGGCCGGCTTCGTTCAGGCGTGCATACACCTGGGCCAGCCGGGCATGCAGCGCGGCGCGTTCGTCGAGGTCGCAGTGGGGCGAGTCTTCGGCCAGCACCTCCACCGCGGCCTGGTCAGCCAGTGCGCGGGCGCGGGTGGTGTCACCGGTGTTGGCCCAGCACCAAGCCAGGTCGGCCAGCAGGCTGCCTCCGGTGCGGGCCAGGCCGGCGGCGATGGCCTCGGGCAGATGAGCTTCGAGCAGCGGGGCCGCCGCGGCAAAGTCGCCCTGCACGGTGAGCAGCTGGGCTCGCAGCAGCGGGGTGAGGTCGGCCCGTGCCGAGCCGCCGACGGCATCGTCGAAATGGCCGATGGAATCGACCCCCAGCAGCACCGCAGGCGCCTCGCCGGGTTCGCCGGCGAGCGCCGCATGCCGGATGCGCAGGGCGCGCATCTGCATCTGGTTGTAGAGCAGGGCTGCGAGCGCGGCATCGTCGCCATCGGCGCTGCCGGCGCGGCGCCCCCAGGCGTACCAGGCCGACGCCGAGGCCTCGTCCTGGGCCAGGTCCCAGGCCATGCCCAGGGCCGAGGCCACGCGGCAGGCAGCCCCGTTGTCGGCAGGCGCGGCCAGCACGGCCGTGGCGTGGGTGACCAGGCCGTCGATGTCGCGCTCGACGAAGGCCATTTGCGCCAGCCAGGCATCGCACACGGCCTGCAGGCCCTTGAGGCCGGCGGCCGCGGCCATCACGTGGGCGCGGCGCATGCGTTCACGCGCCCCACCGCCGAAGGCGCTGAAGTAGGCGGTCAGGCCCTCGGCCAGGTGCAGCCAGGCGGCCAGGTCGACCCGTGGATGCACCAGCGCCCGGGCCTGCAGCCGGTTGAGTTCTTCACGCGCCTCGGCCGCGCGACCATGGCGCAGCCACAGGATGGCCCGCTGCACCTGCAGCACCGCCGCCCGCGCCGGCACGGCTGCAGCCGAGGCGATCTCGGCGTCGAGCTTCTGCGCCAGGCGGCTGCGCAGCTTCACGGGCGCTGCGGCGCTCGCGCTCATGCGGTGAGCCGCTGCAGGGCTTCCTCGTACTTCTGCACCGTGTGGGCGATGACCTCTGGCGGCAGGGCCGGGGCGGGTGCCTTCTTGCCCCAGGGCTGGCCGTCGATGCGCACGGCCTCCAGCCAATCACGCACGAACTGCTTGTCGTAGCTCGGCGGGTTGCTGCCCGGGGTGTAGCTCTCGACCGGCCAGTAGCGAGAGGAATCGGGCGTCAGCACCTCGTCCATCAGCGTGAGCGTGCCGTCGGCGTCCAGGCCGAACTCGAACTTGGTGTCGGCAATGATGATGCCCTTGGTGAGCGCGAAATCGGCCGCACGCTGGTAGAGCTGGATGGAGATGTCGCGCACCCGGGCCGCCAGCTCCGGGCCGATGATGGCTGCGGCCTGCTCGAAGCTGATGTTCTCGTCGTGGTCGCCCATCTCGGCCTTGGTGGCGGGCGTGAAGATGGGCTCGGGCAGCTTGTCGGCGTTGCGCAGGCCGGCAGGCAGGGCCACGCCGCAGACGCTTTGCGACTTCTGGTACTCGGCCCAGCCGCTGCCGGCGAGGTAGCCGCGCACCACCGCCTCGATCGGCAGGGGCTTGAGGCGCTTGACGAGCATGGCGCGGTCGCGGATCTGATCGCGCTCGGCGTCGGTCGCGACCGCGGCCAGCGGGTCGTCGCCGGTCAGGTGGTTGGGCACGATGCCCTGAAGCTTGTCGAACCAGAACAGCGCCATCTTCGTGAGCAGCGCGCCCTTGCCGGGGATGGGCTCGCCCATGATGACGTCGAAGGCCGAGAGGCGGTCGCTGGCCACCATGAGGATGCGGTCCTCGCCCACCGCGTAGTTCTCGCGCACCTTGCCGCGGCCGAGCAGGGGGAGGGAAGGCAGGCGGGATTCGTAGAGGGCTTGGGGCATGGCGTCTCGGAGCGACTGGGCTCGGGCAGAAGCCCGCGATTCTAGAAGCCGCACCGCCGGGCTCAGCCCCTCCCCTGCCCCTTGGCACGCCGGCGCTGCTGTGCCGCCCTCAGCAGGGCATCACTGACCTCGGCCTGCGGCTGGCGGCCCCGGTCCTCGGCAATGGCATGCGCCGAGCGCGACAGCGACTCGATTTCATCCACCCCCAGCGCCAGGGCGCTCCAGACGATGACGGGCAGATCGGCCCAGCGCGGGTGGCGGCGCAGCTCATGCAGCACCTGGAAGCCATCGATGCCCGGCATCATCAGGTCCAGCACCATGGCGGCGGGCTGCAGGACGTCGAGCTGGGCGAGCGCGGCCGCGCCGCTGTCCAGGGCCCGGCATTCGATGCCGCTGGCCTGCAGCGCCACGCACATGAGCTCGCGGGAGGCGGCCTCGTCGTCCACCACCAGCACCGGCCGCCCGGGCAGGAGGCGGTCACGCAGCGGCACCAGGGCGCGTGCCAGCGCCGCCCGGCGCAGGGGCTTGGCCAGCACATCGGCCACGGGAAAGGCCACGCCCGCGCCGGAGGGGGGCGTCAAGGCCAGCGCCTTGACTGCGGCGTGACGAGACGGTCCACCGCTGCGCAGCGCGTCCAGCAGCGCCAGGCCTGACGAATCGGGCAGGCCCAGGTCGATGGCCATCTCGGTGTAGCGCCGCACGCGTGCCAGGCGCAGCACCTCGGCGGCCGTGGCGGCGGTGTCGGCCGCCACGCCCGCCTGGGCCAGCTCGCGGGCGACGCCGTCGCGCAGTGGATGGTCGCGCAGCGCCACGAGCTGCTGGTGGTCCGGGTGCGGGGCCGGCGCACCGGCCGTGGTGGCCTCGCGGGGCAGCACGGCGTAGAACCGGCTGCCGCGCCCCGGGTCGCTGTACACACCCACGCGGCCGCCCTGGGCTTCCACGAGGCGCCGCGTGAGCGCCAGGCCCAGGCCGGTGCCCTGGTGGCGCTTGGACAGGCCGTCGTCCAGCTGCTGGAACTCCACGAAGAGTTGACCCACGCGATCGGCCGGGATGCCGATGCCGCTGTCCTCGACCTCCAGCCGCCAGCGCTGCGGGCCTTCGCCCACCATGCGCAGCACCACCTGCCCGCCGGCCGGCGTGAACTTGATCGCGTTGGACAGGTAGTTCAGCAGCACTTGCTTGAGACGGGCGGGGTCGAGCACCAGGTCGCGCAGTTCGGGCGCGATGGACGAACTCAATGCAATGCCGCGCGGCGCCGCCAGCACGGCCATGGTGGTCATGACTTCGTCGACGAGGGCGGGCAGATCTAGCGGCTCAGGATGGAAGTCGAGCTTGCCGGCCTCGACCTTGGACAGGTCGAGCACGTCGTTGATCATGGCCAGCAGATGCCGGCCGCTGCTGGCGATGTGCTGCAGCCACTGCTGCTGGCGCGCGGGGTCGGCCGAAGCGTCGTCGCGGCTGAGGAGGTCGGAGAAGCCGATGATGGCGTTCAGCGGCGTGCGCAGCTCGTGCGACATGTTGGCCAGAAAGAGGCTCTTGAGCCGGCTGGACTCCTGCACACGGCGGTTCTCCGCAGCCAGCCACACCGCCTGCTCCCTGGCCTGCTCGGCGGTGCGGGTGGCGGTCACATCCGCCACGAGGCCCACCAGCCGGGGCTCACCCCCACCGTCATGGCTCACGCGCGCGTCCATGCGCAGCCAATGCAGGCTGCCGTCGGGCCACTGCACGCGGAACTCGGCATGCCACGGGGCGCTGCTGTCCACCAGCGACTGCAGGCCGGCGGCCACGGCGGCGCGGTCATCGGCCTGCACGGCGGCCAGCAGCCGTTCGCGGTCCCAGGGCTGGGCGGAGTCCGCAAGGCCGAAGCATTGGTCATGGCGGCGCGAGCGGTGGATGACGCCGGTGTCCAGCGCCATCTCCCAGTCACCCAGACCGGCAGACTCCAGCGCAAAGCGCAGCCGCGCCTCGCTTTGGCGCAGCGCGGTCTCGATCTGGCGCTGGTGCGTCAGGTCCCGCGCCGACTTGACGCCGCCGATGACCCGGCCCGCCGGATCGCGCAGCGGCGACACCTGCACCGAGATGTCCAGCCGCCGGCCGTCCTTGGCCACGCGCACGGTCCGGAACGGAGGCACCTGCTGGCCCTGGGCCAGGCTGGCCAGGATGTGCATCTCCTCGGCCTCGCGCTCGGGCGGCAGCAGCATCTGAACCGGCTGACCGACGGCCTCCGCCGCGGTGTAGCCGAACATGCGCTCGGCCGCGGCGTTCCAATTGGTGATGCGGCCTTCCAGCGTCTTCACGACGATGGCATCGGCCGACGATTCCACCACCGCGGCGAGGCGGCGCGCTTCGGCCTCGACTTCGCCGAGGCGGCCCATGTCCTGCAGTTGGCTGTCGGTGGCGCCCTGGGCCATCAAGCGCGGCAGGCGCGGCATCAGACGCCAGGTGGCGCCGGCCATCAGGGCCGCGCCTGCGGCCGTAACCAGGCCAGCAATGCTGCGCACCGCAGCGTCGGGCTGCCACACGGCCCAGATGTCCATGCCTTGCGCCAAGGCCACCAGCAAGGACGAGGCGCTGAGCAGCCCGCCTGCGGCATCCAGCGGCTGGTGCTTCAGCAGACGCAGCAGGCTCAGCGGCAGGCCGATGCAGAGCAAGCCGATGCCGAGATCCGCCGCCGTCCACGCCCACTGGAGGCCGACCGCGCCGTGCAGTGCATCCATCTCGCACTCCCCTACCCCAATATCGTGGAGTTATGAGGTGCATTGTGATCCTCCCGCGGCCAGGGCGGGAGGTGGGCACTTCAGCGGGGTTCAGCGCGTGTCGATCAGGTCGAAACCGACGTAGCGCGAAAGGAAACGCGCTCGCCCCTCCCGGGCAAAGGCCTCGGCATCCCAGGCCTGCGGCAACAGCCGGCCGGCAAAGGCCTCGCGAAACCGGTAGACCTGGGCCGGCACCACGCGGCCGTCGGCCAGTGCCACCTGCACCTCGGCGCGCTCGTACTCCTCGCCTTCGAAGGCATCCAGGCGCGCCCAGGCCTCGGCGTCGACGTCGCGGTAGAGCCGCCCCGGCACGACGCCGCCCGGTGCCGGGCGCAGGCCAGGGTACTCCTGGCCGCGCACCGGGTGGCGGGCGTGGTCGGCCAGCGAAGCGGGCTCGCTGGCGAACTCACGGCCGCAGACGCGGGCCATGATGTCGGCCCACATCAGCGAGCCGTAGGTGAAGGCATGCACCCCGCTCACTGCACCTTCTGCGCGAGTTCGCCGCGGGCGTAGGCCGCCGCGATGTCGACCAGGGTGCGGCCCTTGATCTTGCCGGCCTGGCCTTCGCAACCGAACTGCAGATAACGCTCCTTGGCGATGGCCTTGGCCGCCTCGCGGGCGGGCTTGAGCCATTCGCGGGCGTCGAACTTGTCGGGGTTCTCGGCCATGAACTTGCGCACCGCGCCGGTCATCGCCAGGCGGATGTCGGTGTCGATGTTGATCTTGCGCACGCCATGCTTGATGGCTTCCTGGATCTCCTCGACCGGCACGCCGAAGGTCTCCTTCATCTTGCCGCCGTACTGGTTGATGATGGCCAGCAGCTCCTGCGGCACGCTGGACGAACCATGCATGACGAGGTGGGTGTTGGGAATGCGCGCGTGGATCTCCTTCACGCGGCCGATGGCCAGGATGTCGCCCGTGGGCTTGCGGCTGAACTTGTAGGCGCCGTGGCTGGTGCCGATGGCGATGGCCAGCGCATCGAGCTGCGTGGCCTTCACGAAGGTGGCGGCTTCCTCGGGGTCGGTCAGCATCTGCGAGTGGTCGAGCTTGCCGGCCGCGCCGATGCCGTCTTCCTCGCCGGCATCACCCGTCTCCAGGTTGCCCAGGCAGCCAAGTTCGCCCTCCACCGTCACGCCGACCGCGTGGGCCATCTCGACGACCTTGCGGGTGACCTCGACGTTGTAGTCAAAGCTTGAGGGCGTCTTGCCGTCTTCCATCAGCGAGCCGTCCATCATGACCGAGCCAAAGCCCAGCTCGATGGCGCCGGCGCAGACCTTGGGGCTGGTGCCATGGTCCTGGTGCATCACCAGCGGGATGTGCGGGTACATCTCGGCCGCGGCCTGGATGAGGTGCTTGATGAAAGGCTCACCGGCGTACTTGCGCGCACCGGCCGAGGCCTGCAGGATGACCGGCGCGCCGACTTCGTCGGCCGCGGCCATGACGGCCTGCACCTGCTCCAGGTTGTTGACGTTGAAGGCTGGAATGCCGTAGCCGTGGTCGGCGGCGTGGTCCAGCAGCTGGCGCATGGAAACGAGAGGCATGGGATTTCCCCGGTGGAGTTGAAAAACCTGGGCCGACTGCGACACCCACTGCAGGTGGTAACCGCGCCGTAACTGCCCGGGATTCTATGGAGTCAGGGACCGCCCCACCCCCCATGGATGAGAGTAGTCAGCACAATGCGCAAATGACAAGACTGGTGTTCGACCACCTCACCAACTGGATCACGGCCGCCGCCAGCGAGCATTCGCACGATCTGGCCACCCACATCGAGGAACGCACCGGCGCCAGCCACCGCGCCACACTCGCGGCGCTGAAACGCCTGGTCGACGCCGGCTGGCTGGTGCGCTCGGGCACGCGCGCCCGCCCGGTCTTCGCCCCCGGCGCACTGCGCCAGGTGGCCCGCAGCTACACCCTCTACGGCCTGCAGGAAGACCTGCCCTGGCAGCGCGACTTCGCGCCTCATTTCGCGCTGCCCAAGCAGGTGGAGCGCATGATCCGCCACGGCTTCACCGAGCTGGTCAACAACGCGGCCGACCACTCGGGCGGCAGCAGCGTCACGGTGTCGCTGCGCCAGACGCCCACGCACGTGCAGCTGCTGGTGAGCGACGACGGCATCGGCGTGTTCGACAAGATCTGCAACGCCTTCCAGCTCGAAGACCCGCAGCACGCCATGCTGGAACTGAGCAAAGGGCGCCTGACCAGCGCGCCCGACGCCCACACCGGCCGGGGCCTCTTCTTCAGCAGCCAGCTGGCCGACGTGTTCGACATCCACGCCAACAACACCGCCTACCAGCGCCGCGCCTGGGAAAGCAGCGGCTGGAAACGAGGCCGCGCCCTGCCCCGCCAGGGCAGCAGCATCTACATGGCGATCGCGCTGAACACCACGCGCACACTGGACAGCGTCATGGAGACCTGGAGCCTGCAAGGCGACGGCATCGAGTTCGACCAGACCGTGGTGCAGCTGCGCCTGCTGGCCGGCGAAGGCCAGGCGCTCGACTCCCGCGCCCAGGCCCGCCGGGTGGGCCTGCGGCTGACCACCTTCAAGCGCGCCACCATCGACTTCGACGGCGTGACCGACGTCGGCCACGGCTTCACCGACGAGCTGTTCCGCGTCTTCGCCAAGGCCAACCCGCAGATCGAGCTGGTGGCGACGAACACGACGCCGCGCATCGAGGCGTTGATCAAGAGCGCGCGGGCGGGATGAAAGGCCTGTGGGCCATCGGGTTCGCCGTCTCCTGCGGCGCGGCCCAAGCGCAATGCAGCGACGGCATCGAGAAGGCGCTGCGCGCGTTCGACGCCAAGACGCCGACCGAGGGCCGAGTCGCCACCGCCCACTGCAAGCCCTGGCCGCCAGCGCCCGACAGCGTGCTTGCCGCCGTGATGGCCTTCCGTCCGACGCAACACAGCGCGCAAGCACCGGACTGGCAGGCCCCTGCCGTCGTGGCGCTGGTGGATGCGCGCACCGGCAAAGTACTGCACGGCCGCCGATTCATCGTCAGCGAAGATGCGGCCACCCAAGTGGGCGATGAAAGTCTGCGGGTCGACACCGCCAACTACGCACTCGCGCCAGGCGTGCGTGCGCTGGGCCTGCGCTTTCACAACGAAGGCCGACGACCTGCCGCCGCCGATGGCTGGTGGAACGACGAGTTGATGCTGCTCGTCCCCGAAGGCCGTGCGCTGCGACCCGTCTTTTGCCAGCCCTTGATGGCACAAGAGGCGGTGGAAGGCTCCCTCAGCCACCAACGCCCAGGCGCGATATGGAAGCAAGCACGACTGACCGTGAGCGTCGGCCCTCAGCCCACGACAGGCTGGCGTGATCTAGTCATCACCGCGACAGAAGTTCTCGACGGCGCCCCGGACGCGACATTCGACGCAACGCCGCACCGCAGCCGGTCCACCTATCGCTACGAAGGCGGCCGCTACAAGCTGCTCACAAGGCCTGCCTTGTTCTGGAGCGAGTACCGCTGCAGCGTTGAGTGAGCCGCTTCACGGTTGCCTGGGTGCCGGCATCCGCGACGGCGCGCTGTGGATCGTGCGGAACAAGACCAAGCGGGCCATCGAGATCACCGAAGTGTTGGCCCAGTTGATCGAGCGCATCAACGCCCGGCCGCGCGAGCGCCTGGCTGATTCAGGAGGACGACGGCAAGCCGCTCGGCACCTTTGCGCCAAGGTGCCGGTACGACAAGGCGCGCCTTCTGGCGGGTGTGGACTTCCAGTTTCGGAACATCCGGGCAAAGGCCGCGACTAACACGGGCGACCTGGCCCATTCGCAGAAGCTGCTGGGGTGTCGGAATCGGGTGATGACTGAACAATACGTACGCCAGCGGTTGGGTGAACGGGTCAGACCGCTCCGGTAGCTATATCAGTGCTGCGGCTTCGCGCATGCGCTGAGCAGTCGAGAACAACTCGCATCGATCGAAGAGCTGCGCGAATTCCTCAGGGGTGTAGGGCGGAGCCTTCCGCCGCTGCCGCATGTCCTTCAGCGCAGTCAGCCCGGCCACTGCATCCAAATCGAGCTGCATCACGATGAAGTCGTCAGGATGAATGACTTCGATGCCATGCCTTGAAAGAACGGCAGCCGGGAAGTCCTTCAGGTTCTTGGTGACGATGCAATCGGCATGGCCTGCGATTGCGGCCGCCAACACGTGGACATCGTTCGGATCTGGAAGGGTCAAGCAAGGCACTAGCGCAGCGTACTGCTCTTCTGCCACTTCCCAGTCGGGCGCCGCAACCCGCATACCCGCCACACGGCGACCCAACTTGCCGGCGAGCTCAGGTCTCGCCTTCTCCAAGTTCCTTACCCACTCGCTCTCTATTTCCTTCGTCCATTTTGCGGCGAACAAGCCACTGCAGCTAAGGCTCAAGAGTGCGTCGGCGATCGTGATCGGGTAGAGAACACACGCGTCCAACAGCGCGGTGTAGCGTGCGTGCCCCGCCATCCTTACTCCAAGCCTAGTTCCTGCGCGTCTTTAGCGAGGTCATCCAACGCATCACGTTGTGTTGCGCGCATGCGGTCTCGGTACTCAACCAGATCAGAATGCGCGATCCTTCGGTGCGTCCCGACCTTTCGGTGTTTCAGGCGACCCGCTTCGATCTCCTTGATCACGAACGGCCTGGACACATTCAGAAAGTTGGCGGCATCAACTGTTGTCAATTCGAGATTGCGCGGCACGATCATGATCGGCCTTTGATCACCCATCGCGCCCAGCACTTGGGCAATCAAACGCAACGCAGCAGGCGGCAATTCGAGCACCGGCGCGTCTTGCATAGCTCCGGTTTCGTCTACCAGCGCAATTGCGGTGGCCCGCGAGTGGTCTAAGGCAGTCATCAAACAGCGCTGCGCAGCCTTCGTCATCGCCGCTTCATGGTCGTTCAGAATCGGCGGCTGCAACTCGCCACGGATTCTTTCGGCAGTAGTCATTTGTTTCTCCATCACGTGCCCGCGCGATCTATGTAGCGCTGGTCTCCGATCACACGTGTGATGAGACTCTAGCGCACAAACGCAGCAAACGCAGCAAACGCAGAAAACGCAGCGAACGAAACAAATGAAATGTCAGCAGCCGAAGCGCCGGAACAACTGCGCAAAAGCTGAGTCACGTCTGTAGACCAGACGCGCAGATGTAGAAAAGCCTCGTACAGCGAGGCTGTGCGAGGCTATCTCTAAGTGCTTCTCGGCACTGGAAAATTTTGGTGGCCTGGGGCGGAATCGAACCACCGACACGCGGATTTTCAATCCGCTGCTCTACCAACTGAGCTACCAGGCCTTGGCTTCTGTCTGCGCAGCCCGTCGGCCGCTCAGCGAAGTCCGCGACTATAGCACAGGGTTTGGCGCTGCCAAGCCTGTGCGGCGCTGCTGCAGGCTCAGCCGCCGTTGCCGCGCTTGTTGCGGCTCAGGTCGACGCCGAGCTGCTTGAGCTTGCGGTAGAGGTGGGTGCGCTCCAGGCCGGTTTTCTCGGCGACGCGGGTCATGGAGCCGTTTTCCTTGGCGAGGTGGAACTCGAAGTAGCTCTTCTCGAAGGCGTCGCGGGCTTCGCGCAGCGGGCGGTCGAGTTCAAAGCTCTGCTCGGAGGCCAGCGCATTGCTGCTGGGCAGGTGGCTGGACAGTGCCATCGTGTGCGTCGCGACCGGCGGCAGGTTGCCGGGCTCGGGGCGCGCGTAGCTCGGCAGGCCGACGACGGCCGGCGCCGGGCGCGGCGGGGCGGTCTTGACGAGGGCCTGCTCCACCGCGCGCAGCAGCTTCTGCAGCGTGATGGGCTTTTCAAGGAAGGCGATGGCGCCGAACTTGGTGGCCTCGACCGCGGTGTCGATGGTGCCGTGGCCGCTCATCATGATGACGGGCATGGTGAGCAGGCCGGCGCTGCCCCACTCCTTGAGCAGGGTCACGCCGTCGACGTCGGGCATCCAGATGTCGAGCAGCACGAGATCGGGGCGCATGCGCTCGCGCACGGAGCGCGCCTGGGTGGCGTTCTCGGCCAGCTCGATGGTGTGCCCCTCGTCGCTGAGAATTTCAGACAGCAGTGCGCGAATGCCCAGCTCGTCGTCGACAACAAGAATGGTGGCCATGAATCCTTAGGTCTTGGCGCCTGGCGCACCGGGCTCGGTGGCAGGTGTCAGGTTCGAAAATGATAGCGAAACTTGCGCGCCGATCACGACGGCCTCGGGCCCTTCACCAAGGGGAGAACCCGCATCGGAAGCGGGATGCAGGTTGCGCAGGGTGATGCGCGCCCCGTGTTCATCCGCAATTTTCTTGACGACGGCCAGGCCCAGGCCGGTGCCTTTGGCCTTGGTGGTGACGTAGGGCTCGAAGGCGCGCTTGAGCACTTTTTCGGCAAAGCCGGGTCCGTTGTCCTTGATGATGAGCCGCACCGAGCGCGGCGTGCCGGTGTCGGTGAGCGTGAGTTGCGAGCGCACGGTGACGCGGCCATCCGGTCGTTCATGCACCGCGTCGAGGGCGTTCTGCACGAGGTTGTGGATGACCTGGCGCAGCTGGCTCGCATCGCCCTTGATGTGGGGCAGCCCGGGCGCGAGTTCGGCCGCCAGGCGGCCTTTGTCCTGGGGCTCGGCGTAGAGGCTGAGCACCTCGTGGATGAGGGCGTTGAGGTCCAGCGGCTTGAGCTGGGCAGACGGCAGCCGGGCGTAGTCGCGGAACTCGTTGACCAGCTGCTTCATGGCCTGCACCTGGTTGACGATGGTGGCCACGGAACGCACGAGCATGGCCTGGTCGGCGCCTTCGAGCTTGGCTTCGAGCTTGTGCTGCAGCCGCTCGGCCGAGAGCTGGATGGGCGTGAGCGGGTTCTTGATCTCGTGGGCCAGCCGCCGCGCGACCTCGCTCCACGCGGCCGAGCGCTGGGCGGAGACAACCTCGGAGATGTCGTCGAACACCACGAGCCGCGCGCTCTGCGGCAGCGGCGCGCCGCGCACGAGCAGGGTCAGCGGGTTCTGCTTGGGGTCGAGCTGCAGCTCGAAGGACTCCTGCCAGAGCTCGCGGTCCATGTCGCGCTCGCCGTCGTTGCTGGCGCTCTGCTCGAAGCGCTGCTCCAGCGACGCGGCGAACTCGGTGAGGCCGGGCACCTCGGCCAGCGGGCGGCCGATGTAGGCCGACAGCGGCAGGCGCAGGATGCGCGTGGCGCCGGGGTTGACGGTCTCCAGCGCCCCGTCAGCGTCGAACACGAGCACGCCGGCGGTGAGGTTGTCGAGGATGGTCTGCAGGTGGGTGCGGGCAGCGTCCAGCTCGGCCACGGTGCGCGAGACCTGCGCGCGCGCATCGGCGAGCTGGCCGGTCATGTCGGCAAACGAGCGGGTCAGGCCGCCGAGCTCGTCGCGCGTGGCGAGGGCGGGCCGCACGGAGAGATCGCCCTGCGCCACCTGGCGCACGCCGTCAGCCAGCATCAGCAGCGGCCGGGCGAGCTGGTTGCCGAGCGTGACGGCCAGCAGCAGCGCGGCGAAGGTGGCGAGGATGAGCACCAGCGTCAGCGTGCCCAGGTACATGCGGCGCAGGCCGCCGCGTTCCAGCGAGCGCTGCTGGTATTCGCTGTTGGCCGCCTGCACGGCCAGCGCATTGCTGAGCATGGCCGGGGGGATGCGCTGCACGACCATCAGGTAGCGCTCACCCAGGCCCAGGCGCAACTCGGTGTTGGGCAGCAAGGCGAGTGTGCGGATCTGGGCGCCGCCCTGCAGCGCCGCGGCCTCGTCTTCCAGGCCTTCGAGCTGGCTGGCGGTGATGCCGCCGCGCGCCCGGGTGAGCATGCTGCCGCTGGGCCGGTCGGGTGTGAGCTGGCGGGTGTCTCCCCCGCTTTCCATCAGGATCTGGCCGTTGCCGCCCACCAGGGCCACGGTGCGGGCGCCGAGCTTGTCGCGCACTCGCTCCAGCGCAAGGAGCTGGGGCGTGCTGGCATCGGCGAGCTGATCGGCCGCGTCGCGGGTCTTGTTGGCGAGGTCGGACACCATCGCATCCAGCGTGCCGCGGCCCAGGTTCAGGCCGGCCTCCAGCGCGCTGGCGAGCTTGACGTCGAACCAGGTCTCGATGCTGCGGTTCACGAACTGGTAGGACACCGCATAGATGAGCAGCCCCGGGACCACGCCCACCAGCGCAAAGATGGCTGCGAGCTTGAACAGCAGACGGCTGCCGAAGCGCCCCTGCCGCACCCGCACAACCAGGCGCACGGCGGCTGTCAGGATGACGAGCGTGAGGACCGCAGCCACGCCCACGTTGACCCAGTAGAGCCACTCGTAGTGCCGCAGGAAGAAGCCGCGCTCCGAGGTGGTGCCCACCGACAGCAGGAAGCCCAGGACGCCGACCACCCCCGTGAGGGTCACCAGCGTGATGACCCAGCCCCAGCGCGACGCTCGCGTCATCGCAGGCTGAAGTCCGGCGCGAAATTGCGCTTCTGCTCGATGCTGAGCGCAAAGCCGCTCTGCAGGCCGATCTGCATCGGGCGGGGGAGCTGGCTGACGTCGAGCTTGTAGCTGAACTCGAGGTAGTAGCTGCCGCCGTCCTCGATGTCCTTGGGCTCGGCGATGCGCCAGGCGCTCTGGCCGCGCAGCACGGTGAGCGCCTCCTCCAGCGTGCCGAAGCTCTGGTGCAGGCCGCCGTTGGAGACGCGGTACTGGCGCGTCAGCGGCTGCCAGCTCACCCGCCAGACCCGCTCGGCACGGGCGATGCGGGCGTCACGCCAATACCAGCGGTTGCGCAGCACGGTGGCCTCGGCCACGAAGTACAGCGGCACGCCCTTGTGCAGGGCGTCTTCGGCGAAGGCGCCCAGCTCGAAGCGGGTGGTGAAGCTCAGTTCGAGCCCGTCGTCGGCCTTGCGGGTGGCCAGCTGCGCCAGCTCGATGCCTTCGGCCCGCGCCCCACCCGGAAGCAGGGCGAGCAGCGCGGCAAAAAAGGCAGCAATGGCGATGCGGGCGAACAAGTCAGGCGCGGGTGATCAGGGCGTAGAAGAAGCCGTCCAGGGTCGGCTGCGATACCGCGGCATTGTCAGCCAGGGGGAGCAGGTGCCCCGTGAACCCGGGCACGGCGTGGGACTTCGCGTCGGGCTGACGTTGCAAAAATGCGTCGAGCTGGGCCTGACCTTCGGCACGGAAGATGGAGCAGGTGGCGTAGACCAGCCGCCCGCCTGGCGCCAGCAGCGGCCACAGCGCATCCAGCAGCTCGGCCTGCACGCGGGCCAGGGCGGTGATGTCGTCCGGCCGGCGCAGCCATCGCACATCCGGGTGACGGCGCACGATGCCCGAGGCGCTGCAGGGCGCGTCCAGCAGGATGGCGTCAAAGGCCTGGCCGTCCCACCACGTGGCGGTCTGGCGGGCGTCGGCGGCCTTGAGCGTGGCCTGCTGGCCCAGGCGTGCGAGGTTGTCCTGCACCCTCAGCAGCCGCTGGGCGTCGGCATCCAGCGCGGTGAGCTGCAGGTCCGGCTGCAGCTCCAGCAGGTGTGCGGTCTTGCCCCCGGGGGCGGCGCAGGCGTCCAGCACCCGCGCGCCGGGGCGCAGGCCGCTGCCGACGACCAGGGGCGCGGCCAGCTGCGCGGCGGCGTCCTGCACCGACACCAGGCCCTCGGCAAAGCCCGGCAGGGCCGACACCGGGGCCGGCTTGTCCAGCACCACGGCCTGGGGCGTGGCGGCACCCAGCGCCCGCGCGCCCAGGCCGAGTGTCGCCAGCCGCTCGACGTACTCGGCCGCGGTGGCCCGGCCGGCGTGCACCCGCAGCGTCATCGGCGGCGGCCGGTTGTTGGCGGCCAGGATGGCCTGCCACTGGGCCGGCCAGTCCTGCTTGAGCTTCTCCACCCACCAGGCCGAATGGTTGAAGGCGCCCAGCGGGCTGCGCTGCGCGGCGGTTGCCAATGCCGCGCGCTCGCGCAGGAAGCGGCGCAGCACGGCGTTGATGAAGTTGGCACTGGCCGGCGCGCGCTGCTTGGCGGCGTGCACGGCCTGGTCGACCAGGGTGTGGTCGGCATACATGGGCACATCGCCCGCTTCGGCCTCGGGCCAGAGCAGCGCCAGGGCCACCAGCAGCAGGCTGTCCACGCGCGGCGGCGGCGCCTTGGGGGCGAGTTGCTGGCGCACGGCCTCGGCGCTGCCCAGGCGGCGCAGTGCGCTGAAGGCCAGGGCCTGGGTGCCCGGGCGCAGGTCGGCCGGCACCTTGACCAGCAGATCGGTCAGCGAGCGGCCGTCGCGCACGCCCTGCACGGCGTCGGCCGCCTGGTTCAAGAGGCGGTGCAGGGGAGCAGACTGGGGGCTTTGGGACATGGGGGCAGTGTAGAAGTGGCAATCGCAGCACAATCCGCCGCCATGAATGCACCCGCCTCCCCCGCGACCGACGACCTGCCGGTGTCCGAGCGCATCCGCTACCGCCTGGTGTCCGCCGGCTGCCGCCACCATGCGAACGACAACATCGCCGCCTTCATCGAACCGGGCGAGCTGGACGCGCTGCAGGTCGAGGTGCAGGCCAAGATGCAAGAGGTGCTCAAGAGCCTCGTCATCGACACCGACAGCGACCACAACACGCAAGAGACGGCCAAGCGCGTGGCCAAGATGTTCCTGCGCGAGGTCTTCGCAGGGCGTTACGCCAAGGCACCCTCGGTCACCGAATTTCCCAATGTCAGCCGCCTGAACGAGCTGATGATCGTGGGCCCGATCACGGTGCGCAGCGCCTGCTCCCACCACCTGTGTCCCATCATGGGCAAGGTCTGGATCGGCCTGCTGCCCAATGAACACTCCAACCTCATCGGCCTGTCCAAGTACGCACGGCTGTGCGACTGGATCATGAGCCGCCCGCAGATCCAGGAAGAGGCGGTCACCATGCTGGCCAACGAGCTCCAGGAGCGGGTGCAGCCCGACGGCCTGGCGCTGGTGATGGAGGCCGACCACTTCTGCATGCACTGGCGCGGCGTGAAGGACAGCGAGTCCAAGATGACCAACAGCGTGATGCGGGGGGCCTTCCTGAAGGACGCCAACCTGCGGCGCGAATTCCTGTCCCTGATTGCCAAAGGCTGAACCATGCTCGTCCGACTCATGTATGCCAGCCGTGCGACCTCGACGCCGGCTGATGCCGACCTCGCCGCCATCCTGAAGATCTCTCGCGAACACAACCCGGCCGAGGGCATCACCGGCCTGCTGTGCTTCACCGACGGGGTGTACGTGCAGGTGCTCGAAGGCGGGCGCAATGCCGTGAATGCGCGCTACAAGCACATCGTGCAGGACCGCCGCCACCACGACGTGATCCTGCTCGGCTATGAAGAAATCACCGAGCGCGCCTTTCCGGGCTGGACCATGGGCCAGGTCAACCTGCACCGCCTGAACCCGGCCCTGGTGCTGAAGTACTCCGAAAGCGGCAAGCTCGACCCGTATGCCATGAGCGGCGACGCGATGGCCGCGCTCTTCAAGGAGATGTGCGCCTCGGGGGCGATCGCGGTCAGCTGAAGCGCCGCAGCGGGCTCAGGGCAGCAGCTCGGCCACGTCGTCCCAGGCTTCCGGGGCGATTCGCCCGACGTGCCGGGCGACCACCGCCCCGCGCGAGTCCAGCACCAGGGTCTGCGGCACGCTGGCCGGGACGGCGAGGCCGCCGCCCAGACTTTGCTCGCCGGCCCAAAGGAACGGCGTGTCGACCGCGGCCTTGTCGACCTGGCGCAGTGTGCGCACATAGGCCAACGCTGACTGGCGCTCCCGGTCGGTGCTGACCAGGACCAGGGTGAACGGCTTGCCCCGCCAGCCTGCCGCGTTGGCCCGCAGCTCGGGCATGCGCTGCACGCAGGGCACGCAGTCGGTGTTCCAGAAGAACAGCATGACGACCCGGCCGCGCAGCGCCTGCAGGTTGAAGGTGCTGCCGTCCAGCGTCGGGCCGCTCAGCTGCAGCGGTTGGGCACTGGCCGACCAGGCAGCGGCGGCGAGGAGCAGGGCAAGGAAGAAGCGCATGGGGCGCAGTCGCGCGGCCCTGCCCCGGCCTTACAGCGACCGCGCCTCCTTGAAGCCGTAGAGATTGGCCAGCACCCGCGTCGGGAACTGGTTCAGCGCCTCGTTGTACTGCGCCACCGCCTGGTTGAACACCTGGCGGGCGAAGGCGCGTTGGCGCTCGATGAGCTTGAGCTCACTGACCAGGCCGTCGATCTCGGTCTCGCTGCGCAGCTCGGCCTGGTGGTCCAGCAGCGACAGCAGCCGTGTCAGGGCCGCGGCGTGCAGCGCGCTGGCCACGGCCAGGCTGCCGACCGGGTCAGGCGCCCAGGGCTTGGTGCGCGAGGCCTGCGTGGCCGCCAGCGACTCTGCCTGGGCGCTGGCCAAGGCGTCGAAGGTGGCCTGCTCGCTCGGCAGGCGCGGTGTGACGGCTGCCAGCAGCTTGTCGCTGGCCTCGGCCCGCGCCTTCAGATGGGTGTCGAGCTGGGCGAAGGCCTCGCCGATCGCGTTGCGCAGCGCCATCAGGCGGTTGTAGGCGCCCACGCCCCAGAAGAACAGCAGCGCCGCGGCACCGACGCCAACCCATTGCCAGGCGGTCATGCGCGCGCTCGGGCAGCCGCGTACCCCGCGTACCCCTTGGCCCGCAGCTCACACGCCGGGCAGTGGCCGCAGCCGTGCCCCCAGGGGTGCAATGCGCCGCGCTCGCCCAGGTAGCAGGTGTGGGTGTCCTCGACGATGAGCTTGACCAGCGCCTCGCCGCCGAGCTGCTCGGCCAGCCGCCAGGTGGCTGCCTTGTCGATGAACATCAGCGGCGTCTCCAGCGTCATGGGCGCATCGAGCCCCAGGCTGAGCGCGACCTGCAGCGCCTTCATGGTGTTGTCCCGGCAGTCGGGGTAGCCGGAGAAATCGGTCTCGCACATGCCGCCCACCAGCACGCTGGCGCCGCGCCGGTAGGCCAGCGTAGCGGCGAAGGTCAGGAACAGCAGGTTGCGCCCCGGCACGAAGGTGTTGGGCAGGCCGTTGGCCTGGAGTTCGATGGCGCGTTCGCTGGTCAGCGCGGTGTCGCTGATCTGGCCGAGCAGGGACAGGTCCAGCAGATGGTCGGCGCCCAGCTTGCCGGCCCAGGCCGGGAACTGCGCGGCGATGCGCTCGCGCACGGTGGTGCGGCAGTCCAGCTCCACGCGATGGCGCTGGCCGTAGTCGAACGCCAGGGTCTCGACCTCGGCGTAGCGGTCCAGCGCCCAGGCCAGGCAGGTGGTGGAGTCCTGGCCGCCGGAAAAAAGCACCAGGGCTTTGCGGGTGTCGGTCATGGGCGGGATGCTACCTTTGCGCCCTCTGTCACGCGCGCCCCGCGCCATCGCCATGCCACGAACCGCCCTGCTCCCGGCTGCCTCGTCCGCACTCATCGCCCTGCTGCTGCCTGCCTGGGCCCAGGCGCAGTCGCGCATCGACGACGTGCTCGTCTACCCCGGCGGCGCCCAGGTCACGCGCCTGGCCCCGGTGGCCGCCGGCGCGCGCGAGCTGGTGCTGACCTGCCTGACCGCCCGGTTCGACCCCGACACCCTGCAGATCGATGCGCCTGCCGGCGTCAACCTCGGGCCGGTGCAGGTCGAGACCCTGCCGCGCGACCGTGCGCCCGACTGCGCCAACAGCGCGCTGGACGAGCAGCTGCGCAAGCTCGAAGCCCAGCGCGACAGCCTGAATGCCGAATCCGGCGCGCTGGAGACCGGCCTGGGCTACCTCAAGGCCCTCGGCAACGGCGACGCGCGCAACCCGCCGACCGCCGCCATCGGCACGACTGCCGACACCATCCGCAAGGCGGCGCTGGAGGCGCTGCAGCGCCAGGCCCAGCTGCGCCGCCAGGTGGAGGAACTGGAGCGGCAGATCACGCCGCTCAAGTCCGAGCGAGACCGGCTGGCGGCGGCCAACCCCGAGTGGCGCAGCCTGCGCGTGCGCTTGTCCACCGCGCAGGCGGCCGAGCTGCGCCTGAGCTACCGCATCACCCAGGCCGGCTGGGCGCCGAGCTACCGCGCACTGCTCGACACCGCCAGCGGCGCCCTCAGCCTGGAGCGGCTGGCCCAGGTGTCTCAGCAAAGCGGAGAGGATTGGCGCAACGTGAAGCTGAGGCTGTCGACCGCGCAGGTGTCCACCCGCGTGGGGCTGCCCTCGCCCGCTCCGTGGTTGCTGAACATCCGGCCGCCGGTGGCTGCCGCCGAAACGCGCCTGTATGCCGCCCCACCCGCGCCGGCGCCGGCGATGGCCATGTCGGTGGCCGTGCAAGGCTCGCGCACCCGCGAGCCCGAGCTGGACCGCTTCGACCTGACGGTGTTCCAGAACGACTACGCCACCGAGTTCGTGCTGCCCCTGCGCGTGAACATCGACAGCGGCATCCAGCGCGCCAGCCTCACGCTCGGCATCGAGAAGCTCCAAGCGCGGGTGCTGGCCCGGGTGCAGCCGCAGAACGAAGCCGCCGCCTACCTCGTGGCCGACCTCGCCCGGCCTGCCGGCGCCTGGCCGCGGGGCCCGCTGCAGCTGGTGCGCGACGGCGCGCTGGTGGGCAACACCAGCCTGCAGATGGCGGGCAGCGACGAGCGGCTGGAGCTGCCCTTCGGCCGCGACGACGCGGTGCGCGTGCAGGTGGAGCCCGAGCAGCGCAATGCCGGCGACCGCGGCTTCATCGGGGCGCGGGCCGAGCACCGCTACGGCCGCGCCTACGTGGTGGAGAACCGCCACAGCCGCGGCGCGCTGACGCTTCAGGTCGTGGAGGCGGCCCCGGTGGCGCAGCATGAAGACATCAAGGTGCAGACGCAGTTCAGCCCCCCGCCCAGCACCCAGGCCTGGCGCAAGCAGCCGGGCTGGGTGATGTGGGAGCAGAGCCTGCCGGCCGGCGCCAGCCAGCGCTACACGGCGGACTACGTCATCAGCGCGCCCAAGGATGCCGCGCTGACGGGCCTGCGCTGAAGGCCGGGCGGGCCATGAACCCGGCCCGGCATTGGCTGCGCCTGTGCGCCGCCCTGGGCGCCCTGTCGCTGCTGGCGGGCGCCCTGCCGGCGGCCTGGCTTGACTGGCAACCCGGCCTCGTGGCGACGCAGCCCTGGCGCGTGGTGGCGGCCGCCTTCGTGCACTGGACGCCGCTGCACCTGGCCGCCAATCTCGCGGGCTGCGCCGTGCTCGGCCTGCTGGGCTGGCGGGCGCGATTCGGGGCGCGCGAGACGGCTGCCAGCCTGCTCGCCCTGCCGCTGACCCAGCTCGCCCTGCTGCTGCGCCCGGCGCTGCTGCACTACGGCGGCCTGTCGGGCGTGCTGCACGGTCTGGCCGCCGTGGCAGCGCTGAGCCTCATGCGCCGGCCCGGCCGGGATCGCTGGGTGGGCGCCGGCATGGGGCTGGGCCTCGCGGCCAAGATCGCGCTGGAAGCGCCGCTGGGCCCGGTGCTGCGGGCCACGGCCGGCTTCGACTTCCCGGTCGCGCCCTTCGCTCACCTGAGCGGCGCGCTGGCCGGGGCGCTGGCCTGGGGCCTGACAATGCAGGCCATGAACCGCCTGATGAGGAGTCCCCATGGGACGTGAAGCCCTTTGCACCGCCCGCGTCGGCAACGACAGCGCCGAAGTCACCGCCCTGCTGGAGTCGACCACCGTGGTGCTGCGCGGCGCGATCAAGCGCAAATGGGACATCGCTGCCCTGCAGAACCTGCGCGTGGACGGCGGCGAGCTGCGCTTCGAGCAAGGTGACGAGGCCGTGGCCCTGGCCCTGGGCGAGAAGGAGGCCGAGCGCTGGCTCAAGAAGCTGCAGACGCCGCCCCCCACGCTGGCCGCCAAGCTGGGCGTCAGCGCCGAGAACCCGGCCCTGCTGATCGGCCCGACCGTGGGCACGCTCGACCCGGCGCTGGCCGAAGCCCTGGCCGGCGGCATCACCACCAACATGCGCGAGGCCCGCATGCTGGTGGCGGTGCTGAGCAACGCGGCCGAACTGCCGCGCATGGCCGAGTTCCATGCCGACATGATCTGCAACACCGTCTGGGTGGTGCACGGCAAGGGCCCCGATGCCGACCCGTCCGACGCGCTGGTGCGCATCGCCATGCGCGGCCGGGGCTATGTCGACAACAAGACGAGCGCCGTCTCCGACAAGCTCACCGCCACCCGCTACGTGCGCAGCACTCCGCCGGCCAAGGCTGGCGCCCGCAAGGCTGCCGCCAAGAAGACCGCGGCCAAGCCCGCGCCACGCAAGCGCTGACTCAGATGACGTTGGCCTCGACGAGCCGGCGGGCGTCGAGCAGCCGCTGCGGCGACAGCGGCTCGATGAGCGGCGCCGGCTGGCCGGCCATCAGCCGCGCGAGTGACCAGCCCACCGCGGGCGACTGCTGCATGCCGTGGCCCGAGAAGCCGCAGGCCGTGAACGCATTCGCATAACCCGGCAGTGCCCCGGCCAGGCCGTTGTGGTCGACCTCGTTCATCTCGTAGTAGCCGGCCCAGGCCGAGCGCACGCGCAGCGCCTCCAGTGCCGGCACGCGGGCCGCCAGTGTGGGCCAGAGCAGGTCCTCGAACAGGCCGTGGTCGATGTCATGCAACGGCGCCCCGGGCGTGTCGTCACCTCGCGGCGGGCCGCCGGCCAGCATGAGCCTGCCCTCGGGCCGGAACCAAAAGCCGCTCGGGTCGATGACCAGCGGGCAGCCCGGCAGGGCTGCAGGGGTCTCCAGCACGAAGACATCGCGCTTGCGGGCCGTGACCGGCAGCGTGAAACCCAGGGCGTCGCCCAAGGGCGCGCTCCAGGCCCCGGCGGTGATCGCGAAGGCATCGCCCGGCACCAAGCGGCCGTCGGCACAGCGCGCCGCGGTCAGCCGCACGCCCTGCCGTTCGAACCCCACCACCTCGCCAACGACGAAGCGCACACCGCAGGCCTGCGCCTTGCGCCGGAAGGCCCGGTGCAGGGCCGGGCCGTCGAACCAGCCCTCACCGCTCAAGCCGAGCGAGCCCAAGGCCAGATCGTCTACCGCCAGCCACGGAAAGCGCGCTGCCAGCGCCTGCGGCAGCAGCAGGGCCACGTCCACACCCTCGGCCTGCTGCAGGGCATGCACGGCACGCAGCGTGGCCTCGCCTGATGCCGTCGCGAGGTAGAGATAGCCGGGCTCCACCAGGCCGAGGGCGGGGCGGTCGTCGGCCGTGGCGAGTTCATCGGACGCGCGGCGCAGAAAGCCCAAACTCCAGCGAGACAGCGCGATGTTGACCGGCTGCGAGAACTGCTGGCGGATGGAGCTGAGCGACAGCGAGCTGGACGCTTGCGCATACGACAGGTCACGCTCGACCACGGTCACGCGCGCGCCATGGTCACGGGCCAGAAAACAGGCGGTGGCCGCGCCCATCACGCCGCCGCCAATGAGGATCACGTCAGACATGCTGGCAGCATAGAGGCCATGACCGCTCCGACCGCCTCCCGACTGACGCATCTCGACCCCCGCGCCATGGCCCTGTTGCTGGGCTGCTGCCTGCTGTGGGGCATCAACCAGGTGGCGGCCAAGGCGGCGCTGACCGAGATCGGGCCGCTGTGGCAGGCGGGGCTGCGCTCGGCGGTGGCCGGGCTGCTGGTGTGGGGCTGGGCGCTGTCGCGCGGCATTCGGCTGTTCGAGCGCGACGGCAGCGCTTCGGGCGGCGTGCTCGCGGGGCTGCTGTTTGCCGGCGAGTTCGCGTGCATCTTCCTGGGCCTGCAATACACGAGCGCTTCGCGCATGGTGGTGTTCATCTATCTCGCGCCCTTCGTCGTGGCGCTGGGCATGCCGTGGATCGCCCGCGGGGAAGCGTTGTCGCTGCGGCAGTGGGCCGGATTGCTGCTCGCGTTCGGCGCCATGGCCTTTGCGTTTGCCGAGGGCTTCACCGCACCGGGCTCGCCGCAGCAGTGGAAGGGCGACGCGCTGGGCGTGGCCGCCGCCGTGCTGTGGGGCGGCACCACGCTGGCCATCCGCGGCACGCGGCTCGGCGGCGCACCGGCCGAGAAGACGCTGCTGTATCAACTGGCCCTCTCGGCCCT
>JAIPCJ010000215.1 GCA_021738245.1 Methylotenera sp. | reverse complement strand
TTGCTGCTCGGGGCTGGCGTAGCGGGGCGTGAGGCCGGCGCTGGAGCCGCCTTCAAGCTCGCCGTCCTGCCCGTCGAGGTGGGCGATACCGAAGTCCAGCAGCATGGCCCGGCCGTCGCTGCCCACCAGCACATTGCCGGGCTTGATGTCGCAATGCACGATGAGCTGCCGGTGGGCATGCGCGACCGCGGTGCAGACCTGCTCGAACAGCGCCAGCCGGGCCTCCAGCCCGAGACCTTGCGCGTCGCAGTACCGGTCAATGCGCTCGCCATCGACATACTCCATCACGAGGTAGGGGCGGCCTCGTGGCGTGGTGCCGCCGTCGATCAGCCGGGCGATGTGCGGATGGTTCAGCGACGCGAGGATCTGCCGTTCGCGTGCCAGCTGTGCCAGTGCGTCGGGCGTGGACCAGCCCAGCAGCAGCTTGATGGCGGCCCGCTGCCGGTAGTGGCCGTCGCTGCGCTCGGCGAGGTACACCCTGCCCATGCCGCCGTGGCCGAGTTCTTCAGAGAGCGTCCAGGCGCCGAGCCGGTCGCCGGGCTTGAGCTCCGGCGCAGCAGACTCCAGCGCGGCCGCCTTCAGCGCGGCCAGCGGCGCCGAAAAGCCGGTCGCCTCGGCGCGGTCGGCTTCAAGCATGGCCCAGACACGCTGCCGCAGCGCCTCGTCCGGCTCTGCGGCCAGCAGGCGTGCCCGCTGCTCGGCGGGGTCGCGGATGTCGCAGACCTCGTTGAACAGCGCCTTGACCCGCGCGTGCTCACTGGCGGTGTCGGCGCTGGTGCTTGTCATCAGGCTTCCAGCTCGCGGCCGAGCTGTTCGGCGAGCCAGGCACGGCCGAAGCGCAGCTCGCGGTCGATGGTGCGGGTGGACACCTCCATCACCTCGGCGATGTCGTCGCGGCTCAGGCTGGTGAAGTAGGTCATCTGCAGCACCTGCATGGCGCGCGGGTCGATGGCTTCGAGTTGCAGCAGCAGGCGGTCCAGCGTCAGCACATCAGCCGCCATGGACTCTTCGCCCACCGACAGCCCGCTCAGCGTGAGCTTCAGGGCGCCGCCGCCGCGCTTGTCGCGCAGCCGGGCGCGCGCGTGGTCGCACAGCACGCTGCGCATCGTCAGCGACACGGTACCGAAGAAGTGAGCCCGGCTTTGCCAGTCCTGTTGCGGCGTGGCCATCAGGCGCAGCAGCGCCTCGCTGACCACGTCGCCACGGCTCAGGGACGCATCGTTGGCCGCGCGCAGCCGCGAGGCGGCCATGCGCAGCAGGTCTCGGTGCAGGGTGCGAACCAGACGGTCGAAGGCATCGCTGCTGCCGCCCTTCCAGGCCTGCAGCAGTTGAGTCAGGTCGTCGGTGTCGTCCGCCGCGTTCATCTGCGGCGCGAGTTTAGTCACGCAGGCAGGCCCCGGGCGACCCGTCTGCAGGTGACAGGCAACACCCGGGGTGGGGCCTCAGCCCGTGTTGCGCAGGCCCGCCGCGATGCCGTTGATGGACAGATGGATGCCGCGCTGCACGCGCTCCATCGCCGGGTCGTCGGCCTGGGTGCGGCGGTAGCGGCGCATCAGCTCGACCTGCAGGTGGTTCAGCGGGTCGATGTAGGGGAAACGGTGCTCGATGGAGCGGGCCAGCGACGGGTTGGCCGCCAGGCGCTTGTCGTCGCCAGTGATCAGGTTCAGCGCGGCCTGGGTGCGCTCGAACTCCGCCTTGATGGCCGTGAAGATGCGCTTGCCGAGCTTCTTGTCCTCCACCAGTTCCACATAGCGTTCGGCCAGGGCGAGATCCGCCTTGGCCAGCACCATGTCGAGATTGGAGAGCACCGCTCGGAAGAACGGCCAGCCCTTGAGCATGCGCTTGAGCAGGGCCAGGTTCTTGGCGCGCTGCCCGGGCTCCTCACCCAGGAAGGCTTCGACACCGGAGCCAAAACCGCACCAGCCGGGCAGGGCCACGCGCGCCTGGCCCCAGGAGAAGCCCCAGGGAATGGCGCGCAGGTCTTCGATGGCGCGGGTGGCCTTGCGCGAGGCCGGGCGGGAGCCGATGTTCAGCTCGGCGATCTCGCGGATGGGCGTGCTGGCGAAGAAGTAGTCGGCAAAGCCCGGCGTGCCGTAGACCAGGCCGCGGTAGGCGGCGAAGCTCGCGTCCGACAGCGCCTGTGCCGCCTGCAGGAAGCTCTTGGGCGCGCTCTGCGTGGGATGCAGGAGCGTGGCTTCCAGCGTGGCGGCCACCAGGGTTTCGAGATTGCGCCGACCGATCTCGGGGTGGGCGTACTTGGAGGCGATGACTTCACCCTGCTCGGTGAGGCGGATCTGGCCGTTCACGGTGCCCGGGGGCTGGGCCAGGATGGCCTGGTAACTCGGGCCGCCGCCGCGGCCCACCGTGCCGCCGCGGCCGTGGAAGAGGCGCAGCGTGAGCGGGCCGACGCGGCGCAGTTCGTCGAAGAGCTCCACCAGCGCGATCTCGGCGCGGTACAGCTCCCAGGACGACGTGAACATGCCGCCGTCCTTGTTGCTGTCGGAGTAGCCGAGCATGATGTCCTGCTCGCCGCCGGAGCGGTCCACCATGCCGCGGATGCCGGGCAGCGCGTAGAACTCCCGCATGATGTCGGGCGCAATGCGCAGGTCGCCGATGGTCTCGAACAGCGGGACGATGATCAGGTCGCTGGTCGCGTACTCCGACAGCACGCCGCGCAGCAGGCCGGTTTCCTTCAGCAGCAGGGCCACTTCCAGCAGGTCGCTGACCGACTCGGTGTGGGAAATGATGTAGTGGCGCAGCGCCTCGCGGCCGAAGCGGTTGAGGGCCTCGCGGGCGGTCTCGAAGGTGGCGAGCTCGAACTGGGTCTTGTCGGTGTAGGTGGCGCCGATGACGCGCAGCGGGCGGGCATCGTTGAGCAGGCGCAGCAGCAGCTCGCGCTTGGCCGATTCGTCCAACGCCGAGTAGTCGCCCTCGATGCGGGCCGTGGCCAGCAGTTCGGCGACGACGAGTTCGTGCTGGTCGCTGCTCTGGCGCAGGTCGAGCGTGGCGAGGTGAAAGCCGAAGACCTGCACCGCGCGGATCAGCGGTGCCAGGCGAGGCGCAATGAGGGCCTCGGCGTGATGGG
Source organism: Methylotenera sp. (assembly GCA_021738245.1). Classification (GTDB taxonomy): domain Bacteria; phylum Pseudomonadota; class Gammaproteobacteria; order Burkholderiales; family Burkholderiaceae_C; genus Pelomonas. The sequence goes on along the minus strand of JAIPCJ010000215.1, from coordinate 4,562 downwards.
TCTTGAGCGAGGCCTCGATGGTGCGCAGGTCGGCCAGCAGTTCGTCCGGGCTGCGGTAGGGGTCTTGCGGTGCCACGGCATGGCGCAGGGCCTCGGTGCCGGTCAGCTCGTGCAGCGTGGCGGCCAGGCGCGCGTACATGCCGGTCAGTGCGCGGCGATAAGGCTCGTCCAGGCGGTGGGCGTTCTGGTCAGGGCTGCGCTCGGCCAGCAGCTGCATCTCGGGCGACACGCCGGTCAGGCGCAGCGAGATGGACAGCTCGGCGCCCAGTTCATGCAACTCGGTGAGGTAGTGGCGCAGGGCCACTTCGCTTTGGCGCTGCATGGCGCGCTTGAGCGTGGCCGAGCCGACGTTGGGGTTGCCGTCGCGGTCCCCGCCAATCCAGTGGCCCATGCGCAGGAAGTTGGGCAGCGCATGGCCGGGCAGGTGTTCTTCCAGCTCGGCGTAGAGCTTGGGAATCTGGCGCAGGAAGGTCGACTGGTAATAGGAGAGCGCGTTCTCGATCTCGTCGGCCACCGTCAGCTTGGAGTAGCGCAGCATGCGCGTCTGCCAGAGCTGGGTGATGCGGGCCCGCAGCAGGCTCTCGACCTCTCGCAGCTCCCGTTCGGTGGCGGCGCGGTCGCGCGCCTCCAGCAGGGCCGCGACGGCGCGCTCGGCGTCCAGGATGCTCTTGCGCTGCACCTCGGTCGGGTGGGCGGTCAGCACGGGCGAGATGAAACCGCGCTTGAGCACTTCGGCGATCTCGGTCGGCCGCACGCCTGCCTCGTGCAGGTGCTCCAGGCAATAGGCGAGCGAGCCGGGCTGCAGGCTGCCGGCGCGCTCATGGATGTCGCGGCGGCGGATGTGGTGGCGGTCTTCGGCGATGTTGGCCAGGTGCGAGAAGTAGCTGAAGGCGCGGATCACGCTGACGGCCTGCTCGCCGGACAGGCTCTTGAGCAGCTTGTCGAAGCGCTTGCCGGCTTCCTTGTCGTGCTTGTGGCGGTATGCCACCGACAGCTGGCGGATGCGTTCCACCAGCTCATAGGCCTCGCGCCCCTCCTGCTCGCGGATGACGTCGCCCAGGATGCGACCGAGCAGCCGGATGTCGGCCACCAGGGGCTCGTTCTTGTCGACCTTTCTGTCGATGTCTTGGCGGGCGGGGGCGGCGCGAGGTGGCATGGCGGAGCTTCCGGGGGAGAAGTTGCTATAGGAGAAGTAACAGAGTTACCTCCATGACACTCTAGCAGTTTCTTTCCCGGAATGGTCCCCCTCACTGCGCGCCGGCGGGGGTGTTGAAGCCGTCGGTCAGCGTGCGCAGGAAAGCGACGATGTCGGCTGCATCCTGCGGGCTGATCGCCGCAGCCTGGCCGGCGCGCCGGAACGGTGCGCCCCGCTGCACGTTGGTGCGCAGGCCGGCGGGCAGGTCGTCGTAGAGCTGGACCTGGCCATTCACCGTGGGGTACCAGCGCCCGGGATCGAGATCGCGCGTCGCGTAGAAGGCCACGACGTCTTCGAGCGTGGCGAAGCTCGCGTTGTGAAAGTACGGCGCAGTCAGCGCCACGTTGCGCAGGCTGGGTGTGCGGAACATCCCACACAGATCATTGCGGCCGGCGAGGTCGTTGCGCTGGGGGCCGCACAGCCCCAGGTCGAAGAAGGCCGGGTCAGCCGTCGCCTGGCTTCGATTGCGGGGCACGCCGAGGGCGTGGTAGCTGAAGTTGGTGAAAAGGGCGCGGCCGATGCCGGGCGCGGGGCGGCTGTCGTGGCAGCTGGCGCAGTTGCCGCGCTGCGGATCGTTGAAGGCGGCCAGGCCGCGCTGTTCCTGGTCGGTGAAGGTGGTGCGGCCGTCCTGCACGGCGTCGAACTTGCTCGTGAAGGCATGAAAGCGCACGTCGTCGGCCTGGAAGCGGGCGAGGGCGTTGACGGCGGCGTCGACGAGTTGGTCGTCGGTCGCGGCAGCGGGCAGGCCGGCAGCGGCCCGCAGGTCACCGGCATAGGGCAGGGCGCGCAGCCGCGTGGCCAGGGCAGCAACGTCGACGTTGGCCATCTCGTCGCCGTTGAAGAGCGGGCCGCGGGCCTGCTGCTGGCGTGTGTCGGCCCGGCCGTCCCAGAACAGGCCGCCCCGCGCGCGGCCCTGGGCGTCGAAGCCGAAGCTGCCGGCTTGGTCGAGGTAGCGCACGCTCGGCGTGCTGCGCAGTCCCTGATGGCGACCCTCCACGCCGCCCAGGGGCAGGAAGCTGCCCTCGGCATCGGCGTGGCCGCGGCTCTCCACGTGGCAGGCGGCGCAGGCGAGCTTGCCGCTGGCCGAGACGCTGGCTTCGTTGAAGAGCCGGTTGCCGATGTCCGCGAGTGTGGGCACGGGCGCCGGTGCAGAGGCGCGGGGCGCGCTGACGGTCTCGGCACCGGCATTGGCGTCGCTGGCGGTGCTGGCCCCGCCGCAGCCGCTCAGGCCCGCGAGCGCTGCGAGCATCGAGGTGGCGAGCCCGACGAGGCGCAGTCGGATGGGCATGGCGATCTCCTTGTGTTGTGGGTGTGGCCACCTTGCGGGCCGAGCTGGCGGCCAGCATGGAGAAACTGTGGAGGGCGCCTCCACAGTTGCCGGGCAAGATGTGCGGATGCGTCTCGTGCATCAACTGTCTTTGCTGCTGGTGGCCACGGCGTTGGCGTCGGTGGGCGCCGTGGCGGGCCTGGTGGCCTGGAACCTTCGCGCCGGCTTTTCGGATTACCTGCAGGTGCAGGACGGCGAACACCTGACGCGCCTGATGGAGGCCGCGGAGCGCGACCTGTCGCGGCGAGCCGCGCTGCCTACCGACTGGCGGCCAGTACTGCGCGACTGGCTCGATGCGGTGCGTGTGTCTTCGGGCCGCGGCGGGCCTGCCGAGCCCCCGCCGGAGGCCGAGCCGCCGCCGCCGCGCGAGGCGGGTGCCGACCACCGCCCTCCGCCCGAGTTGCGTCGAGACCCGCCGGGGCGACGCGATCCTGCCAACTTCGGGCCCCGCGTGGTGGTGCTGAGCGCCGATGGCCAGACGCCGCTGGCCGGCCGGCGGGAGATGGTCAACCGGCCCGGTCAGGTGCGCGCGGTGAAGGTGGGCGGGCAGACCGTGGTGGTGTTGCGCCTGGCTGACCGGGTGGGCCCGGTGGAGGGCGTGGACGCGAGCTTTCTGCGCCGTCAGTACATCGGGCTCGCCCTCGTGGTTGGCGGGGTGCTGCTGGTCGCCTTGCTCTTGGCCTGGCGCGTGGCGGTGCGCTGGGCCCGGCCGCTGGCGCAGGCGCAGGTGGCCGCCCGGCGCATTGCGGCAGGCGAGTTCGAAGTGCGCCTGCCCGCGCCGCGTGACGGTGCCGGCGCCAGCGAGATCGCCGGCTTGCACGGCGACATCAACGCGATGGCGGCATCGCTGTCTCGGCTGGAGTCGAGCCGGCAACGCTGGATCGCAGAACTCTCGCATGAACTTCGTACACCGCTGGCGGTGCTGCGTGGCGAGGTGGAGGCGCTGGTGGACGGTATTCGCCCCCTGGACCGCGCAGCAGCCGTGTCTCTGCAGGAAGAGGTCAAGCGCCTGTCCCGCCTGGTGGAGGACTTCCACCTGCTGGCCACCTCCGAGTTGCGCGCCTTGCCTTGCGACTTCGACGACGTGGCGCCCGCGGCCCTGCTGCAGGCAGCCGTGGAGCGGGTGTTGCCGCGGGCCAAGGCGCTGGGCCTGGTCGTGGAGTCGGCGGTGCCTGCCGTGCTGCCCGCCGCGCGCTGGGACGCCGGGCGCATATCGCAACTGCTGGCGAACCTGCTGGAGAACAGCCTCCGGTACACCCAGTCGCCAGGCCGGGTGAGGTTGACGGCGCGGCCGCTGGGCGCGGTCATCGAAGTGAGGCTGGAGGACACGCCGCCCGGCGTGCCGGCGGCCGACCTGGAGCGCCTGTTCGACCCGCTGTACCGGGTGGACCCGTCGCGCAGCCGGGCCTTTGGTGGCGCCGGACTGGGCCTGGCCATCGCCCGCGCGATTGCCCAGGCGCATGGCGGGCAACTGCGGGCGGAGCCGGCCGCGCTGGGCGGGCTGGCGGTGGTGTTGACCTTGCCGGTGAGGCCCTGATGACCGATCTCATCCTGGTTGTGGAAGACGAACCCAAGCTGGCCGCCCTGGTGCAGGATTACCTGCACGCCTCGGGCTTTCGGACCGAATGGCTGGCCGATGGCCGGCAGGCGCTGGAGCGCTTGAAGACCGGCTCATTGCCGGCGGCCGTGCTGCTGGATGTGATGCTGCCGGGGCTCGATGGCCTGGAGGTGTGTCGCGCCGTCCGGGTCTTCAGCGATGTGCCCATCCTGATCAACAGCGCCCGGGTGGAGGAACTGGACCGCCTGCTGGGCCTGGAGCTCGGTGCTGACGACTATGTCTGCAAGCCCTTCAGCCCGCGCGAACTGGTGGCCCGGGTCAAGGCGTTGCTGCGGCGCGCGCAGGGGCGCCTCGCGCCGGTGTCCCTGGTGCCTGTGGGCGGCGGCTTTGGGGTGGACGAGGCCGGGCAGCGGGTGGTCTGGCGCGATCACGCCCTCGCGCTCACGCCGGTGGAGTTCCGGCTGCTGCGCCAGTTGCTGCAG
>JAIPCJ010000027.1 GCA_021738245.1 Methylotenera sp. | reverse complement strand
CCAGCGGGCAGGTCCACGACACGCACCCCGCGAGGCAGCGGCTGTGCGGCTGACGCAGGCTCCGAGCCGATCGTCGGCAGCCCAGGCAGTTCGAGCACGCGGGCGTCCCCCACCTGGCGGACCGACAGCGGCAAGGCCCTGCCCGACACCGCGGCAGCGGCCTCCTCACGCCCCGCCGGCATCAGCACATTGCCGTTCTGGACGAGCTTCAGCCCCGCGGGCCCCGTCGTGGACGCGCTCGCGATGCGGGCAGCCGAAGCGGCCGGCAAGCCTCCATCGCCCGGCAAGCGCTTGATCAACGACCCGTCGGGCGTGCGCACGACCTGGAGACCCGGTGGGTCGGGCAGGGGACGCGGTGATCGCTGGTCGGGCGAGGGCAGCACGATCTGCGCGCTGCACAGGCAAGGCAGCAGGGACGCGGCCATCAGCCAGGCCGGACCTGCGCCCCGGCAACAGGGAATGGTTCTCATGACCCACTCCTCAGGGGGTGATGGTGTGTCCGGTCACGGTGGCCCGGCAACTCGGGCGGGCCGTGAAATCGGTGTGGAAGATGTTCACGTAGACGGCGCCGGACCCATCGGGGTTGAACCCGTTGGCGTCCGAGTAGGCCTTGAGGATCGTGTGGCTCGTCCAGACGGCGCCGCCGAAGGCGCCGGGCCCGGTCCGCACCAGAGGCGAAAGGTTGAAGCTGTAGCCGACCGACGACGAACTGGAGGTCATCTTCAGCACCGACAAGTAGGCCTGCGGAAAGCTGTCGGTCGTGGACGGTGAGGCGCACGAGAGGTTCACGTTCTCGATCACGTAGCGCTTGCCGGGTGGCGTCGGCAGCTGGATGAAGTTGTTCTGGAAGTTGAGGTCGATCTGCATGAACCCGCTCTCCATGTAGGGGGAGCGGTCAGGGTTCTCGACATCACGCATGGGCGTGGAGTACTGGGCAAGGGCCGACAGCGGCAGCAGGCAGGCGGCCAGGGCCGCCTTGCGGGCGAGGCAGATGGGCGTCGTCATGGGGAGGTCTCCAGTAAGTGAACGGGCAGAGGGAAGGACGCGCGGGCTCACCGCGGCTCGGACCGGGCGCGCTGGCTGACCGCCCAGGCCAGCGCAAGGGCCAGCAGCAGTGCAGGCGTGGCCGGCTCGGGCACGGTGTTGCCACCGCCCCCGCCCCCGCCACCTCCGCCGCCGCCACCGGCTTCAGGCCCGATCGCCAGCCCGGCATTCAGGTAGCCGAAGCCGAAGCTGCCCCCCAGCGCGGTCAGGCTGGCCGCACCGGTCAGGTCAAAGCTCATCAGCGTGCTTGACGCCAGCGCGTCGTTGGCGATCACGTTGAAGAGGTCCGCCTGGTCGTCGTACGCCAGGCCGCCGTTGAAGCTGACGCTGCCGTCGCCCAGGCGAAAGAGCTCCACATCACTGACGCCACCCGCCAGGTTGATGCGCCGCACCGACCGGCCCACGCCGAACTCGTCGGCCGCGATGCCGTAGAGCAGACCGTCGTCGGCGTCGAAGGTCAGGCCGGTGTACAGCGCACCGCTGAGTGCGCCCAGCAGCGTCAGGCTGCCGCCGGTGAGGTCCATGCTGTAGAGCGAGCTGCTGCCGTTGAAATCAGTGCTGACGGCATACAGCGTGCTGCCCGCCAAGGCCAGCCCGCCCGTGAAACCGCTGACCGACAAACCCTGGTTGAGCGTGAAGGTCCCAGGTGCGGCGGCGCTGAAGGCCACCAGGCTGGCGTTGCCCAGGCCATCGTTGCCGATGGCGTAGAAGCTGCTCGTGGCGCCGCGGTAGACCAGGCCACCGTTGAACGCCACGCTGCCATCGCCCAGCGTGGCGATCGACGTGGCGGTGCCGGGTGCGACCGTGCTGAAGACACGTCCGACGCCGATGCCGTCAGGCCCGAAGCTGTAGGTTGGCGCGGCCAGGGCTGGCGCCGGCACGCTGGCGAACAAGGCCCAGGCGAGACCGCAGGCCGAGAGTGCACGGGTCAGTGTCATGGCGCCCCTTCGAATGGTTGGTCGTTCGCTGCCGGGCTTGGCGCCGGCTGAGCTCGATTGGGACAGGTCCAAGTCCGCCGCACAATGCGCCGGCGCCCATGATTTAGGGACGTCCCCCGCGACCCGGTCATGCCCGGCCTGCAAGCTGAGGAAGACCCCCGCGGCCAGGGCGGGCGCCGTCATCAAGCAATCGGAGACCCTTGTGGCCAACCCTGTCCTGATCGAAGTCCTGCGCGGCACTGCCGTCGAGTCTTGCCATACGGGCGCCGTGGCCATCGTCGACGCCTCGGGTGCGGTGCACACCGCCCTCGGCGACATCGACCGCCCGGTCTTCCCGCGCTCGGCGGTGAAGATGCTGCAGGCCCTGCCCTTGGTCGCCAGTGGCGCGGCCGACACCTTCGGCCTGACCGACGCTGAACTCGCCCTCGCCTGCGCCTCGCACAGCGGCGAGCCCGAGCATGTCGCCACCGCAGCCGGCGTCCTTGCCAAGCTCGGGCTGGACACGACCGCGTTGGAGTGCGGCACCCAGTGGCCCAGCCGCGAGCCGGTGCTGCGCGCCATGGCAGCGCGCGGCGAGCAGGCCACGCCGCTGCACAACAACTGCTCGGGCAAGCACAGCGGCTTCGTCTGCCTGGCCTGCCTGATGGCGCGGCACGCGGGCGCCGAGCCGGCGGCGTTCGTGCGCGGCTATGTGGCGGCCGACCACCCGGTGATGCGCGAGGTGACGGCGGCGCTGTCGGCCACCACCGGCGTCGATGCCGAGCAGGCGCCCCGTGGCATCGACGGCTGCTCCATCCCGACCTACGCCCTGCCGCTGAAGTCGCTCGCGCTGGCCTTCGCGCGTTGCGGCACCGGCGTGGGCCTCTCCGACGGCCATGCGCGCGCGGCGCGCCGGCTGCGGCAGGCGGCAGCCGCAGCCCCCTTCATGGTGGGCGGCACCGATCGCTTCGACACCCGCGTGATGCAGGCCTGGGGCGAGCGCCTGTTCTGCAAGATCGGCGCCGAGGGCGTGTATTGCGCGGCCCTGCCGGGGCTGGGCCTGGGCGTGGCCCTCAAGATCGACGACGGCGCGGCCCGCGCCGCCGAAGCCGCCATGGCCGCGGTGGCGGCGGCCTTGCTGAAGAGCGACGACGAGCTGCTCGCCAGCTACAGCCACCTGCGCCTGCGCAACTGGCGCGGGCTGGATGTCGGGTCACTGCGGCCCGCCGCGGCCCTGCAGCGCTGAGCGCTCAGCGCTTTTGCAGCGCGGCCATCTCGGCGTTGAGCAGCCGCTCGCGCACGCCCGTGCCCATCAGGCTGGCCAGCGTGCCCACGCCGTGCGCCAGCAGGCCGATGCCCCAGCCCCACACCGGGTAGGGCACCTGGAAGCTCCCGCGGGACAGGAAGTGAAACAGCGCCAGCCCGCCGTTGACGGCCGTGAACACGCAAAGGTGCCCGATGAAACCCATCTTGATGTCCACGCGGCGTTGGGCGATGGCGCGCAGGTCGGTGTCGGGGGTCGAGGTGTTCATGAAGGGCTCCGTGGGGTTGTCAGTGCACGCATGGTGCGCCGCACCCCGCCCCGCCACGAACGACGAGTGACGAACGGCAAGGCCGGGCGCCGAATCGACAGCCAGCCGCGTGAACGGCTCGCCGGGCGACACGGATCAGCCCAGGCGGAACACCGCCACCGAGCGAGATAACTCGTCCGCCTGCTGCTGCAGGCTGTGCGCCGCCGCCGCAGACTCCTCGACGAGCGCGGCGTTCTGCTGCGTCATCTGGTCGAGGTTGGCAATGGCCTGACCGATCTGGTTGATCCCGGTGCTCTGCTCACCGGTGGCATGGCTGATCTCGCTGACGATGCTGCTGACGCGTGCAATCGCCGAGATGATCTCGTGCATGGTCTCGCCCGCCTTGGCCACCAGCGCCGTGCCGCTCTCCACGCTCTCGGCGCTGCTGAGGATGAGGGACTTGATCTCCTTGGCAGCCTCCGCCGACCGCTGCGCCAGCGTGCGCACCTCACCGGCCACCACGGCAAAACCACGCCCCTGCTCGCCGGCCCGGGCCGCTTCGACTGCGGCGTTGAGCGCCAGGATGTTGGTCTGGAAGGCGATGCCGTCGATCACCGAGATGATGTCGCCGATCTTGCTGGACGACGCGCTGATGCGGCCCATGGTCTGCACCACTTCATCCACCACGGCGCCCCCGCGCCGCGCCACCTCGGCAGCGTCGGTCGCGAGTTGATTGGCCTGGCGGGCCGATTCGGCGTTGTGGGTGACGCTGGCCGTGAGCTGTTCCATGGCCGATGCGGTTTCTTCCAGGTTGGACGCGGCCTGTTCGGTGCGGTCGCTCAGGTCCTGGCTGCCGATGGCCACCTCACGCGACGCGTGGGCGATGTTGTCGGTGCTGCGACGCACGCCGCCGACGATGCCTGACAGCGCGGTCTGCATCGCCTCCACGCCCCGCATCAGCGCCGCGGTCTCGTCGCGCCCCACGACGCGCACCGGCTCGCTCAGGTCCTGGCCGGCAATGCGGTCGGTCGTGCGCACGGCATAGGCCAGCGGCGCGAGGATGGAACGGATGTTCACCGCCGTGTAGCCCACGAGCAGCAGCACGGCCACGATGACCACCAGCACCAGGTTGCGGCGGATGGTCTGCTCGTGCTCGTCCAGCGCGGCCACCTGGGTGTCGGAGTGCTTGTCGATCAGCGTCGTCATCTCGCCCAGCGTCTTGTCGACCGCCCGCACCGGGCCCTTCACGGGCTCCATGGCCTGGTTGGCCGCGGCGGTGTCGGCGAACTCGCCCTTGACCAGGCGCTCGACCAGCGCCGAGAAGCCGCTGCGGTAGTCCTGCAGGGACTTTTGCAGCTCGGCCGGCATGCGCTGGATGTCGGGCGGCAGATCCAGCTTGCTCATGCGGGCCAGGCTGTCGTCGACCTTGGCGAAGGTCTCGGTCCAGTCCTTGCGGTAGCGCTCCACGGCCTTGGCATCCGCCAGGTTGATGAGGAGGTCTTTCTCGTAGCGTCGCAGGTTGCCCACACCGGCCCGCACGCCCGCGAGCTGGGTCAGCGCCGCGACGTCGTTGTCGACGTAGTGCACGAACTCGGCCTTGGACTGCGCCAGGCTGCGCAAGCCTTGAATGCCGACCACCCCCATGGCCAGCACCGCGAGGGCCGCCAGCGCGAGAAGCCGCGCCTTGATCGTGAAATCACTCAGCTTCATCACACACCCTCCGGGTTGTTGTGTGACGAGACTAACGGGTCAGCCTGCTCTCGCCAAGATCAGGCCTGCGGACTGCCTCCTGCACACCACAGCGCCTGCATGGCGGCCTCATAGGCATCGCCCACCCGCTGAGGCGCGCGCCAGGGGCGCGCCCGCCCGGCCACCCAGACGGACTGCCAGGGCGAGCCGTTGCTGCCGAAGACGACGGCATCCAGCAAGGCTTCGTCGGGCAGGCCGCGCAAGGCATCGGCTTCACGGTTCAGCACGATGAAGTCGGCCCGGGCACCGGCCTTCAGACCCCAGGCCGCGAAGCCCGCCGCGCCGGCACCGCCGGCCACGGCCGCGTCGAACAAACGCGCGCCGCTGGACGGCTGCTGGCCAGGGACCGAGGCCACGTTGCGCTGGCGCAGCACCAGGCGCTGGCCGTACTCCATCCAGCGCAGCTCTTCCACCCAGCCGCGCGTGACCTGGCTGTCAGAGCCCACCGTGAGCGGCACGCCGGCGGCCAGCCAGCGTGGCAGATCGGGCAGGCCGTCGCCGAGGTTGGCTTCGGTGCCGGGGCAGATGACGATGCCGGCGCCGCGGGCCGCAACCGCGTCGATCTCGGCAGGTTCGGCATGCGTGGCGTGCACCAGTTGCCAGCGGGCGTCCAGATAGCCGGCCTCGGCCAGCCACTGCAGCGGCCGCTTGCCGGTGGCGGCCAGGCAATCCGCCACTTCGGCCGTCTGCTCGGCGATGTGCATGTGCACCGGCACGTCTTGGCTGCCGACCTGCTGCATCAGCCGGGCGATGTCGTCAGCCGAGGCGCCGCGCAGGGAATGCAGCGCCACACCCGCGTTCACCCGTGGCACACCGGCCGCCAGCACGCGCTGGCAGGCGCGCCAGGCCCAGTCGGCATGGGCTGCGAAGCGATGCTGGTCGGGCCGCAGGCCCGCCGCACCGAAGCCGCTGCGGGTGTAGACCACCGGCAGCAGCGTCAGGCCGATGCCGGCATCCTGGGCGGCCTCGACCAGGGCCCAGGCCATGTCGAGTTCGTCCTCGAAGGCCTGGCCTTCGGCCGGATGGTGCAGGTAGTGGAACTCGCACACCTGGGTGTAGCCGCCGCGCAGCAGTTCGGCATACAGCTGGGTGGCCACGGCGCGCAGCTGCTCGGGCGAGATGCGCAGGGCCAGCGCGTACATGCGGTCACGCCAGCTCCAGAAATCGTCCTGGCCGGCGTCGCGGCGCTCCGCCAGGCCCACGAAGGCCCGCTGGAAGGCGTGGCTGTGCCCGTTCACCAGACTCGGGACCACCGGCCCTGCGAGCTTCTCCGCATCGGGCGGCACTGGCTGATCGGCGGCGATCTCCGACCAATGCCCGCTGGCATCGACGGTCAGGAGCACGTCGCGTTGCCAGCGGCCGTCCAGCCAGGCCAGGGGCGTGTGCAGGCGTTTCAGGGATGCCATGCGAGCATCTCCTGCAGCAGTTGCTCGATGACGGGCAGCACCTGGGCGGCTCGCGCTTCATCGTAGGCGCCCGCCGGGTCGGCGGCTTCGTCCATGTAGCAGCGCTGGCACATCTCCAACTGCACCGCGTGCAAGCCGTCGCCAGGGCGGCCGTAATGCCGCGTGATGAAACCGCCCTTGAAACGGCCGTTGACCACATGGCTGTACTGCGCCTGACCCGCCAGCACCCCGGCCAGTCGGGCCGTCATGCCGGGGTCGCAGGCGTCGCCGTCGGCGGTGCCCAGGTTCAGGGCCGGCAGCTCGCCCTCGAACAGCCAGGGCAGCTCGGAGCGGATGCTGTGGCCGTCGAACAGCAGGCCCCGGCCATGGCGGTCGCGCAGGCGCATCAACTCGGACTGCAGCGCGTAGTGGTAGGGCTGCCAGTAGGCCTCGCGACGGGCGGCCACTTCGTCAGGGCGGGGCTCGGCACCGGCGCGGTACAGGGGGTCGTCAGTGAAGAAGCGCGTGGGCACCAGGCCTGTGCCGCCGCTGGCGCCGGGGTAGAGCGGTTCGTCGTTGGGTGGGCGGTTCAGGTCGATGACATAGCGGCTGTAGCGCGGCACGATGAGGCTGGCGCCGAGCTTCTCGGCCAGCGGCGCGTACAGGCGCTCCAGATGCCAGTCGGTGTCCTCGCTGGCCAGGGCCCGGGGCACAAGACGGTCGTGCAGCTCCGGCGGAATCTCGGTGCCGACATGCGGCAGGCTGATCAGCAAGGGCCCGCGGCCCTGCTGGAGGCGAAAGACGCTCATGGTTCTCCCGGTTGAGCCGGTTTGGCCTGGCACACCCGTTCTATCAGCGGGTTGTGCCCGAAGCATGCAGCCAGCTCTCGCGGGTGTCCAGCCGCCCAAATACAGAAATCGGCACGTTGACCTGCGACCAATTGCCCCCTCTCACGCAGCCCGAGCGCGCGGGCGCCGTTGACCGTCAGGCCGCGCAACGCCTCTTCCGGGGTCAGGCCGAACAGCACGCAGCCCATGTTGAGCATCAGCAGCGGCGACAGCGTGGGCGAGCTGCCGGGGTTGTGGTCGGTGGCCAGCGCGATGGGCACGCCTGCGGCGCGCAACGCGGCCATCGGCGGCAGCCTGGTTTCGCGCAGCGCATAGAAGGCGCCAGGCAACAGCACCGCCACCGTCCCGGCGGCGGCCATGGCCTGCACGCCGGAGGGGCTCAGGTACTCGAGGTGATCGCAGCTCAAGGCGCCATAACGGGCTGCCAGCGCGGCGCCGCCTTGGTCGCTGAGCTGCTCGGCATGCAGCTTGACCGGCAGGCCGAGGCGCTGCGCCGCGTCGAACACGCGGGCCACCTGGGCCGGGCTGAAAGCCAGGTGCTCGCAGAAGGCATCCACCGCGTCGACCAGGCCAGCCGCGTGCAGCGTCGGCAGCCAGTCGCAGACGGCATCGACGTAGGCATCGGCGTCGGTGAACTCGAGCGGCAGCGCATGCGCACCCAGGAAGGTGGTGCGCACGTCAACGCCGAGCGCACCGAGCTGGCGGGCCGCGCGCAGCATGCGCGCCTCGGTGGCCGCCTCCAGGCCGTAGCCGGACTTGACCTCCAGCGTCGTCACGCCCTCCGCCAGCAGCGCACGGGCGCGGCGCTGGGCTGACGCCAGCAGCTCGGCCTCGCTGGCCGCCCGCGTGGCCGCCACGGTGGACTTGATGCCGCCGCCCGCACGGGCGATGTCGGCATAGCTCACGCCCTGCAGCCGCTGCTCGAATTCGTGCGCGCGGTTGCCGCCATACACGAGGTGGGTGTGGCAGTCCACCAGACCCGGCGTCACCAGCGCGCCCTGCAGCTCCACCACGGCCTCGGCCGCCGGGGCCTCGGCACTCGGGCCCACCCAGGCCAGGCGGCCGGTGTCGTCCACCAGCAAGGCGCCGTCGTCGATGAGGCCCCAGCCGCTGTCGCCTGCCAGGGTGGCGAGCCGACCGCCGCGCCAGAGTTTCATGACTTCACGCCTCGTCGCTCCAGGTCAGCCACCAGGCATTGCCCTCGCCTGTGAACACGCAGCTCTGAGCCACCGGGTTCTCGCACCAGGCCAGGGTGAGCGGTGCCATGGGCATGGCGCGGTGGCCGTGCTCCAGCAGGCCGCCACTCACGGTGAAGAGCCCCACCCAGGGCGTGCGCGGCAGCAGCACGTGGTGGGCAGACTCCACCTCCAGGTTGCCGCGCCGCTCCATCACGTTGAACACGTCGGTATCGCCACGGATCAGCTCCGCCTCGGGGGCGAGGCCGCCATCGAAGCGCAGGGGCTCATCTCCCACCGACTGCGGCCAGTCGAACAGGCGCAGGCCGGCGCCGCGGATCACCGCCATCCAGCGGTGCACGCCCGGGTAGGCCGAGAACGGCCCGTTGCGTTCCACGCGCGCCACGCTGATGCGCAGCGCCCAGTCATGGGCATGGGGCCACGCGAGCAATTCGCGGGTCGTGCCACCCTGGTTCTTCCAGGCCTGCGGCGCCACATCGGCCGCGATGACCCTGCTCCAACTCATGTTCTTGTCCTTGCGCTCTTGGCTGTACAGGCAACCGTCCATTGTCCGCAGCTCCGTGCGGATCAACTCATGCCGAGAAGCTCCCTTGCAATTGGTAACGTGCGCCAGGGTGGGTCAATTTCACGGAAGTGACGGCCACGCCGCGGCTGTAGGTGATGCGCTTGACCACCAGGCAGGGGTCACGTCGGTTGATGCCCAGGAGCCGCGCCTCCACCTCGCCGGGCAGTGCGGCCTCGATCATGTAGCGCGCCTCGGACAGCGGCGCCACCTCCAGCAGGTAATGCGTGGGCGTGATGCGGGTGAAGTCCTGCGACAGATAGTCTGGCGCGCAGGCCGGGTTCACCACCCGCTCCTCGCACTGGATCGGCACGCCGTTCTCCAGGTGCACGATGAGGCTCAGGAACACCGGCGCGCCCCGCTTGAGGCCCAGCTCCGCCGCCTGCTGCGGCGTGGCCTTGCCGCGCACCAGGGCCTGCACCACGGCCTCGTGCTGGCCGCCGCGCTCGACGATCTCTTCATGCACGTCGCGCACGTTCAGCGTGCTGGAGATGCGGTGCAGCTGCGCGACGAAACTGCCCACGCCCTGCACGCGGTCGATCAGGCCCTCCTGCACCAGCTCGCGCAGCGCCCGGTTCACCGTCATGCGGCTGACCTCGAACTGCGCCACGAGCGCGCCCTCGCTGGGCAGCAGATCGCCCGCCACCCAGTGGCCGCTGGCAATGCCCTCGCGCAGATGGTTCTTGACCTTCAGGTACTGCGGCTCGGGAGAGGTGACTCTGGACATGGGCCGGATGCTAGTTGACCTTACTTGTATAGACAAGTAGAGTGCGCCGACGTTCCAGGAGACGCCATGACCGCCCTGCCCCGCCCCGTGAAAGCCCCCACCGGCAGCCAGCTGCACTGCAAGAGCTGGCTGACCGAGGCCGCCTACCGCATGCTGCAGAACAACCTCGACCCCGACGTGGCCGAGAACCCCGACGCGCTGGTGGTCTACGGCGGCATCGGCAAGGCAGCGCGCAACTGGGACGCCTTCGAGGCGATCTTGCAGAGCCTGCGCGGGCTGAATGACGACGAAACCCTGCTGGTGCAGTCCGGCAAGCCGGTGGGCGTGTTCCGCACCCACCCCGATGCGCCGCGCGTGCTGCTGGCCAACTCCAACCTGGTGCCCGCCTGGGCCACCTGGGAGCACTTCCACGAGCTCGATCGCAAGGGCTTGATGATGTACGGCCAGATGACGGCCGGCAGCTGGATCTACATCGGCAGCCAGGGCATCGTGCAGGGCACCTACGAGACCTTTGCCGAAGCCGCGCGCCAGCACTACGGTGGCGTGGCCACCGGCCGATGGATCCTGACCGCGGGCCTCGGCGGCATGGGCGGTGCGCAGCCGCTGGCCGCCACGTTCGCGGGCTTTTGCTCGCTGAACATCGAGTGCCAGCAAAGCCGCATCGATTTCCGCCTCAAGACCCGCTATGTGGACGAGCAGGCGACGGATCTCGACGACGCGCTGGCCCGTATCGCCGCGCACACCGCGGCCGGGCGTGCGGTGTCGGTCGCGCTGCTGGGCAATGCCGCCGAGGTGCTGCCGGAGCTGGTGAAGCGCGGCGTGAAGCCTGACCTCGTCACCGACCAGACCTCCGCCCACGACCTCATCCACGGCTACTGCCCGCCGGGTTGGACGGTCGAGCAATGGAAGGCCGCCGCCGCCGCCCCGGCCCGCCACGCCGAACTCAAGGCCGCTGCGGCCGCAGGCTGCGCCGCGCATGTACGCGCCATGCTGGCCTTCAAGGCCCAGGGCATCCCGACGGTGGACTATGGCAACAACATCCGACAGGTCGCCAAGGACCAGGGCGTGGCCAATGCCTTCGACTTCCCCGGCTTCGTGCCTGCCTACGTGCGCCCGCTGTTCTGCGAGGGCAAGGGGCCGTTCCGCTGGGTGGCGCTCTCCGGCGACCCGGAGGACATCCGCAAGACCGACGCCAAGCTCAAGGAACTCTTCCCGCACCATGCCGGCCTGCACCGCTGGCTCGACATGGCGGCCGAGCGCATCGCCTTCCAGGGCCTGCCGGCGCGCATCTGCTGGCTGGGCCTGGGCGAGCGACATCTCGCGGGCCTGGCCTTCAACGAAATGGTCAAGCGCGGTGAGCTCAAAGCGCCCATCGTCATTGGCCGCGACCACCTCGACAGCGGCTCGGTGGCCAGCCCCAACCGCGAGACCGAAGGCATGCGCGACGGCTCGGACGCCGTCTCCGACTGGCCGCTGCTCAACGCCCTGCTCAACACCGCCGGTGGCGCCACCTGGGTGAGCCTGCATCATGGGGGTGGCGTGGGCATGGGCTACTCGCAACACTCGGGCGTGGTCATCGTGTGCGATGGCACCGACGCCGCCGCGCAACGCCTCTCCCGCGTGCTCTGGAACGACCCCGCCACCGGCGTGATGCGCCATGCCGACGCCGGCTACGAAACCGCCCAGGCCTGCGCCCGCAGGCACGAACTGAACCTGCCCTCGCTATGAAGCTCATCCCCGGACACCTGACCCTGGCCCAACTGGCCGACATCGCCGCCGGCCAGGCGCGGCTGGAGCTGGACGACTGGTCGGCCGTGGACGCCAGCGCCGCGCGGGTGGCGACCGCCGCCGCGGGCGATGCGCCGGTCTATGGCGTCAACACCGGCTTCGGCAAGCTGGCCAGCATCCGCATCGCGAAGGACCAGCTCGCCGCGCTGCAGCTCAACCTGATCCGCAGCCACGCCGTGGGTGTGGGAACACCCATGTCGCCCGAGGTCGTGCGGCTGATGCTTGCCACCAAGGCCGCCAGCCTGGCGCGCGGCTACTCGGGGGTGCGCGGCGTGGTGGTGCAGTCGCTGCTGGATGCCTTCAATGCGGGCTTCATCCCCTACGTGCCGGCCCAGGGCTCGGTGGGCGCCAGCGGCGACCTCGCCCCGCTGGCCCACCTGACCCTGGCCTTGATGGGCGAAGGGGAAGCGCTGGTCAAGGGCCAGCGCATGCCGGCCCGCGACGAACTCGACCGCCTGGGCCTGGCGCCGCTCACGCTGGCCGCCAAGGAAGGCCTGGCCCTCATCAACGGCACGCAGGCCAGCACTGCACTGGCCCTGCATGCGCTGCTGCGCTTCGAGGGCCTGTTCGCCACCGCACTGGCCAGCGGCGCGATGACGCTGGACGCCGCCCGCGGCAGCGACGGCCCGTTCGATGCCCGCATCCACGCGGTGCGCGGCCAGCCCGGCCAGACCGAGGTGGCGGCCGTCTACCGCGAGCTGCTCGCCGGCAGCGCCATCCGTGCCAGCCATCGCGAGGGCGACGAGCGGGTGCAGGACCCCTACTGCCTGCGCTGCCAGCCCCAGGTCATGGGCGCGGCACTCGACCAGGCCCGCCACGCGGCCCAGGTGCTGATCCGCGAGGCCAATGCGGTGACGGACAACCCGCTGGTGTTCGACGCCACCATGATCAGCGGAGGCACCTTCCATGCAGAGCCGGTGGCCTTCGCGGCCGACAACCTGGCCCTGGCCATCGCCGAGGTGGGCGCGATCGCCGAGCGCCGCATCGCCATGCTCATCGACCCCGGCATCTCGCGCCTGCCGCCCTTCCTGACGGCGGATGCCGGCCTGCACAGCGGCTTCATGATCGCCCACGTCACCGCAGCCGCCCTGGCCAGCGAGAACAAGAGCCTGGCCCACCCGGCCAGCGTGGACAGCCTGCCCACCAGCGCCAACCAGGAGGACCATGTCTCCATGGCCACCTTCGCGGCACGGCGGCTGCACGCGATGATCGACAACACCGCGCACATCGTCGCCATCGAGCTGCTGGCTGCCGCCCAGGGCATCGACTTCCTGCGGCCCTTGCAAAGCTCCGCGCCCGTGGAGGCCCTGCACACCCGGCTGCGCGCCGACTGCGCCAGCATGCCGGCCGACCACTACCTGGCCCCCGACATCGAGCGCGCCGCAGCCCTGGTGCAGGCCGGCATGCTGAAGGCCCCGGGCGCACCAGGGTTCGGGGGGTGAGCTCGCCAGGCCCGAGTTGAGCGGCGCAGAATCGGCACGGCCCTTGCCGCTGCCCCATGCCGCGCCACCTCCTGCCCGCCCTGCTCAGCGCCTTGCTCAGCGCCATGATGGCCGCGCCGGCTCCGGTGCGGGCCCAGCAGGCCGTGATGCCCGTGCAGCACATCCCCTTGCCGGGCAGCGGCCCGGACGGCACGCCCCCGCTGCCGATGGCCGGCCGCACCACGGTCTGGGCCCAACGCGCGGGGTTGGCGCTGGCCTGGGAGGCCGTGCCGCTCAAACGCAGCCTGCAGGAACTCGCGCGCAATGAGCGCCCGTTCTGCGTGCTCGGCCTGTTCGACACGCCGGAGCGCCGCCGTTATGCGCGCTTCTCCCGGCCCATCCACCAGGAAGAGCAGCAGGTCTTCATCGCGGCGCGGCGGGCCGAAGCGACGCTGCGTTCAATCGGCAGCGCGCGCGAGGCGGTGCTGTCTGCACCGCTGAGCCTGCTCGTCTACGACGGTGTGGCCTACGGGGGCCCGCTGGACGACTGGATCGCCCAGCGCCGCCCGCCGCCGGTGCGGGCAAGCGCCGGGGCGGCCCGGCTGGCGACCATGCTGGCCCGCGGGCACGCTGACTTCTCGATCGGTGTGGCCTCGGAGCTGCACGACCTGCAACGCCAGGGCGTGGCCGATGCCAGCGAACTGGTCAGCGTGCTGCTCCCTGGCATGCCGCCGCCACCGCGCCGCCACCTGGCCTGCAGCCTGAAGGTGCCGCCGGCCTGGCTGCAGCGCTTCGACGCCCAGGTGCGCGCCAGCCCACCCCCATGACGGCCGGCATGCCGGCCGGCGCGGCGTAGGCTTGCGCGCATGCGACACCTTGCCACCGCCCTGCTCGCCGCCGCTTCCTGCGCCATCGCGTGGGCTGACACCACCCTGGTCTTCGACCTTGACCTGCGCGCCGAGGTTGCTGCCGGCCGCTTCGACCCCGCGCGAGACCGCCTCGGCCTGCGCGGCGGTGCGGCGCCACTGTCGTGGGACCGCCCGCTGCTGGCCGCCCCGATTGACGGCACCGGCCGCTACACCCTGCGGCTGACCCTGCCCGACGATGCCGCCGGCGGCCAGCCGCTGGCCTACAAGTTCCGCATCGAGCGCGGCGCCGGCCAGGACATGAGCGACGGCTGGGAGCCCGGCCGCAACCATGCCGTGCTGCTGAGCGGCGGCGAGGTGCGCGTCGCGCGGGCCTTCGGGCCGCCGGCGAGCGACGCCCCCATCGTGCGCACCGGCCGAATCGAACAGTTGGGCGCCGTGTCCTCGAAACACGTGCGGCAGCGCGAGGTGCAGGTGTGGCTGCCGCCGGGCTACGAAGCGCAGCCGCAGGCACGCTACCCCGTGCTCTACCTGCACGACGGCCAGAACGTGTTCGACGCCCGGGCCGCTGGCGCCGAATGGCAGGTCGACGAAGCCGCCCAGCAGGGCGTGCTTTCGGGCCGCCTGCGCGCCTTCATCGTGGTGGCCGTGGCCAGCACCGGCACCCGCACGCTGGACTACACGCCCTCGCCCATGGGACCGCCGAACGACCGCCAGGGCGGCGGCGTGGCCGCCTACGGGCGCTTTCTGGCGGAAGAACTCAAGCCGCTGATCGACGCCCGCTTCCGCACCCGCCCAGGCCCGGCCGACACGACCATCGGCGGCTCGTCCTTCGGCGGCATCGCTTCGCTGTGGCTGGCCCTGCATCGGCCCGAGACCTTCGGCAGCGCGCTCGTGGTGTCACCCTCGGTGTGGTGGGACGACGGCTGGGTGCTGCGCGACGTGGCCGCCACGGCGCCCGAGCCGCGGCCCCGGCTGTGGGTCGACATGGGCGCCCAGGAGGGCGAGCAGGCCCTGCCGCTGGCGCGGGCACTGGCGCAGGCGCTGCGCCAACGCGGCTGGGCGGCTGATCAACTGCGCTTCGTGGAAGACGCCCGCGGCAGCCATGACGAAGCCAGCTGGGCGCGCCGCGTCCCGGCCATGCTGGACTTCCTCTACGGCAGCGCTCAGTAGCGCCCCGCCGCCCCGGCCACGCGCAGGAAGACGTAGGCAAACCAGGCCACCACGGCGCGGCGCAGCATCGCGCGCAGCCCGCTGCCCCCGGCCTTGCTGACCCGCTGCGACACCGCGATGGCCGTGTCGATCTCGCCCGCAAGATGAGTCGCGAAGGCGGTGTCCAGCACCACCACGTTGGCTTCCAGGTTCACCAGCAGGGACAGCGGGTCGATGTTGGAGCTGCCCACCGTGGCCCACACGCCGTCCACCACCGCCACCTTGGCGTGCAGGAAGGCCGGCGTGTACTCGTAGATCTCCACGCCGTGGCCCAGCAGTTCCGCATACAGCGCCTGCGCGGCCCAGCCGGCAATACGGTAGTCGAGCTTGCCCTGCAGCAGCAGGCGCACCCGCACGCCGCGGTCGGCCGCGCGGCGCAGCGCATGGCGGATGCGCTGGCCGGGGTAGAAGTAGGGGCAGATGATGTCGACGCTGCGGCGGGCCTCGTTGATGGCGTCGGCATAGGCATGTTCGATGGTGCGGCGGCGGCGCAGGTTGTCGCGCAGCACGAACGCCGCGCACATGGGCGCCAATCGCGGGTCGGGCTCATCCAGGTCCTGGCGCAGGCGCTGCGGGCCGCGCCAGACCTGGGTCAGCCACAGGCCCAGGCGGCGGCGCAGCGGCACATAGTCGAGCAACGCATCATCGAAGTCGCGCCCCAGCCAGGCGCGCGACCAGATGGCCCGCACGCTCTGGCCGACGAGGTCGACCAGGCCGCCCCGCAGCTCGACCGCGAAATCCAGCCGCGGCAGCTCGGTGCGGCCGTGGTGCAGGTCGAACCGGTCGTCGATGACGTTGATGCCTCCGACAAAGGCCACCTCGCTGTCGACCATGCAGAGCTTCTGGTGCAGCCGCCGCAGCTGCCCGGGCTGCAGCCAGCGCCACCAGCGGTCCATCGGCCGGAACACCGCCATCGCGACACCGCTGCCGGCAAAGCGCGCCTGCAGTTCGCGCAGGCTGGCATTGCTGCCGAAGCCGTCCACCACCAGCCGCACGCGCACGCCGCGACGGTCGGCCGCGATCAGCGCATCGGCCAGCGCCAGCGAGGTGGCGTCGCTGTGGAAGATGTAGGTCGCCAGCCAGACTTCGTTGCGCGCGTGGCGGATGGCCGCCTGCATGCGCGGAAAGAGCTGATCCCCACCGCGCAGCAACTCGACCTCGTTGCCGCCGGTGAAGCCGCTGTCCTGGGCCGCGTGGCGGCGTCGCCGCCATCGGAGCGGGAGCCCGAGCCGCTTCATTCCAGGGCCAGCTCCACCAGCAGCGGCAGGTGGTCGGACATGCGCGCCCAGCTCGGGCCGCGCGGCACCTGCACGCCCACGCAACGCAGGCCGACGGTGTAGACGCGGTCCAGCGAGAACACCGGCAGCCGCGACGGGAAGGTGGGCGCCCGCGGCCGGCCGACCGGCGGCGCTGCGCGGTGCAGGCCATGCGCGCGCATCGGCACGTCCAGGCGCTCGCCCCAGTCATTGAAGTCGCCCGCCACCAGCGCCGGTGCGCCGGCCGGCACATGCTCGCGCAGGAACGCGGCCAGCCGGTCGACCTGGCGCATGCGGCTCGAATGGATCAGCCCGAAATGCGCCACCACCACATGCACCACCGTGCCTTGCCAACGCACGGGCACGTGCAGCAGGCCGCGCTGCTCGAAGGCGTGGTCCGACACATCGTGGTGGCCGATGTCGCCCAGCGGCCAGCGTGACAGCAGCGCGTTGCCATGCTCGCCGTACTTGGTCTTGGCATTGGTGCGGTAGGCCACCTCGTATCCCGCTGGCGCCAGGAACTCGGCCTGGCCCTTCTCGGGCCAGCCGAACCAGGTGTGGTCGAAGAAGGCGGCCTCACGGTGGTGGAAGAGCCGCACCTCCTGCAGGCACACCAGGTCGGCGTCCAGCGCCTGCACGCCCATCTGCAGGTTGTGGATCTCCAGCCGCTTGGCCGGGCCCAGGCCTCGCACGCCCTTGTGGATGTTGTAGGTGGCCACGCGCAACACATCGCCGGGGGCGTGGGGCGTCGGGCGGGCAACAGATCTCATGTCGGGACGGGGCTGAAGCGGGACAGTTGCAGCACGGCTTCGGCGTTGGACGGCGAGAAGCAGCGGTCGGCCGCCTCATGCCAAGGCAGCCACACCCAGGATAAGTGCTCGCGCGGCGAGAGTGTCGGCACCAGGGGCGCAGGCAGCTGTAGGCCGAAGACGTGTTCGGTGTTGCGCGTCACGCCCGGCGCGTAGCGGTGACGCCAGTGCGGATAGATCTCATAGACGTTGGCCAGCTGCCAGTCGCGCAACTCACCCCCGACCGCCTCGATGTCGAAGCCCGTCTCCTCCAGCACCTCGCGGCGGGCGGTGGTGGCCAGCGGCTCGTCTGGCGTGTCCTTGGAGCCGGTGACGCTCTGCCAGTAGCCCGGATGGTCGGCTCGCTCGATCAGCAGCACCTGCAGATCGGGCGTGTGGATGACGACGAGGACCGATTCGGGAATCTTGAAGGGCTTGGCCGGCTGCATGGCCGAAGCATAGCCATGCCAGGCATCGCCCGATGCCGAGCAGGCCTTCGACGGCGACGTCAGCCGCCCTGAGCCTTGCGCGTGGCCACCGGCGGAGGCAGGGCCTTGGCCTGCAGCTCGCGCACCTGGGCGACGAGCTGGTTGTGGGCGTCCAGGAAGGCGGCCGCGATGACCTTGCCTTCGTTGGAGTTGCTCCAGCCCGCGCCGGCCGCGCCGCCGAGCTTGCCCACCACGGCGCCGCCCACACCCAGGTCGGCCACCTCCACCGAGCCGGTGGCGGCGGCGATCTGCTCGGTGGTCTCGTTGTCGGTCAGCAGCAGCGCGGCCTGGGCCTGCTTGAGCTTCACATGCTCAGCCGCGCCGACGAGCTTGTTCAGGAAAGGAATGGCCTGCATCAGCCCGCCGATCTGGCGCCCGGCGTCCTGCTCGCTGAAGGTGAGGCTCGGGGTGAGGCTGTACTGCGCCTCGTAACCCTTGCCCTTGTGCACCGTGTTGCCCTCCTGGCCCAGGATGCCCGCCTCCTTCAGCTCCTGCTCGCGCACGGTGGCCTTGAGGCCGGCGGCACGGTCCACCACGCGAAAGCACCCGCTTTGCTGCGCCAGCAAGCGCACCAGCGGCACCGGGCTGGAGGGCAGCTGGTAGCTGCTGGAATAGCTGTAGCCATTGGGGTTCTCGACCAGGGCCATCGTGGCCACCGGCGCATCGCACTTCACGAGCTCACGGCTGGCCTTGTGCGCCCCCGCGGGGCCGGCCGAGCCGCTGATGACGGAGCCGCCGTCGCCCAGCGAGGTGGACGATTTGCCGCAGGCGGTGAGGAGGGCGGCAAGGCCGATGAGGGCGAGGGGGCGGAGGGTCATGCGGGTCATGTCGGTGAAACCGGACCGAAGTCTGCCTCGGGCGTCGGCCGCGCTTGACCTCGGAAGAAGGGACAGGGCGGCGTGAGTTTCACCCTCGACTGGGTGGGGCCCTCCAAGAACGAAAAACCCCGCCGAAGCGGGGTTCTCGTCAGGCAGCGGCGGTTTACTGCGCGGCCGGCTGCACGTTGCGCAGGCGGATGTGCAGTTCGCGCAGCTGCTTCTCGTCGACCAGCGACGGGGCGCCGGTCAGCAGGCACTGGGCACGCTGGGTCTTGGGGAAGGCGATCACGTCGCGGATGGACTCGGCCTTGGTCATCAGCGTGACCAGACGGTCCAGACCGAAGGCCAGGCCGCCGTGCGGGGGTGCACCGTATTGCAGCGCGTCCAGCAGGAAGCCGAACTTGATGCGCTGGTCTTCGGGGCCGATGTTCAGCGCGTCGAACACCTTGGCCTGCACTTCGGCGCGGTGGATACGCACCGAGCCGCCGCCCAGCTCCCAGCCGTTGAGCACCATGTCGTAGGCCTTGGCCACGCACTTGCCGGGGTCGGTGGTCATGAAGTCTTCATGGCCGTCCTTCGGCGCGGTGAACGGGTGGTGCACGGCGTTCCAGCGGTTGGCTTCGTCGTCGAACTCGAACATCGGGAAGTCGACCACCCACAGCGGCGCCCAGCGGTCGTCGAACAGGCCGGCTGCCTTGCCGAACTCGCTGTGGCCGATCTTCAGGCGCAGCGCGCCGATGGCGTCGTTGACGATCTTGGCCTTGTCGGCCCCGAAGAACAGCAGGTCGCCGTCCTGCGCGCCGGTGCGCTTGAGCACCTCGGCCACGGCCTCGTCGTGCAGGTTCTTGACGATGGGCGACTGCAGGCCTTCGCGACCCTTGGCCACTTCGTTGACCTTGATCCAGGCCAGGCCCTTGGCGCCGTAGATCTTCACGAACTCGGTGTAGGCGTCGATCTCGCCACGGCTCATGGCGGCGCCACCCGGCACGCGCAGGGCCACGACACGGCCGCCCGGCGTGGTGGCCGGGCCGCTGAACACCTTGAAGTCGACGGTGGTCATGGCGTCGGTCAGCTCGGTGAACTCGAGCTTCACGCGCAGGTCGGGCTTGTCCGAGCCGAAGCGGTGCATGGCCTCGGCGTACTTCATGACCGGGTAGTCGCCCAGCTCGACGTTCATCGTCTTGCGGAAGACGTGGCGGATCATGCCCTCGAACATCGAGCGGATCTCTTCTTCGGTGAGGAAGGAGGTCTCGATATCGATCTGCGTGAACTCGGGCTGGCGGTCAGCGCGCAGGTCCTCGTCGCGGAAGCACTTGGTGATCTGGTAATAGCGGTCGAAGCCCGCGACCATCAGCAGCTGCTTGAAGAGCTGGGGCGACTGCGGCAGCGCGAAGAAGTGGCCGTCATGCACGCGGCTGGGCACGAGGTAGTCGCGCGCGCCTTCGGGCGTGCTCTTGGTGAGCATGGGCGTCTCGATGTCGACGAAGCCGTGCTCATCCAGGAACTTGCGCACCTCCATCGCCACCTTGTAGCGCAGCATGAGGTTGTTCTGCATGTAGGGACGGCGCAGGTCCAGCACGCGGTGCGTGAGGCGGGTCGTCTCGGAGAGGTTGTCCTCGTCGATCTGGAAGGGGATGGGCACCGACGGGTTCAGCACCTCGATCTCGTGGCACAGCACCTCGACCTTGCCGGACACGAGGTTGGCGTTTTCGGTGCCGGCCGGGCGCGCGCGCACCTTGCCGACGATCTTCAGGCAGAACTCGCTGCGGACGTCTTCCGCAATCTTGAACATGTCGGCGCGATCGGGGTCGCAGACGACCTGGACGAGGCCTTCGCGGTCACGCAGGTCGATGAAGATGACGCCGCCGTGGTCACGGCGACGGTGGGCCCAGCCCATCAGGGTCACGGTCTGGTCGAGCAGCTTCTCGCTGACTTGGCCGGCATAGCAGGTACGCATGGAATTACTCCGGATTCTTCTTGGGGGATGTTCTTGAGGAGGCGCGGATGAGCTCGTTCGGCTCTCAGGATTGGACGCGGGCCGGGGCGTCCAACCCTAGGGATTTCGGCCCGCGTCTGCCGGCGCGCAGGGCGTGTCGGGCTGACCCAGCGGCGCCACCGTGCCCATCGAGATGATGTACTTCAAGGCCTCGTCCACCGACATCTGCAGCGGCCGGATGTCGGCCGTGGGGACGATGAGGAAGAAACCGGAGGTGGGGTTGGGCGTGGTGGGCACGTACACGCTGGTGTGCTCGCCGTCCAGGTGGCAGGCGACCTCGCCGCTGGGCGTGCCGGTCACGAAGGCGATCGTCCAGCTGCCGGCGCGCGGGTACTGCACGAGCACCGCCTCGCGGAAGGCGTTGCCGCTGCTGGAGAACAGGGTGTCCGAGACCTGTTTGACCGAGCTGTAGATGCTCTTGACGATGGGGATGTGGGACATCAGGCGGTCCCACTGCGTCAGCAGCCACTGGCCAAAGATGTTGGCCACGAACACGCCGGTGGCCAGCAAGCCGCCAGCCACGATGACGAGGCCCAGGCCCGGCACATGCTGCAGGCCCAGCAGCCCTTCGCGCCAGGAACTCGGCAGCACCAGGGCCAGCGCCGTCAGCAGGGAGCCGAAGACGCCGTTGACGACATCCAGGGCCTGGCCCAGCACCCAGACGGTGATGGCCAGCGGCAGCCAGACCAGCAGGCCGGCAACGAGGTATTTGCGAAGAGAGGCGCCCACGTCGACCCGATTCAGTGGCAGGCGCAGGAGCCGCCGCAGGGGGTCGATGACGAGGCCGTGGTGGCTTCGCTGGTCGTGGTGCCACTGGCCTCGGTCTTGGCCGGCTCCGTGCTGGCCGCAGGTGCTGCCGCGCCGGTGGCGGCGGCGCCGCTGCTGCCGCCGCGGAAGTCGGTCACATACCAGCCGGAGCCCTTGAGCTGGAAGCCGGCGGCCGTCACCTGCTTGCCGAACGCTTCGGCGCCACAGGCCGGGCAGGTGGTCAGCGGAGCATCAGAAAGCTTTTGCAGCACGTCCTTGGCATGGCCACAGGCGCTGCAGCGATAGGCGTAGATGGGCATGGTGGTGCAAAAGGTGGGTTGGGCAAAACCCGCGATTTTAGGGCCACCGCGCCGGCTTCAAGGCCCCCGACCCAAAGTTCAGCCGCGCGGGAGTCTCGGGGCCGAGCGCCGGCCCGGCGGGCGATGTGCGAGCGGCTAGAGGCCGCGAGCATCGCCGCCCCCCCCCCAGGGGGCGGGCCAAGGTACGCCTTGGCCCGGGGGCCAACGGCTCACGGATGCGGCTGCAGATGGTGGCTGACGTGCTCGTGGCGGTTGGTCAGGATCTGCGGCATCAGCGAGCCGACCAGCATGCCGATCAGGGCCGCGATGAGGCCGGCCAGCTGGCCCGGGAAGAACTCGCCCCAGGTGGTGACCTGCGGGAAGTAGGCCACCCACACCGCGATGCCGGCAAAGATCGAGAAGATGGCGCCTTGCGTCGTGGCACGCGACCAGTACAGGCCGAACACCAGCGGCACGAAGGCGGCCACGAGCGTGACCTGGTAGGCGGCGCTCACCATTTCATAGATGGGCGTGCCCTGCAGCGCGATGGAGTAGGCCAGCACGCAGGCCGCGAAGATGACCAGCGTCACCCGCATGGCGACCAGCTGCTGCCTGTCGCTCATGCCGGGGCGGATCTGCTTGAGGATGTTCTCGACGAAGCTGGTGGTGGGCGCCAGCAGCGTGGCCGACGAGGTGCTCTTGATGGCCGACAGCAGCGCGCCGAAGAACAGGATCTGCATCAGCAGCGGCATGTGGCCCATGATGAAGGTGGGCAGCACGCGCTGGTAGTCGTTCTGGGCCAGGTCCAGCGCCTTGTCGCCCATGACGGCCACGGCCGCCAGCACGATGAACATCGGCACGAAGGCGAAGGCGATGTAGCTGAAGCCGCCGATGATGGCGCCGCGCTGGGCGGTCTTGGCGTCCTTGGCGGACATGACGCGCTGGAAGACGTCCTGCTGCGGGATGGAGCCCAGCATCATGGTCAGCGCCGCGCCCAGGAACATGGCGATCTGCGTGAAGCTGGGTTCAGGCAGGAACTTGCCCAGGTCCTTGCTTGCCGCGAGGTTCAGCACCACCCCGGCGCCGCCGGCGAGGTCCGCCGAGAACACCGCAATGACGCTCAGGCCGATGACCAGCACGATCATCTGGATGAAGTCGGTCCAGGCCACGGCCAGGAAACCGCCGATCACCACGTAGATCAGCACCGCCAGCAGGCCGACGATCATGCCCGTCTGCGGGCTCATGGCGCCGTTGGTCAGGATGTTGAACACCAGGCCCAGGGCCGTCACCTGCGCGGCCACCCAGCCCAGGTAGCTCAGGATGATGGCCAGCGAGCAGAAGATCTCGACACCCTTGCCGTAGCGCTGGCGGTAGAAGTCGCCGATGGTCAGCAGGTTCTTCTGGTAGAGCTTGGCGGCAAAGAAGGCCCCCACCAGCACCAGGCAGAGGCCGGCACCGAAGGGGTCTTCGATGATGGCGTTCAGGCCGCCCTGCACGAACTTGGCCGGGATGCCCATCACGGTCTCGGCACCAAACCAGGTCGCGAAGGTGGTCGTGATGACCATGATCAGCGGCAGGCTGCGGCCGGCCACCGCGAAGTCGCTGGTGTTCTTGACCCGGGTGCCGGCCCAGACGCCGATGGCGAGCGTGCCGAGCAGGTAGAGCACGACGAAAACAATCAGCGTGGTGTTCATGGCGTCAGGACGAGGGGGCCGGAAAAATAGGCGCGGATTATGAAGGCCCCGCCGCTCGGCGGCCCGGCCGGGATCTAGAGGCCCAGGTTCAGAAAGCGCAATGCAAGCCAAGCCAGGGTGATGCCCAGTGCAAAGCCGCCAGCGCCCCACAGCAGGCTGGACAGCAGCCGGTTGGTGCTGCGCAACTCGCGCACCAGGGCGCGCAAGTCGTCGTCACCGCCGCGACGGGCCTGTTGCTTCAGGGCGTCGTGCAGCAGGCGCGGCAGCTCGGGGATGAGCTGGGCAAAGCGCGGCGCCTCTTTCATGATCTGGCGGTTGAAGGCCGGCCAGCCCACCTGTTCCTGCATCCAGCGCTCCAGGAAGGGCTTGGCGGTGGCCCAGAGGTCCAGCTCGGGGTCGAGCTGCCGGCCCAGGCCCTCGACGTTGAGCAGGGTCTTCTGCAGCAGCACGAGCTGCGGCTGGATCTCGACGTTGAAGCGGCGCGAGGTCTGGAACAGGCGCATCAGCACCTGGCCGAGGGAGATGTCCTTCAGCGGCCGGTCGAAATGAGGCTCGCACACCGCCCGCACCGCGCTTTCCAGCGCATCCACCCGGGTCTCGGGCGGCACCCAGCCGGAGGCGATGTGGAGCTCTGCCACGCGCTTGTAGTCGCGCTGGAAGAAGGCGATGAAGTTTTGCGCGAGGTAGTCCTTGTCCACCTCGGTGAGCGTGCCGATGATGCCGAAGTCCAGCGCGATGTAGCGGCCGAAGGTCTCGGGCGCCAGGCTCACCTGGATGTTGCCCGGGTGCATGTCGGCGTGAAAGAACCCGTCGCGGAAGACCTGGGTGAAGAAGATGGTCACGCCGTCGCGTGCCAGCTTCTTGATGTCGATGCCGGCGTCCAGCAAGGTCTGCAGCTGCGAGATGGGCACGCCCTTCATGCGCTCCATCACGATGACCTCGGCGGCACACAGGTCCCAATGCATCTCGGGCACCAGCACCAGGTCCAGCCCGCTCATGTTGCGGCGCAGCTGCGCGGCGTTGGCGGCCTCGCGCACCAGGTCCAGCTCGTCATGCAGGTACATGTCGAACTCGGCCACCACCTCGCGTGGTTTCAGGCGCCGGCCGTCGGCCGAAAAGCGCTCGATCCAGACGGCCAGCTGGCGCATCAGCGCCAGATCGTCGTCGATGACGTCCAGCATGCCGGGTCGCAACACCTTGACCGCCACCTCGCGGCCGTCCTTGAGCACCGCGAAATGCACCTGCGCGATGCTGGCGCTGGCCACCGGCTCCGCCTCGAAACTGGCGAACAGGTCTTCCAGGGGCCGGCCGAAGGCCCGCTCCACCAGCTCGCGCGACAGCGCCGCCGGGAAAGGCGGCACCCGGTCCTGCAGCTTGGCCAGCTCCAGCGCCACGTCTTCCGGCAACAGGTCGCGCCGCGTGGACAGCACCTGGCCGAACTTCACGAAGATGGGGCCGAGCCCCTCCAGCGCCAGGCGCAGGCGCACGCCGCGGGGCTCCCGCCAACGCCGCCCGAACCGCGTGGCGCGGCGCAGGATCTGGAAACGCCGCCGGGTCAGGCCCGACAGCGCCAGATCATCCAGGCCGAAGCGCCAGACCGTCCAGAGGATGAACAGCAGCCGCGAGACGAATCTCATGCGCCGCTGCCGGGGGTCGTGGCGGTCGCGAAACGGGCGGCCACGCCCGACAGGCTGCGGCGCAGTGCGCGCCCGAACTGGGCCAGCTGACGCGCCGGCATGGGGCCGACGATGCCGGCCAGGTCGTCTTCGATGTCCCAGCGCAGGTTGTCCATCAGCCAGTGCATCTCGCCGGCGAACGCGGCGTCGCCCTGCACGCTGACCGAGGGCGCATCCCCGCTCAGCGCCCCGAGGGCCAGCCGCGCCGGGTTGGAGGCGTCGATCTCCACACGCAGGCCACCGGCGCCCGGCGGCGCCACCTCCAGCCGCTCGAACAGGCCGGCCGCCGTCACACCCAGTATCAAGTCAGGCGCGGGGGGCAGCAGCCCCGGCCAGCCGGCCAGATGAACCGTCAGTCCTCGCCCCGCCAGGGGACGCAGGCGCTGCGCAGCGATCGGCTCGCGCGACACCACGTGGTTGATCAGCAGCACGAGGCGGTCCTGCAAGGCCGGCATCAGCAGCGGCGACAGAGACGGCAAAGGAGGCAGGGGCCAGGGTGAAGACATGCACAAGATTGTAGGCAGCGGACCCTGAACAAGGGACGTCGTCACGATGTTCCCCAATATTGTTGGTACAGAATCCCCCCTCGTTTCCCCTGCCCCTGCTCCGCACTGCGGGCCCGAGGCTCAAATAACCCGCCACGATGTTTGAGGACCGCAGCTACAAGAGGACGTTCTACAGCGCACCGCAGTCGGTTGAGTCCCTCATTGCCGCCTTTCTCGAGCCCGGCATCATCGTTCTGACCTTTCTGCTGGTGAACGGGCACTTCGACGAACCCGTCATGCGGCCGGCGCTGACCCTGTGCCTGCTGGTGTTCGCCCTCACCTTCCCGGGGCGCAACCGGTTCGGCGACCACCCGGCCAGCGCGCTGGTCGATGTGCTGTCGTCCTGGTTGGTGCTGCTGGGCATCCTGCTGCTGTGCGGCTATGCCACCAACAGCCTGCACTATTTCGACGACCAGGTCCTGCTCTGGTGGAGCATCGTGACCCCGGTCGCGCAGATCGCTGCCATCGAGATCGGGCGGCGCGTGCAGAAGTGGCGGGCCAGCGATCCGAGCGCCCGCCGCACCGCGGTCATCGTCGGCGCGGGGCCGCTGGGCCACAAGGTGGCCAGAGCCCTGCGGGAAGCCCAGGGCGTGATCTGCCTGGGCTTTTTCGACGACCGCAGCCGGGACCGGCTCCACCCCGAAGCCGGATCGGCGCTGATCGGCACGCTGGCCCAACTGAGCGACTTCGTTCGGGACAACGGCGTGCGCGAGGTCTACATCACCCTGCCGCTGGGCTCGCAGCCCCGCATCGTGCAACTGCTGGAGCAGGTACAGGGCACCACCGCGTCGCTGTTCTTCGTGCCTGACGTGTTCGGCATCAGCATCATCCAGGGGCGGCTGCAGGACATGAACGGCGTGCCGGTGGTGGGCATCTGCGAAACCCCGTTCACGGGCACCAACCAGTTGGTCAAACGCCTGAGCGACATCGTGCTGGCCTCGATCATCCTGGTGCTGATCTCGCCGGTGCTGCTGGCGGTGGCGATCGGCGTGAAGCTGAGCTCGCCCGGTCCCGTCATCTTCAAGCAGCGCCGCAACGGCCTGGACGGCGAGGAAATCATCGTCTACAAGTTTCGCTCCATGCGCTCGCTGGACAACGGCAGCGTGGTCAAGCAGGCCACCAAGGGCGACCCGCGCATCACCCCCTTCGGCGCGTTCATCCGCCGGACTTCGCTGGATGAATTGCCGCAGTT
Source organism: Methylotenera sp. (assembly GCA_021738245.1). Classification (GTDB taxonomy): domain Bacteria; phylum Pseudomonadota; class Gammaproteobacteria; order Burkholderiales; family Burkholderiaceae_C; genus Pelomonas. The sequence goes on along the minus strand of JAIPCJ010000027.1, from coordinate 10,188 downwards.
CATCAACGTGTTGCAAGGCCGCATGAGCATCGTGGGCCCGCGCCCGCATGCGGTGGCGCACAACGAGGAATACCGCAAGCTCATCAAGGCCTACATGGTGCGCCACAAGGTCAAGCCCGGCATCACGGGCTGGGCGCAGGTCAATGGCCTGCGCGGGGAAACCGACACCATCGACAAGATGAAAGCACGTGTCGAATACGATCTGGAATACCTGCGCAACTGGTCGCTGGCCCTGGACCTGCAGATCATCCTGCGCACCGTGAGGCTGGTGGCCTTTGACCGACATGCGTACTGAGCTGCCCCGCCTCCCCTGCCCTCGCCCGCGTGTCACTGCACTCGTGTGCCTGATGGCGGCCGCCTCGTGCGCGCAGGCCCAGACCGACGATGCCGCTCCGTTCTACACGGGCGTCTCGGCGGGCGTGACGCACGTGTCCAACATCTACCGCGTGAGCGGCACCACTGCGCTGCCGGAAGGCACCACCAACAGCGACAACGTCACCACGGTGGCCCTGCTGGCGGGCTTGAACACGCGGCTGGGCCGGCAGCGCCTGAGCTTTGACGGCTCGCTGCAGGACAACCGCTACGCCAGCAACAGCGCCCTGAACAACAGCGCCTACTCGCTGCGCACCGCGCTCGACTGGGAGACCGTGGGCGATCTCTCCGGCACGCTGAGCGCGCAGGCCAGCCGCTCGCTCGCCCAGTTCAACCTCGGCAACGGCGCCGAGCTCGTCACCCAGAAGAACCTGGAGCGCAGCCGCGAAGTGAACGCGGTGGCCCGGCTCGGCGCCAAGGCACGCTATTCGCTCGAAGCCGGCGTGAGCCACCGCTCGCGCGACTTCAGTGCCGAACAGTACGACCGCTTCGTCTATTCGCAAAACACCGCCACCGTGGGCGCCTATGCGCGGCCGGGCGGCGACCTGCGCCTGGGCCTGGTCGCGCGTCACACCAAGGGCGACTACCCCCGCTACCCCATCTTCCTGGGTGTTTTCCGGATCGGCAGCCTGCCGATCGACTTCCGCCGCGACGACCTCGACCTCACCGCGACCTGGTCGACGGGCGGCAGCAGCCAGCTCTACACGCGGATCAGCAAGAGCCGCGGACGCTATGACCCCGCGTCGGTGCTGCGCGACTACAACAGCACCACCGGCGCGATCAACTGGACCTGGCAACCCACCGCCAAGCTGAATCTCGGCGTGCAGCTGGTGCGCGACACCGGCCAGGAAACCCTGATCAGCACGACCGACGTCAACCGCATCTACAACAGCTGGCAGCTCAGCGGCGGTTACGCGCTGACCGCCAAGGTGAGCCTCAACGCCACGGCCGCCGGCAACCGCAACCACCGCGACGACGGCGGCTTCGACAGCGAACGCACGCAGGGCATCGGCCTGCGCTGGGCCTATTCGCGCGGGCTGAGCCTGGCCTGCCAGTACAACCATGCCAGCCGCGACAGCAGCGTGCTGCAATACGTCTACACCGCCAACAGCTACGGCTGCACCGGGCAGGCGCTCTTCTTCTGATGAACACGATCCTGCTGACCGGCGCGACCGGCTATATCGCCTCCCACACCTGGCTGGCCCTGCAACGGGCGGGTTATCGGGTGGTGGGCGTCGACAACTTCGCCAACAGCTCGCCCGTGGTGCTGGAGCGCCTGGCCGAGCTGGCCACCGCGCCCATCGAGTTCGAGCGCGCCGACGTGTGCGACGCCGCCGCGCTCGACGCGATCTTCGCGCGCTACCAGCCCGCGGCCGTGGTGCATTTCGCCGCCTTCAAGGCGGTGGGTGAATCAGTTGCGCAGCCGCTGGCCTACTACCGCAACAACCTGGGCGGCCTGGTCAACACCTGCGAGGCCATGCAGCGCCATGGCTGCAAGCGCATGGTGTTCAGCTCCAGTGCCACGGTCTACGGCGCCCCCGAAACCCTGCCGCTGCGCGAAGACGCCCCCACCTCGGCCACCAACCCCTACGGCGCCACCAAGCTGATGGGCGAGCAGATCCTGCGCGACCTCGGCGTGAGCGACCCGGCCTGGCAGACCGCCTGCCTGCGCTACTTCAACCCGGTGGGGGCGCATGAGAGCGGCCGCATCGGCGAAGACCCGCGCGGCACACCCAACAATCTGATGCCCTACGTGGCCCAGGTGGCCGTGGGCCGTCGCGAGAAGCTCTCCGTGTTCGGCGGCGACTACCCCACGCCCGACGGCACCGGCGTGCGCGACTACATCCACGTGACCGACCTGGCCGAAGGCCACGTCGCAGCCCTGGACCGCCTGCTCGGGCAGGCCGGCTCGCTGACGGTGAACCTCGGCACCGGCCAGGGCTACAGCGTGCTCGACCTCGTGCGCGCCTACGAGAAGGCCAGCGGCCGCCCGGTGCCCTACGAAATCGTCGCGCGCCGCCCCGGCGACGTCGCCGCCTGCTGGGCCGATCCGGCCGCAGCGCGCGACCTGCTGGGCTGGACCGCCCGCCTCGACCTCGCCCGCATGTGCGAGGACAGCTGGCGCTGGCAGCAACTCAATCCCCTTGGCTTCACCCCCTCCTGACAACATGATCCAGGTCCAACCCGTCATCATGGCCGGCGGCTCCGGCACGCGCCTGTGGCCGCTGTCCCGCGCTGGCTACCCGAAGCAGTTCCTCGTGCTCGCGGGCAACGAGAGCCTGTTCCAGCTGGCCGCGCGCCGCCTGGCCGCCCTGGGCGGGCCCGGGCTGGAGCTGGCCGCGCCCTGCATCGTCGGCAACGAGGAACATCGCTTCCTGGTGCTCGACCAGCTGCGCGAGACCAAGCTCGAACCCAGCAGCGTGCTGCTGGAGCCCCTGGGCCGCAACACCGCGCCGGCCCTGACGCTGGCCGCCCTGGCCGCCCTGGAAGGCGGGCGCGACCCGGTGCTCGTCGTGACCCCGGCCGACCAGACCGTCACCCAGCCCGCGGCCTTCACCGCGGCGCTGCAGGACGCCATCCGCATCGCGGCGGACGGCGCGATCGCCATCCTCGGCATCACGCCCGACCGCCCCGAGACCGGCTACGGCTACATCCGTACCACCGCCGATGCGGGCGGCCTGGCGGTCGCGCAGTTCGTCGAGAAGCCCAACCTCGACACCGCCGAGCGTTATCTCGCCGAAGGTGGCTACTACTGGAACAGCGGCATGTTCGTACTGCGTGCCAGCGTCTGGATGAAGGCCCTGGAGCGCTTCCGCCCCGACATCGCCACCGCCACCCGCGCGGCGTGGGACACCCGCAAGGTCGACAGCGTGTTCGTGCGCCCCGGCAAGGCCGAATTCGCCGGCGTGCCCAGCGAATCGGTCGACTACGCCGTCATGGAACGCTGCCCCGGCACCGACATCCCGCTGCGCATGGTGGCCCTGGACGCCGGCTGGAACGACCTCGGCGCCTGGGAGGCCGTCTGGCAGGTGGCTGACAAGGACGACGCCGGCAATGCATTCGTGGGTGATGCGTTGATCGCCGACTGCAAGGACACCCTGGTGCATGCCACCAGCCGGCTGGTCGGCGTCGTGGGCCTGACCGACATCGTCGTGGTCGAGACGCCCGATGCAGTGCTGGTCAGTGACCGCGCCCGCAGCCAGGAGGTCAAGCAGATCGTCAACCGGCTGGGCGCCGAGCAGCGTGGTGAACAGGCCCTGCACCGCAAGGTGCACCGCCCCTGGGGCTGGTACGACAGCATCGACAACGGCCCGCGCCACCAGGTCAAGCGCATCATGGTCAAGCCGGGTGCGTCCTTGAGCCTGCAGATGCACCATCACCGGGCGGAGCACTGGATCGTGGTCAGCGGCACTGCCGAGATCGTCAACGGCGACAAGACCATCCTGCTGACCGAGAACCAGTCCACCTACATCCCGCTGGGCCAGACCCACCGCCTGGCCAACCCGGGCAAGGTGCCGCTGGAGATCATCGAAGTGCAGTCGGGCTCCTACCTGGGCGAGGACGACATCGTCCGCTTCGAGGACACCTACGGCCGGGCCTGACCCCTGATTCCCGGGCCGGGGCGAGCGCAGGGAGCGTCTACGATGTCGGCCTCAACCCATCGACAACGACAACATGACGATCCTGGTCACCGGCGGCGCCGGCTTCATCGGCAGCAACTTCGTGCTGGACTGGCTGCGCCAGTCCGATGAGCCCGTCGTCAACCTCGACGCCCTGACCTACGCGGGCAACCTCGAGAACCTGGCCTCCTTGCAGGGCGACGCCCGGCACACCTTCGTGAAGGGCGACATCGGGGACCGCGCGCTGGTCGACCGCCTGCTGGCGGAACACCGCCCGCGGGCGGTGGTGCACTTCGCGGCCGAGAGCCATGTCGACCGCTCCATCCACGGCCCTGGCGCCTTCATGAAGACCAACGTGGAGGGCACCTTCACGCTGCTGGAGGCCGCCCGCGCCTACTGGGGCACGCTGGCCGATGACGCCCGCGCCGGCTTCCGCTTCCATCACGTCTCGACGGACGAGGTCTACGGCTCGCTCAAGCCCGAAGACCCGCCTTTCGCGGAGACCAACCCCTACGAGCCCAACAGCCCCTACAGCGCCAGCAAGGCCGCCAGCGACCACCTGGTGCGCGCCTGGCATCACACCTACGGGCTGCCGGTGGTCACCACCAACTGCTCGAACAACTACGGCCCCTATCACTTCCCCGAGAAGCTCATCCCGCTGATGATCGTCAACGCGCTGGCGGGCAAGCCCCTGCCGGTCTACGGCGATGGCCAGCAGATCCGCGACTGGCTCTACGTGACCGATCACTGCAGCGGCATCCGCGCGGTGCTGGCCGGCGGCCGTGTGGGCGAGACCTACAACATCGGCGGCTGGAACGAAAAGGCCAACATCGACATCGTCAAGACGGTCTGCGCCCTGCTCGATGAACTGCGCCCGTCTCCCGAAGGCTCTTACGCGCGCCTCATCACCTACGTGAAGGACCGCCCCGGACACGACCGCCGCTATGCCATCGACGCCCGCAAGATCGAGCGCGAACTCGGCTGGCGCCCGGCCGAGACCTTCGAGACCGGCATCCGCAAGACCGTGCAGTGGTACCTCGACCATCCGGAGTGGGTAGCCCGCGTGCAGAGCGGCGCCTACCGCGAATGGCTCGATAAGCAGTACGGCTGAGCCATGAAGATCCTGCTGCTTGGAAAGAACGGCCAGCTGGGCTGGGAGCTGCAGCGCTCGCTCGCCGTGGCTGGCGAGGTCGTGGCCCTGGGGCATGCCGATGGCGGTGACTTCAATCAGCCCGAGGCGCTGCTGGCCCAGGTGAAGGCGATCGCGCCCCAGGTCATCGTCAATGCGGCGGCCTACACCGCCGTCGACAAGGCCGAGAGCGAGCCCGACGTGGCCCGTCAGGTCAATGCGCGCACGCCCGCGCTGCTCGCCATCGAGGCCAAGCGCACGGGCGCGCTGCTGGTGCACTACTCCACCGACTACGTGTTCGACGGCAGTGGCAGCCAGCCGCGCGACGAGGACGCAGCCATTGCTCCGCTCAACGTCTACGGCAGCACCAAGGCCGAGGGCGAGGACGCCATCCGGGCCAGCGGCTGCCAGCACCTCATCCTGCGCACCAGCTGGGTCTATGCGGCCCGCGGCGGCAACTTCGCCAAGACCATGCTGCGCCTGGCGCAGGAGCGCGAGCAGCTCAAGGTGATCGCCGACCAGATCGGCGCGCCCACCGGCGCCGACCTGCTGGCCGACCTGACCGTGCCCATGCTGCGCGCCGCGCGCGTGAACCCGGCACTCGTCGGCACCTACCACGCGGTGGCCGGCGGCGAGACCAGCTGGCATGACTACGCGCGCTACGTCATCGAGTTCGCGCGCAGCCGCGGCATGAACATTCGCGTGGCCGCGGACCAGATCCTCGCCATCCCGACCACCGACTACCCCACGCCCGCCCGGCGCCCGCTGAACTCGCGCCTGTCCACGGCCAAGCTGCAGCAGCGCTTCGGCCTGCACCTGCCAGCCTGGCAACAGGGCGTGGAACGCATGCTGATGGAGACCCTGCCATGACCCAGGCCCGCAAAGGCATCATCCTCGCCGGCGGCTCCGGCACCCGGCTGCATCCGGCTACGCTGGCCATCAGCAAGCAGCTGCTGCCGGTGTACGACAAGCCGATGGTGTATTACCCGCTGAGCACGCTGATGCTCTCGGGCATCCGCGACATCCTGCTGATCAGCACCCCGCAAGACGTGCCGCGTTTCGAAGCCCTGCTGGGCGACGGCTCACGCTGGGGTCTGAACATCAGCTACTGCGTGCAGCCCAGCCCGGACGGTCTCGCGCAGGCCTTCATCCTGGGGCGTGAGTTCATCGGCGGCGCCCCCAGCGCCCTGGTGCTGGGTGACAACATCTTCTACGGTCACGATTTCGCCTCGCTGCTGGCCAGCGCCACCGCCCGAACCTCGGGCGCCAGCGTGTTCGCCTACCACGTCACCGACCCGGAACGTTACGGCGTGGTGGACTTCGATGCCGCACGCCGTGCGCTGTCCATCGAGGAGAAGCCCAAGGTCCCGAAGAGCAACTACGCCGTCACCGGCCTGTACTTCTACGACCAGCAGGTGTGCGACATCGCCGCCAGCATCAAGCCCAGCCCCCGGGGCGAGCTGGAGATCACCGACGTGAACGCGCAGTACCTGCGCCAGGGCGAGCTCAACGTCGAGATCATGGGCCGCGGCTATGCCTGGCTCGACACCGGCACGCACGACAGCCTGCTCGAAGCCGGCCAGTTCATTGCCACGCTGGAAAAGCGCCAGGGCCTCAAGGTGGCCTGCCCCGAGGAGATCGCCTTCCGCGCGGGCTGGATCAACGCCGAACAACTCGAGGCGCTGGCCCGGCCCCTGGCCAAGAATGGCTACGGCCAGTACCTGCTCAAGCTGCTCAACGACAAAGCCTTCTGATGAAAGTCACCGCCACTGCCCTGCCCGAAGTCCTGCTGATCGAACCCCAGGTTTTCGGTGATGCGCGCGGCTTCTTCATGGAGAGCTGGAACGAGGCGCGCTTCAATGCCGCCGTCGGCCACGAGGTGCACTTCGTGCAGGACAACCATTCCCGCTCCGCCAAGGGCGTGCTGCGCGGCCTGCACTACCAGCTCGCGCCCCACGCACAGGGCAAGCTGGTGCGCTGCGTGAGCGGTGCGGTGTTCGACGTGGCGGTCGACATGCGCCGCAGCAGCCCCAACTTCGGGCGCTGGGTGGGCTTTGAACTCTCGGCCGAGAACCAGCGCCAGCTGTGGATCCCGCCGGGCTTCGCGCACGGCTTTGTGGTCATCAGCGAAACCGCCGATTTCCTCTACAAGACCAGCGGCCGCTACGCCCCTGAATGCGAAGGCGCCGTGCGCTGGGACGACCCCACCCTCGGCGTCGCCTGGCCCCTGGACGGCCTGACGCCCCAGCTCTCGGCCAAGGACGTGGCCGCCCCGCTGCTGGCCGACGCCAAGACCTTCGATTGAACACGCGCGCCGGCCGAAGCCGGCGGCAGAGGCTCAGGCGCCGCGGCCGATGCCGCTGTAGGTGATGCCCAGCGCCTTCATCAGCTTGGGGTCGTAGAGGTTGCGGCCGTCCAGGATGACCGGCTGCTTGAGTGCCGCCTTGATGGCATCGAAGTCCGGCGTGCGGAACTCCTTCCACTCGGTCACGATCAACAGCGCGTCAGCGCCTTGCAGCGCCGCCTCGGCGCGCTCCACCAGCTTCACGTCGTCGCGCGGGCCGAGCACGCGGGCCGCCTCGGTCGCGGCAACCGGGTCGTAGGCGGCCACGGTCGCGCCACGGCGCGTCAGTTCGTCGATCACCACCAGCGACGGTGCCTCGCGCATGTCATCGGTGTTGGGCTTGAAGGCCAGGCCCCAGATCGCGAAATGCCGGCCTTTCAGCTCGTTGCCGAAGCGTGCCGTGACCTTGTCCACCAGCACCCGCTTCTGGCGCTCGTTGGCGGCCTCCACGGCGGTGAGCACCTGCAGCGGCAGGCCTTCATCGGCCGCCGCCTTCACCAGCGCCTTCACATCCTTGGGGAAGCAGGAGCCGCCGTAGCCCGCACCGGCGTACAGGAACTGGTAGCCGATGCGCGGGTCCGAGCCGATGCCGCGGCGAACGAGCTCGATGTCGGCACCCACCTGCTCGGCCAGCAGGGCCAGTTCGTTCATGAAGCTGATGCGGGTGGCAAGCATCGCATTGGCCGCGTACTTGGTGAACTCGGCACTGCGCACATCCATCACCAGCATGCGGTCCTGGGTGCGGTTGAAGGGGGCGTACAGCGCGCGCATCAGCAGCGTGGCCTGCTCGTCGTCGGAGCCGACGATGATGCGGTCGGGCTTCATGAAGTCTTCAACCGCGGCGCCTTCCTTCAGGAACTCGGGGTTGGACACCACCGCGTACGCCATGTCGCCCAGGCCGCGCTTGACCAGTTCTTCCTTGACCGCCGCGCGCACCTTGTCGGCCGTGCCCACGGGCACCGTGCTCTTGTCGACGATGACCTTGTAGTCGGTCATGCGCTGCCCGATGGAGCGCGCCGCAGCCACCACGTACTGGAGGTCGGCCGAGCCGTCTTCGTCGGGCGGCGTGCCCACGCCGATGAACAGCAGCGTGCCGTGCTGCACAGCCATGTCGACATCGGTCGTGAACTGCAGTCGGCCGGCGGCCACGTTGCGGCGCACCACCTCCAGCAAGCCGGGCTCGTGGATGGGAATGCCACCGTCGTTCAGGATGCGAATCTTTTCGGGATTCACGTCCAGGCAGACGACGTGGTTGCCCATTTCGGCCAGGCAGGCCCCGGTGACCAGACCGACATAGCCGGTGCCGATGGCAGTGACTTTCATGCGTTGTACTCGTTCAGATTCAGATCACAGCTTTGTAATGCACCCGCGTGACGGCACGATGCAATTCAAACCTTGTAGTAGTCCCTGTACCAGGCGACAAAGCGCTGGATGCCTTCGGGAACAGGCATGGCGGGGCGGAACCCCGTCCACTCGGCCAGCTCTTCCACGTCGGCATGCGTGGCCGGCACGTCGCCGTCCTGCATGGGCATGAAGTTCTTGATGGCCTCGCGGCCGACCGACTGCTCGATGGCCTCGATGAAGCTCATCAGCTGGATGGGCGCGTGGTTGCCGATGTTGAACACGCGGTAGGGCGCGCTGGAGCGGGCCGGGTCGGCGGTGGCGGGGTCGTAGGCGGGGTCGGCCGTGGCGGTGCGGTCCAGCACGCGCACCACGCCTTCGGCGATGTCATCGATGTAGGTGAAGTCGCGGATCATCTTGCCGTGGTTGAACACGTTGATGGGCCGGCCCTCGATGATGGCCTTGGTGAACAGGAACAGCGCCATGTCCGGCCGGCCCCAGGGGCCGTACACCGTGAAGAAGCGCAAGCCCGTGGTCGGCAGGCGGAACAGGTGCGAGTAGGTGTGCGCCATCAGCTCGTTGGCCTTCTTGGTGGCCGCGTAGAGGCTGATGGGATGGTCGACGCTGTGATGCTCCGAGAAGGGCATCAGCGTGTTGCCGCCGTACACGCTGGAGCTGGACGCGTAGGCCAGGTGCTGCACGCCGCTGTGGCGGCAGCCTTCCAGGATGTTGGTGAAGCCGACGATGTTGCTGTCGATGTAGGCGTGCGGGTTCTCGATGGAGTAGCGCACCCCGGCCTGCGCGGCCAGGTGCACGACACGGTCGAAGCGCTCGGCAGCGAACAGCTTGGCCATGCCGTCACGATCAGCCACGTCCATCTGCACGAAGCGGAAACCCGGCTTGGGCGTCAGGCGCGCCAGGCGGTCATGCTTGAGCTGGACGCTGTAGTAGTCGTTCAGGTTGTCCAGGCCCACGACCTCGTCGCCGCGCGCGAGCAGGATCTGGCTGACATGCATGCCGATGAAGCCGGCTGCGCCGGTGACGAGAACTTTCATTGCTGTGACTCTCCGAATATCAACCTCGGATTGTCGCCGCTTCAACCCCGCAGGAGTTGCCTGGCGGCCCCCCAGATGAAGAGGCTGTTCGTCACCAGATAACGCCGCCACAGGCGCCGCGGCTCGCTCAGCAGGCGGTGCAGCCACTCCAGGCCCGAACGCTGCATCCACGGCGGCGCGCGGCGGATGGTGCCGGCGTGATAGTCGAAGGCCGCACCCACGCCAATCATCACGGCCTGCACCCGGCCGCGCTGGGCGGCCATCCACAGCTCCTGCTTGGGGCAGCCCAGCCACACCCAGACCGTGCCGGCGCCCGACGCATTGATG
>JAIPCJ010000214.1 GCA_021738245.1 Methylotenera sp. | reverse complement strand
AAGCCCGCATCGATGCGGGCGACTTCATCGAGGCCAAGGACTGGATGCCGGACCACTACCGCAAGACGCTGGTACGGCAGATCAGCCAGCATGCCCACAGCGAGATCGTCGGCATGCTGCCCGAGGGCAATTGGATCACCCGCGCCCCGACGCTCAAGCGCAAGGCCATTCTGCTGGCCAAGGTGCAGGACGAGGGCGGCCATGGCCTGTACCTCTACGCCGCCGCCGAGACCCTGGGCACCAGCCGCGACGAGATGACCGAGGCGCTGCTGTCGGGCAAGGCCAAGTACAGCTCCATCTTCAACTACCCCACGCTGACCTGGGCCGACATCGGCGTCATCGGCTGGCTGGTGGACGGCGCGGCCATCATGAACCAGGTGCCGCTGTGCCGTTGCTCCTACGCACCTTATGCGCGGGCCATGATCCGCGTCTGCCGCGAGGAGAGCTTCCACCAGCGCCAGGGCTACGAAAGCCTGCTGGTGATGATGCAAAAGGGCACCGCCGCGCAGAAGGCCATGGTGCAGGACGCCGTGAACCGCTGGTGGTGGCCGGCGCTGATGATGTTCGGCCCGGCGGACAAGGATTCACCGAACAGCGAGCAGAGCATGCGCTGGGGCATCAAGCGCGTCTCCAATGACACGCTGCGCCAGAAGTTCGTCGACGCGACCATTCCCCAGGCCGAGATCCTGGGCGTGACCGTGCCGGACCCCGACCTGAAGTGGAACGCCGAGCGTGAGAGCTACGACTTCGGCGCGATCGACTGGACCGAGTTCTGGCGCGTGGTGGGCGGCGAAGGCCCCTGCAACCGCGAACGCCTGGCTGCGCGCAACAAGGCCTGGAACGACGGCGCCTGGGTGCGAGAGGCGGCGATGGCGCATGCCGCCAAGTCGGCGTTGAAGGCCAAGGCCGCTTGAAGACAAAGCGCCACAGAGCCACAGAGAGGCCGCCTCTGTTCCTCGGTGTCTCTGTGCCTGTGTGGCTGTGTTTGAAGGAAAGATGATGAGCAACAACAGTTCCGCGGAATGGCCGCTGTGGGAAGTCTTCGTCCGCAGCAAGGCGGGCCTGGACCACAAGCACTGCGGCAGCCTGCATGCCGCCGATTCGGCGATGGCCATCCAGATGGCGCGCGACGTCTACACCCGCCGCCAGGAAGGCACGAGCATCTGGGTCGTGCGCTCGGAGCAGATCGTCGCCAGTGACCCAGTGGAGAAGGGCAGCCTCTTCGATCCGGCCGACGACAAGGTCTATCGCCATCCGACGTTCTATGAACTGCCGGAACAACTGAACCACATGTAAGGACAGGCCCACCCCCGACTCGCTTCGCGAGCCCCATCAAGGGGGCAACGCCGACGGCCCGGCAAAGCCGGATCCGTGGCGTTCGCTGGGCTGAACCCACGGGCCGCGAATCGAACTGCGAGAACCAAGATGCTTGATCCCCGATGTATCTACGTCCTGCAACTGGCGGACACCTGCCTCATTCACGCCCAGCGCCTGGGCGAGTGGTGCGGCCACGCGCCGGTGCTGGAGGAAGACCTGGCGCTGTCCAACATGGCGCTGGACCTGCTGGGCCAGGCGCGCGCCCTGCTGACCTATGCCGGCCAGCTCGAAGGCGCCGGCCGCGATGAAGACCAGCTCGCCTTCTTGCGCGAGGAGCGCGACTACCGCAATCTCGTGCTGGTGGAGTTGCCCAATGCCGCGGCCAGCCCGAGCGACGGCGCGGGTGGCCGCGATTTCGCCTTCACCACGCTGCGCAATGCCGCCGTGTCGATCTGGCTGGAGCTGCTGTACGAGCGCCTGCAGGCCAGCCCGGACACCGAGCTCGCCGGCATTGCCGCCAAGTCGCTGAAGGAAGTGCGCTACCACCGCCAGCACAGCAGCGACTGGGTGGTGCGCCTGGGCGACGGCACGGCCGAGTCGCAGGCCCGCATGCAGGCGGCGCTGGGCGTGCTGACGCCGTACTTCAACGAGCTGTTCGCCGCGCCCGCCGTGGCCGGTGTCGGCCCGGCCTGGCGCGAGGTCGAGGCCGAGTGGCGCGCCCGCTGGGCCAGCCTGCTGGCCGAAGCCACGCTCACGCCGCCGCGCGACAGCGCCATGCAGCCCCAGGGCCATCTGGGCATCCACAGCGAGCACATGGGCCACCTGCTGGGCACGATGCAGCATCTGCAGCGCGCCTACCCGGGAGGCGTGTGGTGAACCTGGCCGCGGCACGCGAGCGCCTGGCGGCCGTGCCGGACCCCGAGATCCCGGCGGTCAGCCTGATGGAGCTCGGCATCGTTCGCGATCTGCGCATCAGCGACGCCGGGCTGGAAGTGGTGCTCACGCCCACCTACAGCGGCTGCCCGGCCACCGAGCTGATCGCCGACGACGTGCGCGCCGCGCTGGCCGAGTTCGGCCCCGTCAAGGTGACGCTGCAGCGCGCGCCCGCCTGGACGACCGACTGGATCACGCCCGAGGGCCGCGAGAAGCTGCAGCAGTACGGCATCGTGCCGCCACAGTGCGGCTCGGCGCAGGCCATCTCGGTGGTGCCGCGCCTGCGCTGCCCGCGGTGCAGCGGTGCGCAGACCGAGCAGCTGTCGCGCTTCGGTTCCACGCCATGCAAGTCCACGTGGCGCTGCATCGACTGCGGCGAGCCCTTCGAATACTTCAAACCGATCTGACCTTGAGCCCAATAAGCCCAAAAAATACGCCACAGAGGCACAGAGACACAGAGGCTGCGGGATGACGGCCCCTCGGTGTCTCTGTGCCTCTGTGGCTGTGCTCCCTCGGCGCCCTTCGCTTTGATCTGATATGGCACTCCACTTCCATCCCCTGCGCGTGACCTCGGTCGAGCGCGACACCGATGACGCCATGGTCGTCGGCTTCGAGGCGCCAGCCGAGGGCTTCGCGTTCGAACCTGGCCAGTACCTCACACTGCGCGCCACGCTGGGCGGGCAGGAGCTGCGCCGCAGCTATTCGATCTGTTCCGACCGAGCCTTGAAGGTCGGCATCCGCCGCGTGGACGGCGGCGCCTTTTCCACCTGGGTGCACGAGCAGCTCAAGCCCGGCGACCTGATCGAGTCCTACCCACCCCAAGGGCGCTTCGTCATGCCGGCCGCCCGCCGCGAGGGGCGTCATGTGCTCTTCATCGCCGGTGGCTCGGGCATCACGCCCATCCTGAGCCTGGTGTCGGCCCTGCTGACTCGCGAGCCCGAGGCCCGGGCGACGCTGATCTATGCCAATCGCCGCACCGCGTCGACGATGTTCAAGGAAGAGCTCGAAGACCTGAAGAACCGCTTCATGACGCGGCTGTCCCTGCATCTCGTGTTCAGCCGCGAGGCCGTGGACGCCCCGTTGTACGGCGGCCGCCTGGATGCCGGCAAGTTGAGCGCCTTCCTCGCCGGCCCGGTGCCGGCGGCCGGTGTGGACGAGGTTTTCGTCTGCGGTCCGTTCGAGATGAACGACCAGGCCGAGGCCGCGCTGCGCGGCGCAGGTATCCCGGCCGAGCGCATCCACATCGAGCGCTTTGGCACGCCGCAGTCGATGAGCGGCCAGCCGGCGCCGCACGAGGCCAAGGCAGGTGACGCCGCCCAGGCGCGCGTGACGGTGATCCGCGACGGCATGGCGCGTGAGATCGAGTTCCTGGCTGCCGACCCCAGCCTGCTCGATGCCGCGGCCCGCGAAGGCATGGACGTGCCCTTCTCGTGCAAGAGCGGGGTGTGCTCCACCTGCCGCTGCAAGGTCATCGAGGGCCGGGTGCGCATGGACCGCAACTTTGCGCTCGACAAGGACGAAGTGGCCGCCGGGTTCATCCTGAGCTGCCAGGCGCATCCGCTGACCGAGCGCGTCGTGATCTCCTTCGACGAACGCTGAACGAATGGCCCGCAAACGCGCCCCCGGTTTCGAAGCCCAACGCGAGGACATGCTCGCGGAGGCCGCCCGCCTGTTCGCGCAGCAGGGCTTCAGCGCCACGTCCATGAACCAGGTCGCTGAGGCCTGCGGGGTGGCCAAGCCCACGCTCTATCACTACTTCCAGGACAAGAACGACCTGCTCGCCCAGATCTGCGACAGCCACGTGCATGCGCTGCTCGGGCTGGTGGAGGAGGTCAAGGCCAAGGGGCTGGCGCCTGATGCCGAGCTGCGCGCGCTGATCGAACGCTTCACCCGTGTTTATGCCGACGCGCAAGATCAGCACCGTGTGCTTACCAGCGAAATCAAGTTCCTGGCCGACGCCGAACGCCAACGCCTTCTGGACGTGGAGCGCCGCGTGGTGGCCGAGTTCGCTGCCGCGCTGACCCGTGTCCGCCCCGAGCTTGCGGACGCGCAGCTTCACAAGCCCCTGACCATGCTGCTCTTTGGCATGATCAACTGGACGTTCACCTGGCTGCGGCCCGACGGCGACCTCTCGCCCGAGGCGCTGGCGGCCGTCGTCAGTGATCTGTTCTTCGGCGGCCTGGGTGCCGTACAACTGCGCCCGCCTGTCGTTCATTCATAACCACGAGGAGACAAACCCATGAAGCCCTTCCAACAACTTGCCCTCGCCCTGGCCGCCTCGCTGAGCCTTGCGGCCCAGGCCGACATCAACGTCGGCGTGACGGTGTCGGCCACCGGCCCCGCCGCCTCGCTCGGCATTCCCGAGAAGAACACCATCGCGCTGATGCCCACGACGCTCGGCGGCCAGAAGGTGAACTACATCGTGCTGGATGACGCCTCCGACACGACCACGGCGGTGGCCAACACCCGCAAGTTCATCACCGAGAACAAGGTCGACCTCATCATCGGTTCCACCGTCACGCCCAACTCGCTGGCGATGATCGACGCCGTGGCCGAGTCGGGCACGCCGATGATCTCGATGGCCGCCTCCGCGCGCATCGTCGAGCCCATCGACGCCAAGAAGCGCTGGGTCTTCAAGACGCCGCAGAACGACATCATGATGGCCCTGGCCATCGTCACCCACATGGTGGACAGCGGCGTGAAGACGGCGGCCTTCATCGGCTTCGCCGACGCCTACGGCGAGGGCTGGTGGGGCGAGTTCAACAAGATCGCCGCCACCAAGAAGCTCAACATCGTGGCCAGCGAGCGCTACAACCGCACCGACACCTCGGTCACCGGCCAGGTGCTCAAGCTGGTGGCCGCGCGGCCCGATGCCATCCTGATCGCCGGTTCCGGCACGCCGGCCGCGTTGCCGCAAAAGGCCCTGAAGGAGCGCGGCTACGCGGGCAAGATCTACCAGACCCATGGCGTGGCGAACAACGACTTCCTGCGCGTGGGCGGCAAGGACGTGGAAGGCACGCTGCTGCCCTCGGGCCCGGTGCTGGTTGCGGCCCAACTGCCGGCCGATCACCCGGTCAAGAAGAGCGCCACGGACTACATCACCAAGTACGAAGCTGCGCATGGCAAGGGGTCGGTGTCGACCTTCGGCGGTCACGCCTGGGACGCCGGCCTGCTGCTGGCCGCCGCAGCGCCCGAGGCCCTGAAGAAGGCCCAGCCGGGCACGCCGGCCTTCCGTGCGGCGCTGCGTGATGCGCTGGAGAACGTGAAGAACCTGGCCGGCGCGCACGGCGTGTTCAACATGTCGCCGCAAGACCACCTGGGTCTGGACCAGCGCGCCCGCGTGATGGTGCAGATCGACAACGGCACCTGGAAACTCATCAAGTGAACACCTTGCAGAGCTACATCGCCGGCCGTTGGGTCGGCGAGCGCGCGGCCAAGCCGCTGCACAGTGCGATCAACGGGCGCGTCGTCGCCCACACGCACGAGGAGGGCCTGGACTTCGCCGAGGCCATGGCCTACGCGCGCACCACCGCGCTGCCGGGCCTGCTGCGCAGCCATTTCCAGGACCGCGCGCGGGTGCTGAAGGCCTTGGCCAGCTACCTGCTCGAGCGCAAGGAGCAGCTTTACGCCATCAGCGCCCACACCGGCGCGACGCGGTCTGACTCCTGGATCGACATCGAGGGCGGCATCGGCACCTTGTTCGCCTACGCCTCCATCGGCGGCAAGGACCTGCCCAGCAGCAATGTGCTGCACGAGGGCCCGCCGATGCGGCTGGGCGCCAACAACCACTTCATCGGCAGCCATGTGCTGGTGCCCAAGCGCGGGGTGGCGCTGCACATCAACGCCTTCAATTTCCCGATGTGGGGCATGCTGGAGAAGTTTGCGCCCAGCTTCCTGGCCGGCATGCCGTGCCTCGTGAAGCCCGCGACGGCCACCAGCTACGTGGCCGAGGCCTGTGTGCGGCTGATCGTCGAGTCGGGTCTGGTGCCGACCGGCGCGTTGCAGCTCATCATCGGTGGCACGGGTGACCTGTTCGAGCGCCTGGACGAGGCCGACGTGGTCACCTTCACCGGCAGCGCCGACACCGCGCTGATGCTCAAGGCCCACCCGAATCTGCTCAAGAAGAGCATCCCCTTCAACGCCGAGGCCGACAGCCTGAACTGCGCCATCCTCGCGCCCGACGTGACGCCCGATGACCCGGAGTTCGATCTCTTCATCAAGGAAGTCGCCCGCGAGATGACAGCCAAGGCCGGCCAGAAGTGCACGGCCATCCGTCGCACGCTGGTGCCGCGGCCTTTGGTGGACGCCGTGGCCACGGCGCTCAAGGCGCGCCTGGCCAAGACCGTGGTGGGCGATCCCGCGGTGGAAGGCGTGCGCATGGGCGCCCTGGCCAGCAAGGCCCAGCAGGCCGACGTGGCCGAGCGTGTGGCGCAGCTGGCGCAGCAGTGCGAGCTGCTGCTGTCCGAGCGCGACGGCTTTGCGCCCAAGGGCGAGGGCGTGGCAGACGGCGCCTTCTTCGCACCGACGCTCTTGCTGGCGCGCGATGCGGCCACGAGCGACGCCCACCACCTGGAGGCCTTCGGCCCGGTGACCACGCTGCTGCCCTATGGCGATTTCGACGAGGCCTTGCACCTGGCCACGCTCGGCCGCGGCAGCCTGGTGGGCACGGTCTGCACCAAGACACCGGCCCTCGCCGCCCAGGCAGTGCCGACCTTTGCCGCCTGGCACGGCCGCATGCTGGTGCTGGACCGCGAAGCGGCTCTGGAGAACACCGGTCACGGCTCGCCGCTGCCCAAGCTCAAGCACGGCGGCCCGGGCCGCGCGGGCGGTGGCGAGGAGCTGGGCGGCCTGCGCGCCGTCAAGCACTACCTGCAGCGCTGTGCGGTGCAAGGCTCGCCCACCATGATCTCGGCCGTGACGGGCGAATATCAGCGGGGCGGGGCGGTCACCGAGAGCGAGATTCATCCCTTCCGCCGTTACTTCGAGGATGTGGAAGTGGGCATGAGCCTGCTCACCCACCGGCGCACGGTCGGTGAGGCCGACATCGTCGCCTTCGGGGGCCTGTCGGGCGACTACTTCTACATGCACTTCGACGAGGTCGCGGCTGCGCAGTCGCCCTTCGGCAAGCGCATCGCGCACGGCTATTTCGTGCTGTCGGCAGCGGCCGGCCTTTTTGTCAGCCCGGCGCCTGGCCCGGTGCTGGCCAACTACGGGCTGGAGAACTTGCGCTTCGTCACGCCCGTTGCGATCGGCGACACCATCCAGGCGCGGCTGACCGCCAAGCGCAAGATCGACCGCCCGCCGCGCGAGGATCAGCCCGCCCAGGGCGTCATCGGCTGGGACGTGGCCGTGACCAACCAGCGTGGCGAGCTCTGTGCGAGCTATGAGATCCTGACGCTCGTCGCCAAGCGAGTGGCCGGATGACGCCGGCGCAGGCCCGCCAACTCGCGCTGGGCCTGCCCGGGGCGGTCGAGAAACCGCACCACGACCTGACCTCCTTCCGTCTGCCCGGCGTCAAAGGCAAGAT
>JAIPCJ010000213.1 GCA_021738245.1 Methylotenera sp. | reverse complement strand
CGCTCCACGCTGGCCACCACGTCCTGCATCTGCGTACCGGCGTCGTTGACGAGGCGGGAGCCGGCATCGGCCTGCTCGACACTGGCGCTGATCACGGACTTGCTCTCCTTGGCGGCCCCGGCGGACCGCTGCGCCAGCGAGCGCACCTCGGCCGCCACAACCGCAAAGCCGCGGCCCCGCTCGCCCGCGCGGGGGGGCTCGACCGCCGCATTCAGCGCCAGGATGTTGGTCTGGAAGGCGATGCCGTCGATGACGCCGATGATGTCGGCGATCTTGCGGCTGCTCTGGCTGACGCCGTTCATGGCCGTCACGGCATTGAGCACCACCTCGCCGCTCTGGCGCGCCTGGGCCGAGGTGGTCTGCGCCAGCGTGCTGGCCTCGTCCATGGCCTCGCTGCTGTGGCGGGCGGCCTCGGTCATCTGGCGCATGGAGCTGGCGGCCTGCTGCAGGTCGGCGCTGCCCTGCTCGGTGCGCTGCGACAGGTCCAGGTTGCCGGCCGCGATCTCGGTGGCCGCGGTGTTGACCTGCTCGGCGCCGTCGCGCAACGTGCTCATCATGCCGCGCAGCGTGGTCTGCAGCTTGAGCATCATGGACATGCCGGCTCGGGCGCTGGCATTGCCGCGCAGCACGATGTCTTCACGCAGATCACCGTCGCTCATGCGCGAGGCGCCGCCCATCAGGTCGCGCAGGAAGTCGCCGGTGCTCTTGGCGCCATCGATGTAGATGAAGGCGATCAGCCCGCCGAGCACCAGGCTGCCGCCGATCAGCCAGCCGGCCGACATGCCGGTCAGCACCCCCACGATGACATGCACTTGCAGGGCCACGGTCAGCCCCAGATACAGCGCCACACGCTGGGCGATGGAGAGGTTGGCGAACATCGGACAGATCTCCTGTTGAGCCGGCGCCGCGCACACAGGCCGGGAGCCGTGATCGGGTCTTTGTACGACCCAATGTAGCCCAGGGTTCTGACAGAAGCTGACGCCAGCCCGGAGCGGCGCCGGGCGGGCTCAGGCCTGGGCCAGCGCCCGTCCGATCAGGATCTTCTGCACCTCGCTCGTGCCCTCGTAGATCTGGCAGACCCGCACGTCGCGGTAGATGCGCTCCACCGGAAAGTCAGCCAGGTAGCCGTAGCCGCCATGGATCTGGATAGCGTCGGAGCACACGCGCTCGGCCATCTCGCTGGCGAAGAGCTTGGCCATCGCGGCCTCCTTCAGGCAGGGCTTGCCGGCGTCTTTCAGCGCGGCGGCATGCCAGATGAGCTGGCGCGCGGCCTCGATCCGGGTGGCCATGTCGGCCAGCTTGAACTGCACGGCCTGGTGCTCGAAGATGGTCTGGCCGAAGGTGACGCGGTCCTTGCTGTAGCGCAGCGCCGCCTCGAAGGCGGCCCGCGCCATGCCGACCGACTGCGACGCGATGCCGATGCGCCCGCCCTCCAGGCCCGACAGCGCGATCTTCAGGCCCTGGCCCTCGTCGCCCAGGCGGTTGGCGGCCGGCACGCGGCAGTTCTCGAACACGATCTGCGCGGTGTCGCTGCTGTGCTGGCCGAGCTTCTCCTCGACGCGGGCCACCGTGTAGCCCGGCGTGGTGGTGGGCACCAGGAAGGCGCTGATGCCCTTCTTGCCAGCCGCCTTGTCGGTGACGGCCATCACGATGGCCACGTCGCCATGCTTGCCGCTGGTGATGAACTGCTTCACGCCGTTGAGCACGTAGTGGTCGCCGTCGCGCGTGGCGGTGGTCTTCAGCCCGCCAGCTTCGGAGCCGACATGCGGCTCGGTCAGGCAGAAGGCGCCGAGCATGTCGCCGCGCGCCAGGGGCTTGAGGAACTGTTCCTTCTGCGCGTCGTTGCCGAAGGCCATCAGGATGGAGCAGACCGGGCAGTTGTTGACGCTCACCACCGTGCTCGTGCCGCCGTCGCCCGCCGCGATCTCCTCCAGGATGACGGCCAGGGCCAGGTAGTCCAGGCCGGCCCCGTCCCATTCGGTGGGCACAGCCACGCCGTAGCAGCCCAGCGCGGCCAAGCCCTTGAGTTGCTCGGCGGGGAAGTGATGGGCCTTGTCCCAGGCGGCGGCGTGGGGGGCGATTTCGGCTTGCACGTAGGCGCGGATGGCGTCCTGGACGGCGAGGTGGTCTTCGGTGAGCAGCATGGTGGTGAGTCTCAGATCAGGGGCAGCCTCAGGGTCGCATCGGCCTGGCCCGGGTCGCGCCTGGCACGGCAGGCGGCGAATCGAAGGGCACCGTTCTCGCGGGTCAGCGAGACCGTGCCCGGGGGATGTTGTCCCAGCACCTGGGCACTGAGCGTCTGGCGCAGCAGCTCCAGGTCCAGTTGGCGCGCGGCATAGACGCCCCAGTCCGCGCCCGGCACATCCAGCATCCAGCGACCGATGGTGTTGCGCCACGAGGGCCAGAGCCTGTCCGTCTCGCGCCAGGGTGGGCTGTCGAGCTGCTCGCAGGCTGCGGGCCCCTCGGCAGGCAGCAGGGCGAGCCGGGCTGCCCAGCGCGCATCATTGTCCTGGGCTGTCTGCTCGGGCAGCAGGCCCACGCCGTAGCGGCACACGAGGTGGTCGAGCCATCCCCGCGGGACGTGGGCCGCCATGAAGCTGCCGCAGCCGACGGCGGGGTTCACGAGGTCGCGCGTCACCTCGCGGGCGAAACGCGCCTCGTGGGGGGCCCACAACCGCGGGCTCAGCGCGGCAGGAGGCAGCGGCGCAAGCAGGCCGAGCAGGTCGCGGCGATCAACACGCCCGGTCACCGCCAACCCGGCGGCCTGCAGCCAGGCACGCTCCACGGCAGCCACCGACACCTGCGTACCGATCAAGCTGCGGGAGCCGGCCAGCGCCAGGCGCGCCAGGCGGTCGGCACGGGCCAGCGCGGCGACCGCCTCGACCGGTGTCGCCGCGACAGCAGCCTGCAGGCCGAACCAGGTGACGCAGCGGCCCAGGATCCGGAAGCTGGGCATCGGGAGGCTGACATAGGGCTGGTTCGCCAGCGGGCCTTCGGCCGGCCGCTCCGCCACAACCTCTTCCTGACCCTCGGCCTGGGCTACCTGCTCACAGCGGGCGCCCAGAGGTGCGGCCGCCTGCATCGCTTCGCGCACGGCCGCCGGGTCGGCCAGCCAGCGCCCGACGCAATCCTCCCGGCGGACCGGGCAATCCCAAACCGGCCCTTGCGGCCAGGACGGACCGTCACTCGCGCTGACGGCCTGCAGCGCCACGAAACCGTTGTGCGCCGGCGCCAAAGTCACCGGCCGCTGCTGCAAGGCCGGCGGGCTTGCTTGCGGTGCCGCGTCAGCCCAGGGCCCATTGCTCGCCACCCAGGCCAGCACCACGACCAGCAGCGCCAGCGTGAGCCAGCCCAGTGCCTTCAAGCTTATGCGCAGCACCCTCTGCACCGGCCTCACCAATCCAGCCGCTGGCCGTCGTAGTTGAAGAAGCTGCCGGTGTCCGCCGGCTTCACGCTGGCCAGCACCGTGCGCATGCCGGCGATGCTGGTGGAGGCGTCGATGTCGGCTCCTGCGCCGCCCATGTCGGTCTTGACCCAGCCCGGATGGAAGCTGATGACGGTGGCCTTGCCGGCGAGTGCCAGCGACGCATCCTTCATCACCGAATTGACCGCCGCCTTGGAGGCCCGATAGAGCCAGCCGCTGCCGTTGGTGCGCAGGCCGATGGAACCCATGCGCGACGAGATGATGGCCAGCCGGGCACCCGGCGCGAGCGCCTCGGCCACCTGGGGCAGCAGCCGCATGGGCCCCAGCACGTTGGTGCGCATGACGGTGTCGAAGTCGTCCTGCGTCGGCGCGTCCAGTGCTCCGGCACGCGGGCCGAAGACACCCGCGTTGATGACGACCACGTCGAAGGCCTCGCCGTCGATCTGCCAGGCCAGGCCTGACACGCTGGCGGCACTGGCCACGTCCAGCGTCAGCGGCTTGGCGCCGAGTTCGGTGATGCGGGCGCGGCCGGCGTCGTCTCGCGCCGTGGCAATGACGCTCGCCCCCGCGGCGCGGTACTGGCGCACGAACTCCAGCCCCAGCCCGCGCGAGGCACCGATGATCAGCACATTCATGGTTTGGTCAGGGCGAGTTTGGCGGCCAGCACGGTGAAGAGGCCGGCGCCGCCGAGGTTGAGACTGCGGCCCACCCAGGGCCGCGGCCGGGCGCGACGCAGCGGCGCCACCAGCGCGATCAGCGCCAGCAGGAAGAGCAGCCCCTGCACGATGAACCAGCCGCCGAGGAAGAGGAAGGCCAGCGTCTTGTCAGGTGCGTCCGCCGCGATGAACTGCGGCAGGAGCGCCAGGAAGAACAGCGCCACCTTGGGGTTGAGCGCGTTGGTGAAGAAGCCTTGCCGCACGGTGCGCCAAAGCGACGGCGGCGCCACGACCTCGGTCGCCGCAGCCGCCGGCTTGAGCCCGGCGCGCGCCATGCCCCACGCGACGTACAGCAGATAGGCGGCACCCATCAGCTTGACCGCCGTGAAGGCCTCGGCCGAGGTGGCCAGCAACGCGGCCAGGCCGAAGGCCGCGGCCAAGGTGTGCAGCACACAGCCGGCCATGATGCCCACGGCCGCCGCCACGCCCTGGCGCCAGCCGCCGCGCAGCGTGCTGGCGACGGTGTAGGCCATGTCCACGCCGGGCGTGGCGTTCAGCACGAACACCGTCGCGGCGAAGAGCGCCAGGTCGTGGGTGCCGAGTGCCATGACGTCAGAGCATCTCGACGGCCAGGGCGGTGGCCTCACCACCGCCGATGCACAGCGCGGCCAGGCCCTTCTTGAGGCCGCGGGCCTTCAGCGCGCCCAGCAGCGTGACGACGATGCGCGCGCCGCTGGCACCGATCGGGTGGCCCAGGGCGACCGCGCCGCCGTTGACGTTGACGATGTCGTGCGGCAGCTTGAACTCGGCCATGGCGGCCATGGTCACGGCGGCGAAGGCCTCGTTCACTTCCCACAGGTCCACGTCACCGGCCTGCCAGCCGGCCTTGGCCAGGGCCTTCTGGATGGCACCGACCGGCGCCGTGGTGAACCAGTCCGGCGCCTGGGCGTGCACCGCGTGGCTGACGATGCGGGCGATGGGCGCCAGGCCACGGGCCTTGGCGGTGCTCTCGCGCATCAGCACCAGGGCGGCGGCGCCGTCGGAGATGCTGGAGGAGGTGGCGGCGGTGATGGCGCCGTCCTTCTTGAACGCGGGCTTGAGCGTGGGGATCTTGTCGAGCTTGGCCTTGAAGGGCTGCTCGTCGAACTTGATGACGGTGTCGCCCTTGGGGCCGGACAGGGTCACCGGCGCCATCTCCCAATCGAAGGCACCGCTTTCGTTGGCGGCCTTGGCGCGCTGGGTCGACGTGATGGCGTACTGGTCCATCGCTTCGCGGCTGAAGGCGTACTTGGCCACGCACTGCTCGGCGAACACGCCCATGGCCTTGCCGCGCTCGTAGGCGTCTTCCAGGCCGTCCAGGGCCATGTGGTCGTAGACGGCCGAGGCACCGTACTTGATGCCCTTGCGGGCGAACATGAGGTGAGGCGCGTTGGTCATGCTCTCCATGCCGCCGGCCACCATGACCTCGGCACTGCCCGCGGCCAGCATGTCGTGCGCGAACATCATGGTGCGCATGCCGGAGCCGCACATCTTGCTCATCGTGACGGCGCCGGCCGAGTCGGGCAGGCCGGCACGGCGCAGGGCCTGGCGGGCGGGCGCCTGGCCCTGGCCGGCCATCAGGCAGTTGCCCATCAGCACTTCGTCGACGGCATCGCCCGGCACGCCGGCGCGCTCGACCGCCGCCTTGATGGCGATGGCGCCCAGCTCCCAGCCGGCGAGGCTGGCGAAATCACCCAGCAGGCCGCCGATGGGGGTGCGGGCGGCGGACACGATGACGATGGGGTCGGACATGGCAGTCTCCAGAGTTGAAGCGAATCCCGCCATTCTGCTCGTTTTGGTTGACGTTTACGTCAATCACGCCAAAGGCGGTAGGCCCAGAAGGCTTCTTCGGTGGCAATGCGGCGGCGCAGGTCTTCGGGGCTGAAGCCGGTGAGCCGCCGCGTCTCGCGGCACAGATGGCTCTGGTCGGCATAGTCGTTGCCAGCGGCGATGTCGGCCCAGTTGACCGCACCACCGCCCTCGGCGGCAGCCACCGCGTAGAAGGCGCTCTCGGCACGGCTCACCGCTCGCAGCTCCCGCATGGGCAGGCCTGCCCAGGCCTTGATGCGGCGCTCCAGCTGCCGCAGGCTGCGCCCGGCGGCACTGGTGGCCGCGCGCACGACGAGCGCCTCGGTCCAGGCGGCATAGCGATGCCCCGGCCGCTGGGTGCCCAGGGCCTGCCAGCGCGGCACGAGGAAGTCCTGCAGCAGCGTCAAGCGGGCCGCGTCATCTGCCGCGCCAGACATCTGTGCCGCCCAGCCGTGCCAGTCGGGCGGCAGCACCGCCAGGGCGTCATGGATCTGGTTCACGTGGCGGTCCAGGGCCACGCCGGTCAGCGCCGTGAAGGCGTCAGGCAGCATCAGCAGCTTGAAGGCGCTGATCTCGCCCGGGTTGCGGGTGTGGCTGGGCAGCGTGAACGGCCCGGCAAACAACACCGGCGCGTGCACCGGCGCCGCCGGCGGCTGCGAGAACCCGGGCGTGGCCAACCATTCGCTGCGGCCTTCGGCCCACCAGAACAGGCTCACCAGCGGTGTGGCCGGAAAGTAGTTGTCACGTTGCTCGGCAGGCAGCGCGCGGCCGCGGGTGTCGCGCAGCATCACGCCGCGCACACAACCGGCCAGGGCCAGGGGCGGCAGCCAAAGACGTGTGGACGGCTCCATGGCGGTCAGTGTCGCATTCGTTCAAGACTGCAGGCGCCCCCCCGCGCACCATGCCGACATGACGACCCCGACCTGGCACGATCTCCCCGCCCACCCCACCCGCTGGTGGGGTTTGGCAGCGCTGCGCAACATGCGGCGCGACTACCTCGGCTTCATCGGTGCCCAGCAGCGCCTGGGCGACCTGGCGGCGCAGCGCATCCTGCGCGAGCGCGTGGTGGATGTGTTCGACCCGGCCCTGGTGCGTGCCTTGATGGTGGACCATGCCGACGCCCTGGTGCGCTGGGCGCGCGGGCCCGAGGTGTTTGCCGACCTGATGGGGCAGTCCGTGCTGGTCACCGAGGGCGCCACCTGGCAGCGGCAGCGCCGCATGCTGATGCCGGCGTTCACGCCCAAGCGCGTGGCAGGCTATGCCGCGCTGATGACGCAGGCCGCCGTCGAGGGCCTGGCGCGCGTGCGCCCGGGCGAGGTGGCGATGGACGCGCTCTACAGCCACCTGACGATGGACGTCATCTCGCGCACCCTCTTCAGCACGCCCATCGGCCAGGACACCGCTGCGGCGGCGCACGCGGTGCAGGTGCTCAGCGAGACGGCGCTCGGCGAGATGTTCTGGCCCGTCACGCTGCCCGACTGGCTGCCCCTGCCCGGCAAGGCGGCCAAGCGCCGGGCGAGCCGCCTGCTGCACGGGCTGCTGGCCAGCCACATCGACGCTCGTGCCGATGCGGACGACGGGCGCAGCGACCTCCTCGGCATGCTCAAGGCCCTGCGCGACGAGACCACGGGCGAGGCCCTGTCACGGCAGGAGGTCTACGACCAATGCATGGTGAGCTTCCAGGCCGGGCATGAGACCAGCGCCACCGCGCTGCTGTGGTGGAGCTGGCTGCTCGCCACCCACCCGCAGGTGCAGGACCGCGCGCGCGCCGAGGTGGATGCGGTGCTCGCCGGCCGGGTGCCGACGGCCGACGATGCCGGTGCGCTGCCCTACTTGTCGGCGACGCTGAAGGAGGCCATGCGGCTGTACC
>JAIPCJ010000212.1 GCA_021738245.1 Methylotenera sp. | reverse complement strand
GCCGGCGCCGCTGAACATCAGCGGCAGGTTGTGGAAGCTGAACCCGCTGCCCAGGATCAGCACGCCGTCGTCGCGCAGCGGCGCCAGCGCCCGCCCCAGGGCCAGGTGCTCGGCCGGGTCCAGCCCGCGGCGCAGCGACAGCTGCACCACCGGGATCTGCGCGTCGGGGTACATCGGCGCCAGCGTGCAGAAGGTGCCGTGGTCGAAGCCGCGCGTGGCATGGCGCGCGGCCGGCAGGCCCGCGGCTTCGATCAACGCCACCACGCGCTCGGCCAGCACCGGGTCGCCCGGCGCGGGGTAGACCACCTCGTAGGTATGGGGCGGAAAGCCGCCGTAGTCGTACAGCATGCCCGGGCGCGGGGCGGTCATCACCGTGAAGGCGGCTTCTTCCCAATGGGCCGAGATCATCAGGATGGCCTTCGGCACGGCCGGCAGCGAGCCAGGCACGGCCTTCAGCGCGGCCTCAAGCTGCGCATGGCCGCGGCGGAAGTCGCCGTCCATCCAGGGCCAGGGGCCGCCGCCGTGGGAGAGGAAGAAGGTGGGCTGTCGCATCGTGGCCCCAGCTTAAGCCGGCGTCCCGCCTTGGAGGTTCAACGCCACCGCCGCCAGCGCTCAAAGCGGCTGAACGGTCACCGCGATAATCCGCCCCCCATGCAGAACCTGCCTCCCGAAACCGACGACAGCCAGCGCCCTGACCGCGTGGAGGATTACTTCCGTGACGGTGCCGCGCCGGTCGAAGCCCTGCTGTGGTGGCAGCTCGAGCGCCAGGACGCCTTGCAGACGGCCTTGCGCGCGCTGTTCCAGGGGCCCGCCGGACTCACGCGGCTGCGGCTGTGGGTGTTCTTCGAGCTGATGGCCCTGCGCGAATCACGCCTGACCCGCGAGGCCCTGAACCAGGCCTTCCACGTGCTGCGCGACGAGGTGCTGGACAGCGTGCTCAAGCGCCTGCGGGAGGCTGAGCTGCTCGCCTGGGACGCCACCGGGCAGACCTATGCCGTGACGCCGCTGGCCCAGCAGGTCGTGGGCCTGCTGCAGCCGCTGACGCAGGAGCAGGCACCCGACGGTGACCTGGCCTCGCTGCTGGCCGGCGTGGCGGGCGCCCATCAGCTGGGCACCCTGCAGCCGGCCCAGCTGCAGCATCTGCTGGCCCAGCTGTCGCGCCTGTATGACGAGTTCGCCGACGCGATCGCCAGTGGCAGCGAGTTCGCGCTGCGCCGGGCCCGCACCCGCTTCGAGAAGGCACTCACGCTGGTGGACCGCGCTGGCGAGGCCCTGGGCGCGATCATTGCGCAGGCCGAGTCGGCCGGCGAGGCGCGGCTGGAGCGGCTGGCGCGCGAGCTGGGCCTGGCCCAGGCCCGGCTGCTAGCGATGGCCAGCCAATTCAACCGCGCGCTGCAGCAGGCCGACCGCCAGCGCGTGACCCTGGGTTCCACCGGCATCACCACCACCGATGTGCGCCGCTGGCTGCAGAGCCAGGGCGACCTGGCCGCGCTGCTGCAGGGCGCGCTGCTGCGCCCGGTGCACCCGGTGCTGGTGGCGCAACGCGACCTGGTGGACACCGCCGAGGCCGAGTTCGAGCGCGACCGCCCGGTAGTGGCCGATGCCCAGGCGCTGCCGCAGGGGCAGGTGGCACCGCCGGGCGAACTCGCCGTGCTGCAGCTGCCGCCCGAGATGGGGCAGATGCAGGCCCTGCTCAATGCCTGGACGGCGGCGGGCACGACCGAGCCCCAGGACCTGCGCCCCGCCGTGCTCGGGGGCAGCTATGCGCGGGCTGCCTACCGGGCCCAGTTGCTGCCGCTGCTCGGCGACCCCCAGGCCCGCCACCTCAAGGGCGCCACCGGCGACATGGCGCGCCAACCCTGGTCGGTCCGCTGGTCGGCCGAACAGGGCGAAGTCGACGATGAGTTCATCCGCTGGATGAGCCGTGGCGTCCTCACCCCTGAATCTCCTGCCTCATGAGCCCACTCGACGATTCCCAGCAACTGGCCGCGCAACTGCTGGCGCGCCGCTGGCTGCCTCGCAGCCACCCCCTCGTGAAGCGCGCGCTGATCGACACCGAGCTCTGGAACCAGCTCGCCGCGCGGCTGGCCGGCGTCGGACTGCAGCTGGTCGACAACGTGCACGCCGACCACATCGCCGTGGCGCTGATGCGCCCTGCGGAGAGCGCGGTGTTTGGCGAAACCGGCCTGGCGGCCAACAACAACCTGGACATCCCGCGCGACGGTGTGGCGCTGCTGGTGGTGCTGTGGAGCCTGATCGTGCTGCCCAAGCGCCAGCGCCAGGTGGCACGCAGCGACGCGATTCACGCGGGCCAGGGCGAGATGTTCGCCACCGACAAGCCCATGCCGCTGGCGGCCGCCGTGTCGCCGCTGCTGAGCTACCGCAGCCTGCTGGCCGACTTTGGTGACCAGCTCGGCAAGAAGCTGCGGCTGGACACCAACCTCAAGCTGCTGGAGCGCCACGGTTTCATCACGCGCCGTGGCGAGGACATCGCCGAAGGCCCGCTGCTGGACCTGCTGATCGACTACGACCTCATCGCGCCGCGCATCCTCGACGGTGCGCTGGGCGATGTGCTGGCCCGCGCCGGCCATCCGCTGCCGCGCCTCGATGACGCCGAACAACAAGACATTGACGACTGATGTTCCACCTGCAATCGCTTGAACTGCTGCACTGGGACTACTGCCAGCGCGTGACGCTGCCGCTGGACGGCGCCATCATCACCATCGCCGGCCCCAACGGCTCGGGCAAGACCACGCTGCTGGACGCGATGCGCACGCTGCTGGGTCTGGAGTGCTCGGGGGGCCGCACCTACAAGACCTACGCGCGCCACGCCAATGCCGAGACCGCCTGGCTGCGCGCGCTGGTGGACAACCGGCCACGCTCGCGCCAGAACAGCAGCCGGCCGTTTGCCAGCTCGCTGCTCTATGCCGACCAGGTCACGCTGGCCTGCCGCATCGAGCGCCATGGCGGCGACTGGGTGCGCCGCTACCTGATCGTCGACGGGGCGCACGAGATCGAACAGCTCGCCGAGCGTGGCGAGCGGGATTGGCTGGGCATCGAAGCCTGGAAGAAGCGCCTGGAAGCTGCCGGCCTCACGCGCGCCATTGGCCGCGTGCTGGCGCTGGAGCAGGGCCAGACCGACCGGCTGTGCGAGCTCAGCCCCAAGGAGCTGCTGCGCCTGGTGTTCGAAGTGTTCGGCGACCAGGAGGTGCTGGACCGCTACGAGCAGGCCCGCAGCCACCAGCAGCAACTGGGCAAGGAGGTCGAGCAGGCCGCGGCCGAGCTGGCCCACACCCAGGCCCAGCTCAGCGACCTGGCCAACCGCGTGAACAGCCACCGCCAATACCAGCTCAAGGTGCAGGAGCGCGAGCGGCTGGCCACGGAAGTGCTGCCGGTGCTGCGCTGGAGCGAGGCCCGCGAGCGCATTGCCCGCGATGCGCGTGAACTGCACCGCCAGCGCCTCTTCGCCTCGGGCGACGTCAAGGCGCTCAGCGAAAAGCGCGCCGCGCTGCACAGCCTGTTCACGGCCCAGGAAACCGCCCGCGAGCGGCTCAAGGCGCTGGAGGGCGAACGCCGCGAGGCGCGCGCGGCCTTCGACGCAGCCCGTGAAGCGGAACGCCCGGCCGAGGCCTTGGTCAAACGCGAGGATGAGCTCAAGGCGCTCGCCGACGTCGAGGCCGATGCCGCGGCACTGACCGCCCGCATGCAGGAACTCGCCACCGAGCGTGATCGCCTGCGGGCCGACTACACCCGCGCCAGCGACAAGGCCTCGCGCGCGCAAGCGCAGCTGGGCGAGCTCAGTGGCAAGCGCCTGCCGCCGCCCCCGCCCGAGGTTGCGCCCATGAAGCGCGCGCTGGACGACGCCGGCATTGCGCACTACCTCGTGGCCGACAGCATCGACATCGCCGACGAGACCTGGCGTGCCGCCGCCGAGGGCCTGCTGCGGCCGTCACGCTGGGTGGTGGTGCTCAAGCACCGCAGTGACGAGGGCCGGGCCTTCGACATTGCCGCCAAGCAGCGCTACCGCCACTACGTGGTGGCCGACACCTCGGCCGTGGGCCAGGCGCCGGCCGGCTCGCTGCTGGCGGCACTGAGCGTGAGCGCGCCGCTGCCGACCTGGCTGGTGCGCCAGCTCGGCGCCATCCGCTGCGTGGCGTCCACGGAGGAAGGTGCCAAGGTCAGCGGCGAATGGATCACGGCGGACGCCTACTACCGCGATGGCCGCGGCGGCCGCAGCGTGTTCGTGGAGCCGCGCGACCATCAGTTCGGCGCGTCGGCCGTCGACTCCCGCCGGGCTGCGCTGGAAGCGGAACTGGCCCGCTGGGATGGCGAGCTCAGCCGCATCGCCAAGGCGCAGGCGGAGGTCGAGCGCCAGTTCAAGGACGTGCAGCGCGCGGCGGTGGGGCACAAGGCGGCGCAGGAGCTGTCGGAGCGTGCCGACGAATTCACCGAAGCCCGCACCCGGCTGCCCGTGCTGCGCCAGGCGCGCGCGGAGGCGTCCACGCGCATGAGTCAGCTGGATGCCGAGCACGACCGCATGGTGCGTGAATCCACGCGCAGTGAGCAGGCCTACGAGGCGGCGCAGGTCGCACTCAAGGATGGCGAGGGCTCGGCGGCGGGCCGCCTGCGCGAGCACGAAGCCAAGCGCGAGGCGCTGCGCAAAGCCTCGCGCGAGAGCCGCGAGCAGAAAGCCAAGTTCCCGCCCGGCTGGGTCACACCCGCCGCGCTGGCTGCCCTGCGCGAGGAGTTCGAGAACGCGCGCCAGGCTGAGATCCGCGCCCACCATGTGGACCAGGAACTGGACACCGGCCATTGGGAGGTGGACGCCAGCGTCGTCGAGCGCCACGCCCGCATGGCGGCTCAGGTGCATGAGCAGGACAGCCAGCTCAGTGACCGCCGCGCCAGCAACGAGATGGCGCGCATCGCCGCCTTCAATGCCCGCGAGCGCTACATCGACGTGTTGCGCGCCACGGTGCGCCGCTACAAGAAGAACGTGGCGGAGCTGGGTGAACTCGCCGGCACCACGGCCGAGGCCATCCTGCCGCATCTGGACAATGACGACACGGTGCTGGCCCAGGCCGGCCTGCAGGTCAAGTTCAACTTCGACGGCAAGGGCGAAGTGGGCCTGAACGACGGCGAGGCCTCGGGCGGCCAACAGGTGCTCAAGAGCCTGATCCTGCTGGTGGGCCTGATGAAGGACGACGAGACGCCGGGCGGCTTCGTGTTCATCGACGAGCCCTTCGCCCACCTGGACGTGCGCAACATCCAGCTGGTGGGCCACTTCCTGCGCAGCACCCGCGCGCAGTACCTGCTGACCACCCCGATCACCCACAACGTCGAGGTGTTCGAGCCCAGCGAGATCACGCTGGTGACCAGCAAGAAGCCGCGCGGCGAGCGCTGGGCGCCGCCCATCGCCGTGCTGGCGCGCCGGCCGGAAGTCTCGGCCTATGACTGACTGGGACCGCCCGTCGCCCTTCACGCTGGCCCTGACGCCCGCCGCGGAGCACATCGACGGCCTGGGTCACACCAACAACGCCGTCTACGTGCAGTGGTGCGAGCAGGCGGGCTGGGCGCACTCCGAGGCGCTGGGGCTGTCGCTCGCCGACTACCGGCGGCTGGACCGCGCCATGGCCATCCGCGAGGGCCACTACGACTACCTGCTGCCGTCGTTCGAGGGCGAGGCCCTGGTGCTGGGCACGTGGCTGACCGCCAGTGACGGCAAGCTGACGATGGAGCGGCGCTTTCAACTGCGCCGCGCCAGCGACGGCGCCACGCTGCTGCGCGGGCGCTGGGCGCTGGTGTGCATCGAGATCAACAGCGGCCGGCCCAAGCGCATGCCGGCGGAATTCCTGAGCGTCTACGAAGGCGCCGTGGTGGCTTGACGCAGCAATATACGGTTCGTATATGAATCGTATATAGTGCGCGGCATGGGAATCGTCAAAATCTCCGATCCGATGCACGAGAGCCTGCGCCTGGCGAGCCAGGCCTTGTCGCGCTCCATCAATGCGCAGGCCGAGCACTGGATGCGCATCGGCATGTTGGCTGAACTGCATCCGCAGCTGAACCACAGCGAGATCTGCCAGCTGCTCATCCGCGCGGAGCAGGACGGGGGGCTGGACATCGCAGCGCTTACCGGGCGTGGCGTGTCGGCCAGGCCAGCCGCCAAGGCGGCCGCAAAGGTGCGCGCATGAGCCGCAGCATCAAGATCCGCACGCCCGACGAGGTCGCTCGTGCGCGCGAAGCGGGGCATCTCATCGCCGAAGTGCTGGCCATGCTCAAGCCCCATGTGGTGCCGGGGGTGACCACGGCCGAGCTGGATGACCTCTGCCACGACTACATCGTGGACACGCTCAAGTGCATCCCGTCCAACGTGGGTTACCACGGCTACCCGCGCACGGCCTGCATCTCGCCCAACCATGTGGTCTGCCACGGCATCCCGAGCAAGGACAAGCGGCTCAAGAAGGGTGACATCGTCAACATCGACGTGACGCTGACCAAGGACGGCTGGTTCGGCGACAGCAGCCGCATGTTCATCGTGGGCGAGGCCAATGTGCTGGCCCGCCGCCTGGTGATGACGACCTACGAGGCCCTTCGCGCCGGCATCCGCCAGGTGCGGCCGGGGGCGACATTGGGCGACGTGGGTTTTGCCATCCAGAAGGTGGCGCATGAGGCGGGCTTCAGCGTCGTGCGCGAGTACGGCGGGCACGGCATCGGCGACGTCTATCACGACGAGCCCCACGTCAACCACTTCGGCCGCCCCGGCGAGGGACTGCGGTTGCAGGAGGGCATGATCTTCACGATCGAGCCCATGATCAATGCCGGCGGTCCCGGCGTGCGCGAACTGGCCGACGGCTGGACGGTGGTCACCCGCGACCATTCGCTCTCGGCCCAGTGGGAGCACATGGTCACCGTCACGAAGGACGGCTTCGAGATCCTGACGCCCTGGCCGGACGGGCTGGGCGACTACCCCGCCATCGACTGACGCCAGCGCGGGCCGCCGCGCCGGCGAGTGCCTGCTCAGGCCAGCGCCGTCATGCGTTCCACCAGCACGCAGTGCACCCAGCGCCGTGCGGTCACGTGCGCGGTCTGCGCCACCAGGAACTGTTCCGCCTCGGAGCTGTGGCTCGCGAATTCGAAGCCGCCAAGCTGGGCGCTGCAGTTCAGGGGGCGGCTCCAGACGCGGCGCACATCGGCGCTGAACAGCGGCACGCCGTCGTCCTCGCCGAGCAGCAGGCGCATCTCGTAATGGTGGGCTTGCAGGGGTTCGTCAGCGGAGACGGCAATCTGCAGGCCGCCCTCGCTGAGGTTGACCACCACGCCTGCGCGGCCATCGGTGGCGCTCTCCGGCTTGATGACCCACACGGGCAGCTGCTCGTGCGCCTCGGGGACGAGGAAGAATTCGACGCGGGGGTAGCGGCGCTGGTCGGGCGAGGTCATGGGCGTTCGCTCCTCACGGGGTACGTGCGCAATGCAGACAGGCTGGAGCAGACCAGCCCCGCATGACAGGGTGGTGAAGCGCCAAGCGGCGCACCGCCTTGAGCGTAGCCGTTTCAGCCCCGGGCGTGAACTGCTTTGAACGGATCGACGGCCCCGCTGGGTGCCACCGGCGGGGCGGGTGGGCGTGCCATGGCCACGGTTTCGACCTCGGGCGCCTCCAGCCCGACGGTCCAGCGCAGTTTGCGGTAGGCATGGCCGCCCAGCGCCACGCCCAGGACCCGGATGCCAGTCCGGTGCAGTGCGCCAAGCGCCCATTCGAAGTTGGCCGCGCCCACGCGCCCGTCGGCCGACGTTTCGCCGAACCGGGCC
>JAIPCJ010000026.1 GCA_021738245.1 Methylotenera sp. | reverse complement strand
GTTCATGTTCACGGGCGACCACCGGCGCCAGGGCTTCCCGCTGCCGCTGCCGCAGGTCCTCCAGGCAGGCCGAGATCGCAAAGCGTTGCTCGCAGGCCGCCTTCTCGCGGGCGAACTGCTGCTCGATGGCCGCGCGCTGGGCCGCAACCTCAGCGCGGGTGGCCGGCGCGGACAGCGCAGCCGGTGCGAGCAGCACCGACAACGCAGCGAAACAGAGAGGGGCGATAGCAGCGGCCGGCGTTTTCATGTGAGCGAAGTATCGACCTCGCGACGAGCCAGCGCGAGGTACTCAGCCGAACGCATTTCCTGCAGCCGGGACACGGTGCGCGGGAACTCGTGCGACAGCGGGCCCTCGGTGTAGAGCTGCTCGGCCGGCACGGCGGCCGAGATGATCAGCTTGACCCGGCGGTCGTAGAGCACGTCGACCAGCCAGGTGAAGCGCCGGGCCTCGCTGGCCAGGCGTACCGGCATCTCGGGCACGTTGGACAGGATGAGCGTGTGGAACTGGCTGGCCAGCTCCAGGTAGTCGTTCTGTGAGCGCGGGCCGCCGCACAGGGTCTGGAAGTCGAACCACACCACGCCGCCCGCGCGCCGCCGGGCGTAGATCGCGCGGTGCTCGATCATCAGCTTGCGGTCTTCGTCCTGGGCCTCCGCGAGCTGCTCGAAGGCGCGCGTCAGGGCCGCCTCGTTCTCATCGCTCAGCGGCGTCAGGTAGAGCTTCATGTCCTCCAGCGTGCGGCGCCGGTAGTCGGTGCCGGCGTCGACGTTGATGACTTCCAGGTGGTTCTTGAGCAGCTCGATGGCGGGCAGGATGCGGTCGCGGTGCAAGCCGTTCGGATAGAGCTCGTCAGGATGGAAGTTGGAGGTCGTGACGATGCTGACGCGGTTGCGGAAGAGCGCATCCAGCAGCCGGTGCAGGATCATCGCGTCGGTCACGTCGGCCACGTGGAACTCGTCGAAGCAGATGAGGCGGAAGCGCCGCGCGATGCGCTTGCCGAGCTCTTCCAGCGGGTCCGCGATGCCCTTGAGCTCCTGCAGCTCGCGGTGCACCTCGCGCATGAACTCATGGAAATGCAGCCGCGTCTTGCGCGTGAGCGGCACGGCCTGGAAGAAGCAGTCCATCAGGAAGCTCTTGCCCCGGCCCACGCCGCCGTACATGTAGACGCCGCGCGGGATGGGCGGGCGCACCAGCAGCTTGGTCACCGCATTGCTGCGGCGCGACTTGTAGGCGATCCATTCATCCTGGCAGCGCTGCAGCGCTTGAATGGCGCGCAGCTGGGCCTCGTCGGCCTTGAAGCCGCGTTCCCTGAGGGTTTGCTCGTAAAGCTCGGTGACGGAGGTCATTGGCTTGCTTCAGCCCAAAGACAAAGCCACAGAGTCACAGAGCCACAGAGAGATCGGGATGTCTCTGTGCCTCTGCGTCTCTGTGGCTGCGTCTGGCGGCCGTCCGATCAGAAGTTCAGCGTGCGCTTGTCGACGGCCAGCGCCGCTTCCTTGGTCGCCTCGGACAGCGACGGGTGCGCGTGGCAGATCCGGGCGATGTCCTCGGCCGAGGCCTTGAACTCCATGGCCACCACGGCCTCGGAAATCAGCTCGGAAGCGAACGGGCCGATGATGTGCACACCCAGGATCTCGTCGGTCGTGGCGTCGGCCAGGAACTTGACGAAGCCGGTGGTGTCACCCAGCGCGCGCGCGCGGCCGTTGGCCAGGAAGGGGAACTGGCCCGCCTTGTAGGCC
The DNA here is from genome assembly GCA_021738245.1 of Methylotenera sp. GTDB lineage: Bacteria > Pseudomonadota > Gammaproteobacteria > Burkholderiales > Burkholderiaceae_C > Pelomonas. Next base: position 35,868 of record JAIPCJ010000026.1, on the reverse strand, counting down.
ACGCCTTCGGCCTTGAGTTGCTGCTCGGTCTTGCCGACCCAGGCGATCTCGGGCGAGGTGTAGATGACCCAGGGGATGGTGTTGAAGTTGACGTGGCCATGCTGGCCCGCGATGCGCTCGGCCACTGCCACGCCCTCTTCCTCCGCCTTGTGCGCCAGCATCGGGCCGCGCACGACGTCGCCGATGGCCCAGACGCCGGGAAGGTTGGTCTTGCAGTCGTGGTCGACGACGATGGCGCCGCGGTCATCCAGCTGCAGGCCGACGGCTTCCACACCCAGGCCGATGGTGTTGGGCACGCGGCCGATCGACACGATCAGCTTGTCGACTTCCAGCGTCTTGGCTTCGCCCTTGGCATCGGTGTAGGCCACGCTCACACCGGCCTTGCCCGACTTGATCTCACCGACCTTCACGCCGAGCTGGATGTCCAGGCCCTGCTTCTTGAAGATCTTGGCGGCTTCCTTGGCCACGCTCTCGTCCACCGCGCCGAGGAAGGTCGGCAGGCCTTCGAGCACCGTCACTTCAGCGCCGAGGCGGCGCCAGACCGAACCCATCTCCAGGCCGATGACGCCCGCGCCGATCAGGCCGAGTTTCTTGGGCGTGCTGCCTACGCGCAATGCGCCGTCGTTGGACAGGATGGTTTCTTCATCGAAGGGCACGCCGGGCAGCGCACGGGCGTTGGAACCCGTGGCGACGATCACCTGCTTGGCGAAGATGATCTCCTCGCCCGCCTTGATCTCGTAGCCGCCGTCCTTGGCCGCGACGAAGCTGCCACGGCCGTGGAAGAAGGTGACCTTGTTCTTCTTGAACAGGTAGACGATGCCGTCGTTGTTCTGCTTCACGACCTGGTCCTTGCGGGCCAGCATCTTGGCCACGTCGATCTTGACGTTGTCGGCCGTGATGCCGTGGTCGGCGAAGTGGTGGTTCAGCTGCTCGTAGTGCTCGCTGGACTGCAGCAGCGCCTTGGACGGGATGCAACCGACGTTGGTGCAGGTGCCGCCCAGGGCGGGGCCGCCCTTGTCGTTCTTCCACTCGTCGATGCAGGCCGTGTTCTGGCCCAGTTGCGCGGCGCGGATGGCCGCGATGTAGCCGCCGGGGCCGCCGCCGATGACGACGACGTCGAATTGCTTGGTGCTCATGTGTATTCCTTCTATGCGCAGAACCCCGCTGGAGCGGGGCGTAGCGAGCAGCTTCAGGGCAAGGCGCGGGTGCCGAGGCACCGGAACGTAGCAGCGCTACGTGAGGATGCTGAGGACGGGACCCGCATTGCCGCCATGGAGCCGCGCAGTAGCCCTCAGATGTCGAACAGCAGGCGGGCGGGGTCTTCGAGCGCTTCCTTCATCGTGACCAGGCCCAGCACGGCTTCGCGGCCGTCGATGATGCGGTGGTCATACGACATGGCGAGGTAGTTGATCGGGCGGATCACGATCTGGCCGTTCTCGACCACCGCGCGGTCCTTGGTCGCGTGCACGCCCAGGATGGCCGACTGCGGCGGGTTGATGATGGGGGTCGACAGCATCGAGCCGAACACGCCGCCGTTGGAGATGGAGAAGGTGCCGCCGGACAGCTCTTCGATGGACAGCTTGCCGTCCTTGGCCTTCTGGCCGAACTCGGCGATCTTCTTCTCGATGTCGGCGAAGCTCATCTGGTCGACGTTGCGCAGCACCGGCACCACCAGGCCGCGCGGCGAACCCACCGCGATGCCGATGTCGAAGTAGCCGTGGTAGACGATGTCGTTGCCGTCGACCGAGGCGTTCAGCACCGGGTACTTCTTGAGTGCAGCGACCGCGGCCTTCACGAAGAAGCTCATGAAGCCCAGCTTCACGCCGTGTTCCTTCTCGAACTTCTCCTGGAACTTCTTGCGCATCTCCATGACCGGGGCCATGTTGACTTCGTTGAAGGTGGTCAGGATGGCGTTGGTGGCCTGGGACTGCAGCAGGCGCTCGGCGATGCGGGCGCGCAGGCGGGTCATGGGCACGCGCTGCTCGGGGCGGTCGCCCAGGTTCTGCGCGACCGGGGCAGCCACGGCGGGCAGCGGCTTGGCCACGGCGGGCGTGGCGGGCACGACCAGGGGCGCGGCAGCGGCGGCGGGCTTGGCGGAGGCCGCCAGGGCGTCGCCCTTGGTCACACGGCCATCCTTGCCGGAGCCGGCCACGTCGGTGGCGGACAGGCCCTTCTCGGCCAGGATCTTGGCGGCGGCGGGCATGGCCACGTCGCCCTTGTTGCCGCCCGTGGCAGCGGGGGCAGGCGCAGCAGCGGCGGGCGCGGCGGCAGCGGCGACCGAGGCGGTGGTGGCGGGTGCGGCAACGCCGGCCTTGCCTTCGGTGTCGATCTTGGCCAGCAGCTCCTGGCTGACGACGGTGCTGCCGTCGCCCTTGATGATTTCAGCGAGCACGCCGGTGGCGGGCGCGGGGACTTCGAGCACGACCTTGTCGGTCTCGATCTCGACGAGGGTCTCGTCGACCGTGACGGCTTCGCCGGGCTTCTTCTTCCAGGTCAGCAGCGTGCCTTCGGAAACGGATTCGGAGAACTGGGGAACTTGGACGTCAACGATGGCCATGATGTGAGGCTCCGTGTCTTGTATTTGGATGTGGGGTGCGCAGGCGCAGGCGAGCGCAGCGCCCCATCAGGGGCGCCGCGCAACACGTGTTACTTGGTGAGGATGAAGCCCTTGAGCTTGGCGTAGGCCTGATCCAGCAGCGCCTTCTGCTGCTCCTGGTGCAGGTGGGCGTAGCCGCAGGCCGGGCTGGCGCTGGCCGGACGGCCGGCGTAGCCGAGCTTCTGGCCTTCCGTCATGTTCTCGTGCACATAGTGCTGCACGAAGAACCAGGCGCCCTGGTTCTGCGGCTCGTCCTGGCACCACACGATCTCGGTGGCGTGCGGGTACTTTTTGAGCTCGGCCGCGAACGCCTTGTGCGGGAAGGGGTAGAGCTGCTCGACGCGGATGATCGCGACGTCGCTCGACTTCTTCTCGGTGCGGGCCTTGACCAGGTCGTAGTAGACCTTGCCCGAGCACACGATGACGCGCTTGACCTTGTCGGCCACGATGCTCTCGTCGCGCTCGCCGATGACGGTCTTGAACTCGCCCTTGGTGAACTCCGACAGCGGCGAGGTGGCGTCCTTGGCGCGCAGCAGGCTCTTCGGGGTCATGATGACCAGCGGCTTGCGGAACATGCGCAGCATCTGGCGACGCAGCACGTGGAAGATCTGCGAGGCCGTGGTGGGCTGCACGATCTGCATGTTGTTGTCGGCAGCCAGCTGCATGAAGCGCTCCAGGCGGGCCGAGCTGTGCTCGGGGCCCTGGCCTTCGTAGCCGTGCGGCAGCATCATGGTCAGGCCGTTGGCGCGGCCCCACTTCACTTCGCCGGAGGCGATGAACTGGTCGATGACGACCTGCGCGCCGTTGACGAAGTCGCCGAACTGCGCTTCCCAGATGGTCAGCGTGTTGGGTTCGGCGGCGGCGTAGCCGTATTCGAAGCCCAGCACGGCCTCTTCCGACAGGATGGAGTCGATGACGGTGAACGGCGCCTGGCCGTCGGCCACGTTCTGCAGCGGGATGTAGGTGCCCTCATCCCAGCTGGCGCGGTTCTGGTCGTGCAGCACGGCGTGGCGGTGCGTGAAAGTGCCACGGCCGCTGTCTTCACCCGACAGGCGCACCGGGTAGCCCGAGGCCACCAGCGACGCGAACGCCATGCTCTCACCCATGCCCCAGTCGACATTGATCTCGCCCCGGCCCATCGCGGCGCGGTCCGCGTAGAGCTTGGCCACGAGGTTGTGCGGCGTGAAGTCCTTGGGCAGCGTGGTGAGCTTTTCCGACAGACGCTTCCACTCGGTGACCGGGATGGCCGTGTCGCAGCTGTCCGTCCACTTCTTGCCCAGGAAGGGCGACCAGTCGGTGGCGAACTTGCTCTTGAAGTTGGTCAGCACCGGGTCGACGGTGTGGCGGCCTTCGTCCATGGCAGACCGGTAGGTCTTGACCATCTCGTCCGGGCCTTCCGCCGTCAGCACGCCTTGCGCAACCAGCTTGTCCGCGTAGACCTTGCGGGTGCCGGGGTGGGCGCCGATCTTCTTGTACATCAGCGGCTGCGTCAGCGCCGGGGTGTCCTGCTCGTTGTGGCCGAGCTTGCGGTAGCAGACGATGTCCAGCACCACGTCCTTCTTGAACTCGGCGCGGTAGTCCATGCACAGCTGCATGGCCCACACGACGGCTTCGGGATCGTCGCCGTTCACGTGCAGCACCGGGGCTTCGATCATCTTGACGACGTCGGAGCAATACCAGGTCGAGCGCAGGTCGCGCGGGTCGCTGGTGGTGAAGCCGATCTGGTTGTTGATGACGATGTGCACCGTGCCGCCCGTGCGGTAGCCGCGGGTCTGGCTGAAGGCCAGCGTTTCCTGCACCACACCCTGGCCACCGAAGGCGGCGTCACCGTGCACCAGCACCGGCAGCACCTGGGCGCCGGCCTTGTCGCCGCGGCGGTCCTGGCGGGCGCGCACGCTGCCTTCCACGACGGGGTTGACGATTTCGAGGTGGGACGGGTTGAAGGCCAGCGACAGGTGGACCGGGCCGCCAGGCGTGGACACGTCCGAGCTGAAGCCCTGGTGGTACTTCACGTCACCCGCGGGCAGGTCTTCGGCAGCCTTGTGCTCGAACTCGGCGAACAGGTCCTTGGGCATCTTGCCCAGGGTGTTGACCAGCACGTTCAGGCGACCGCGGTGGGCCATGCCGATCACGATTTCCTGCACGCCACGCTCACCGGCGCGCTGGATCAGCTCGTCCATCGCGGCGATGAAGCTCTCGCCGCCCTCCAGCGAGAAACGCTTCTGGCCGACGTACTTGGTGTGCAGGTAGCGCTCCAGGCCCTCGGCGGCCGTCAGGCGCTCGAGGATGTGCTTCTTCTCTTCGGCGGTGAAGCTGGGCTTGCCGCGCGCCTTCTCCAGGCGCTCCTGCCACCAGCGCTTTTCACCGGGGTCGGAGCCGTGCATGAATTCCGAGCCGATGGAGCCGCAGTAGGTCTCGCGCAGGGCCTGCACGATCTGGCGCAGCGTCATGGTCTCGCCACCGAAGTAGCTGTTCACGGCGCTGAACGAGATGTCCATGTCGGACTCGGTCAGGTCGTAGAACGCGGGGTCGAGTTCGGGAATCTTGGGGCGCTCTGCGCGCTTGAGGGGGTCCAGCTCGGCCCAGCGGTTGCCCAGGAACCGGTAGGCGGCGATCAGGGACTGGACATGGACCTGCTTGCGGGCGACGGCGAGGTCGGCGCTGCTGGCCTTGTTGGCGAAGGCATTGGCCTTGGCGCGTTGGGCGAAAGATTCGATGACCGGGGCGTGGGCCACGTCGCGGGCCTCGCTGCCATCCACCGCCGGCACGTGCTGGAGCGCATCGAAATACGCACGCCAGTTGTCGGGGACGGACCCGGGGTTGTCGAGGTATGCCTCGTACATCTCCTCCACATACGGCGCGTTTCCGCCGAACAGGTAGGAGTTGGACCTGTATTGCTGCATCATCTTTCGCTCACCTCATGCCCCGGTTTCCAAGGCTTTGGCTGGTTGAAGAACCTTCCGCGACACGGCTCGACCGATTGGCGGATTGCGACCCACCTTCGTTGCTGCCATTGGCCACATCAAAAGGGACGGGAAGGACTGGTTTACGTCTCAGGGCCCGAACTCTAGCACTTCGGGTTTGCCCGAGCCGGTGCACGGGGCGCGACAAAGTGCACTGATTCAGGTCATGGAAAGTTGACCACCTCGTAAACTTGCCGCCGCGACAGCCCCGCGATTGAATGGCTGCGCCACGGGACAAGAGGATTCCCCATGCAAGTCCAGGTCGTTGACTACCGCGCTGCCGACGCAGCAGAAAAGTTCACCCGCTCCCTGCACGAGACCGGTTTCGGCGTGCTCACCAACCACCCGATCCGACAGGCTCTCGTCGAGAAGATCTACGCCGACTGGCTGGCCTTCTTCAACAGCGAGGCCAAACACGGCTTCGCGTTCTCCAAGGAGACCCAGGACGGCTACTTCTCCACCGAGATCTCCGAAACCGCCAAGGGCTCGACGCAGAAGGACATCAAGGAGTACTTCCACATCTACCCCTGGGGCCGCATCCCGGAGCAGCTGAAGGAAGACGCCCTCACCTACTACCGCGAAGCGAACGCGCTCGCCGCCGAGTTGCTCGGCTGGGTGGAGCGCTTCACGCCGCCCGAGATCGCCGCGAAGTACCGCGAGCCGCTGTCCAACATGATCCAAGGCAGCCAGCAGACCCTGCTGCGCGTGCTGCGCTACCCGCCGCTGACGGGCACCGAACCGGCCGGCTCGCTGCGCGCCGCCGCGCACGGCGACATCAACCTGCTGACCATCCTGCCCGCCGCCAATGAGCCGGGCCTGCAGGTGCTCGGCAAGGACGGCGCCTGGCACGACGTGCCCTGCGACTTCGGCACGCTGACGATCAACATCGGCGACATGCTGCAGGAAGCCTCGGCGGGCTACTACCCGTCGACCCAGCACCGGGTGGTCAACCCGACCGGCGAAGGCGCCACCAAGAGCCGCGTGTCACTGCCGCTGTTCCTGCATCCGCGCGACAACGTCGTGCTGAGCGACCGCTACACCGCCGGCACCTACCTCGACGAGCGCCTGCGCGAGCTGGGCGTCAAGTCCTGAACCGGATCATCCAGATCCACCCCGACGCGCCGGCCAAGCCGGCGCCTGGCGCCGCCTGCAACGGCTGCGGCGTGTGCTGCTTGGCTGAACCCTGCCCCTTGGGCGTGCTCCTGAGCCGGCGCCTGACCGGAGCCTGCGTCGCCCTGCGATGGGAAGGCGCCCGGTATGTGTGCGGCATGCTGACGGCCCAACCCCGTGGCCTGCGCGGCTGGCTGGTGCGCCGCTGGATCGCGGCGGGCGCCGGTTGCGATTGCTCACTCGAACCTGCGGGCAAGCCCTAGCGGCCAGCCCCGGGGCGGGGGCTACATTTTTCGGCTTGTGCCCCCGTGAGGAAGCCGCATGAAATCTGTTCTCCGTGCCCTGCCCCTGATCGCCGCGCTCGCCCTGGGCGCCGCGACCGCCGCTCCGCTGCGCTGGGCCGCCACCAACGACATCCTGACGCTGGACCCGCACTCGCAGGACCACAACACGTCGAACGCCATCGGCGCCCACATCTACGAGGGCCTCACGCGGCTGAGCCGCGAGTACCGGCCGGAGCCCGCCCTGGCCACGAAGTGGACCTACCTCTCGCAGACCCAGGTGCGCTTCGAGCTGCGCCGCGGCGTGAAGTTCCACGACGGCTCGCCGTTCACGGCCGACGACGTGGTGTTCAGCTTCGGTCGCATCACCCAGCCCCAGGGCACCAAGCAGACCTATGTCTCCGGCATCAAGGAGGTGAAGAAGATCGACGACTACACCGTCGACCTGCTGCTGGAAGCCCCGACGCCGATGCTGCTGCAGAACATCATCAGCTTCTCGATCATGAGCAAGGCCTGGTCGGTGAAGAACAACACCACCAACACGCAGGACTACAAGGCCAAGGACGAGAACTACGCGTCGCGCAATGCCAACGGCACCGGGCCCTACAAGCTGATCAGCTGGCAGCCCGACCAGGCGGTGAAGATGGTCGCCAACAAGGACTGGTGGGACAAGAACCCCGGCAACGTGACCGAGCTCAGCTACCTGCCGATCAAGTCGGCCCCGACGCGGGTCGCCGCGCTGCTGTCGGGTGATGTCGACATCGTGACCGACCTGCCGCCGCAGGACTTCTTCAAGCTCAAGGAGGAGAGCAAGGTCAAGCTGCTGGAAGGCCCCGAGATCCGCACCATCTTCTTCGTGATGGACGAGGGCAGCGATGAACTGCGCGAGTCCAGCGTGAAGGGCAAGAACCCCTTCAAGGACAGAAAAGTGCGTGAGGCCATGAACCTCGCGCTTGACCGCGAGGCCATCAAGCGCAGCATCATGCGCGGGCTGTCAGTGCCCGCGGCGCTGATGGTGCCGCCCGGCGTCAATGGCTACGACGCTGCTCTCGATGCGCCGGTCAAGCCTGACCTCGACAAGGCCCGCAAGCTGCTGGCCGACGCCGGCTACCCGCAGGGCTTCGACGTGCCGCTGCACTGCCCCAACAACCGCTACGTGAACGACGAGCAGGTCTGCCAGGCGGCGGTGTCGATGTGGGCCAAGATCGGCGTGAAGGTGCGCCTGATCGCCGCGCCTTTCTCCACCCACAGCCAGACCTTCCAGCGCGGCGAATCGGCCTTCTACATGCTGGGTTGGGGCGTGTCGACCTACGATGCCCTCTACGCCATGCAGGCCTGGGGCCATACCCGCACCAACGGCGCGGACGGCAACTTCAATTTCGGCAAGGTCAGCGACGCCACGCTGGACGGCCTGATCCAGAAGATCAAGTTCGAACCCGATGTGCCCAAACGCAACGCCCTCATCCGCGAGGCGCTGCTGCGCATCCGTGACGAAGCGCTGTTCATCCCCATCCATCACCAGATCCGCCCCTGGGCGATGAAACCGGGCGTGGACACGATCCATCGGTCCAACGACTACTTCGAAGCCCGCTACACCACCGTCAAATGAAGAAGCTCTCGACCCTTGCCGCCGCGCTGTTGCTCAGCTGCGGCCTCGCCAGTGCCAACACCTTGCGCTGGGCCGCCCAGAACGACATCCAGACGCTGGACCCGCACTCGCAGAACCACTCCGCCACGACGACCATCAGCGGCTATGCCTACGAAGGCCTCACGCGCTACACCGAGAAGTTCGACGTGGAGCCGGCGCTGGCCACCAAATGGACCTTCGTCTCGCCCACGCAGGTGCGCTTCGACCTGCGCCGCGGCGTGAAGTTCCACGACGGAACGCCGTTCACGGCCGACGACGTGGTCTTCAGCCTGCAGCGCATCAAGCATCCGGCCAGCAACATGGTCATCTACTCCTCCGGCATCAAGGAGGTCAAGAAGATCGACGACTTCACGGTGGACCTGATCCTGGACGGCCCCAACCCGGTGCTCACCCGCAACCTGACCTTCGTGCGCATCGTCAGCAAGGCCTGGGCCGTCAAGAACCGCTCCGAGAACCCACAGGACTACAAGGCCAAGGAAGACACCTTCGCCTCGCGCAACGCCAACGGCACCGGCCCGTTCAAGATCACGGGCTGGACGCCCGACCAGAAGCTCACCATGGTCGCCAACAAGGACTGGTGGGACAAACCCAAGGGCAACATCAGCGAGGTGACCTACCTGCCCATCAAGCAGGACGCCACCCGCGTGGCAGCCCTGCTGTCCGGCGCACTCGACCTGCTGACCGACCTGCCCCCGCAGGACGTCGCCAAGCTCAAGGCCGACCCGCGCCTGAAGGTCATCGAAGGCCCCGAGAACCGCACCATCTTCTTCGCGCTGGACCTGGGCAGCGACGAGATCAAGGGCAGCAACGTGAAGGGCAAGAACCCGTTCAAGGATCGCCGCGTGCGCGAGGCCATGTCGCTGGCCATCGACCGCGAGGCCATCAAGCGCAGCCTGATGCGCAACCTCTCCATCCCGGCGGCCATCATGGTGGCGCCGGTGGCCTATGGCTGGTCGCAGGAGTTGGACACGGTGGCCAAGCCCGACCTGGCCCGCGCCAAGCAATTGATGACCGATGCGGGCTATGCCGACGGCTTCGACACGCCGCTGGCCTGCCCGAACGACCGCTACGTCAACGACGAGGAAATCTGCCAGGCCGTCGTGTCGATGTGGGCGCGCATCGGCATCAAGGCCAAGCTGACCACGCAGCCCATGTCGCAGCACTCGGCCGCGCTGCAACGCTTCGAGCTGCCGCTGTACATGTACGGCTGGGGTGTCACCACCTTCGACGCGCAGTACACGCTGCAGGACATCGTGCACACCAAGACCAGCGGTGCCGATGGCAAGGGCAACTACTCGCGGGTCAGCGATGCCAAGGTGGACGCGCTGGTGCAGCAGATGAAGGTCGAAACCGACGCCCCCAAGCGCCTGGCCCTGATGCAGGAAGCGCTCAAGCGCACGCGTGACGAGTTCCTGTTCATCCCCATTCATCATCAGGTGCGCCCGTGGGCGATGCGAGCGGGCGTGACGATCCCGCACTCGGCCAACGACGCGCCGCAGGCCAAGTGGGCCACGATGAAGTGATGCACCGACGTCGACACCAGCCGGCGAGCCTCGGCTGAAGGATCGCTCGCGCGCGGGACAATCCGCGCGATGAGCGAACCCGTCTTCCAGCCCCTTCACATCACGCCGAGCGACGAGCAGCGCGCCATCCAGCTGCGCCGCACGCGGCTGATGCTCGTCGAGGCGAATGCTGGCGCCGCCAAGACCACCACACTCGCCCTGCGCATGGCCCAGGCGCTGGCGCGCGGGGCGCCGCCCGAGAGCCTGCTGGCCCTGACCGCGACCACGCCGGCGGTGACCGCGCTGCGAGAGCGCCTCGTGGCGATCGGCATCGACCGCAGCGTGGCTGCGCACCTGCGCGTGCAGACCTTCGAGAGCTTCAGTCTCGCGGTGCTGGCCGATGCCGAAGGCGACGCAGCGCGTGCACTGGCCACGCCTGAGCAGGTGCGGCCCTTCGTCATCCGCGCGGTGGAGCGCGCCCAGTCGCTGCCCGACGAACGCTACCCCGATGAGTTGCACGGCGATGCCCGTCCCGCTGACCTGGTCGAGGGCCTGCTGCAGGCCTTTGAAGTGCTCAGGGGGCGGCTGGTGCTGCAGCAGCTCGACCCCGAAGAGCGCCTCACGCCCGCAGCTGCGGAGTCGCTCGGCTTCGACTACCTGACGCTGCGAAGCTGGCAATGCTTCGAGGCCATCCGCCGCGGTGGCCACCCGGACCGCCCGGACTTCCGCACACCGGGCGACGGCGTGCATGACCTGGCGCGACTGCTGCTGGCCGGCGAGATCCGCCCCGAGGACGGTCTGCTGCAACAGGGCCTCAGCCTGGTCGGCGTGGACGAGATGCACGACATGAACCGGGCCGCCTTCACGGTCCTCAAGGCCCTGCTGGCGGCCAACCCGCGGGCGGCCTTTGTCGGTGTGGGTGACCGGGACCAGGTCATCCACACGCAGAGCGGCGCCGAGGCGGGCTTCATGGGCGAGCACTTCCGGCGCGAGATCGGCGAGCCCGAGGTGCTGCCGCTGACGGCGAGCCACCGCTTCGGCCCCGAGCTCGCCCGCCATGCCGGTGCCCTCGCCCGCAAGCCCTACGCGGCCAGCGGCGAGGCCTGCACCGCCGTGCATCTGGAACCCTGCAGCAGCCCACGCCTGGCGGCTGAGTACATCGCCCGGCAAGCGCAGGCCCACCTCGCACAGCGCGGCCAGGCCACGTTGCGCGTGCTGCTGCGGCATCCAGCGCAATCCGTGCTGATTGAGCATGCGCTGCTGCGCCTGGGTGTGGCCTACGGCACCGCGGGCTTCACGCCCTTCCTCGCCCGACCCGAGACGCTGCTGGTACGCGGCCTGCATGCGCATGCGCTGGGCGACTACGCTGGCTTCGACACGCCCGAACGCCGCGCCGCGCTGCTGGAGGCCTGGCTCTTGTTCTCCGGCGCCCGCGTCGACAGCGAGGAGCTGCGCCACCTGGACAGCCAGCAGGCCCAGCGGGTCGCGGTTGCCGAAGCCGCACAAGATCTGGACTCGACCCGGCGCTTCATCGACGCCCATGCCTTGCGCAGCGCCACGCCCGACGCGCGGCGCCCGCTGGAAGCCGCACTGGCCTTGCTCGGCACGGGTGACGACGAGGCCTTCGAGGCGTCTTTCCTGAAGACGCTGGCGCCGCAAGCCCTGGCGCGCCGGGTGTTCGTGCGCGAGGCGGATGCCGTGCGCGTGGCCAACAACCTCACGCAGCTCGTGCAACTGGTGCTGGCCGAGCGCGGGCCGGTGGCGGAGGCGATGCGTATGCTGGGGACGCTGAGCCTGCGCAGCAGCAGTGACGTGGGGCGCTCGCGATCCGGGCCCCGTGTGGTGCTGTCCAGCATCGAGGCGGCCAAGGGCTTGGAGTTCGACCACGTCATCCTGCCCCACCTGACGGCCGGCGAGTTCGGCGGTGGCAGCCTGGAGAACCGCAACCTGCTCTACGTGGCGCTCACACGCGCCCGCCAGCGCCTGACGCTGACCTTTGACACCGAGCGCCCGTCCCGCTTCCTGCGGGATGCAGGCTTCCTGGAATGAGCCCGACCGCATGAAACCGCCCGTCATCAATTTTTCGACGCTGCAATCTGCCGTGGAGATCACCGCCACGCTGGCCTTCGCGCTGTCCGGCCTGCTGGCCGGGGCCCGCAAGCGGCTGGACGTGGTGGGGCTGTGTGTCGTGGCCGGGCTGTCGGCCTTCGGCGGTGGCACCCTGCGCGACGTGCTGCTGGACCGCCGGCCCTTCTTCTGGGTGGCGCATGCCGACTGGCTGTGGGTGCTGATGGGCCTGTGCCTGGCGGCCATGCTCGGCATGCGGCGACGCCACCTCGCCTTGACCGAGCGCGCCATCCAGTGGCCCGATGCGCTCGGCCTGGGCCTGTTCACCGCCAACGGCACGCTCGTGGCGCTGGACGCCGGCATGCCCGCCATCGTGGCCGTGCTGATGGGCGTGATCACGGCGGTGTTCGGCGGCGTGCTGCGCGACATCGTCTGCAACGAGATCCCCGCCGCCTTCCACGACCACCGCCCCTATGCCCTGTGCAGCTTTGTGGGCGGGTGGGTGCTGGTGGCCGCGGTGGCTGCCGACGCGCCGCAATGGGCGGCCATCAGTGCGGGGGCAGCCACCGCTGTGCTGCTGCGCGGCCTGGCCCTGTGGACAGGCTGGACGCTGCCCGCGTGGCGCATCGGCACGCCACGCTAGCCAACGGCTTGGACTACCAGCCGATGGTGTAGGTCACCACCGTCGGGGCCTGGGTGTGCAGCGACGGGCTGAAGTCGCCCACGTCGTCATAGGCAAACCCATACGCCTTCTTGTTGATGCTGTGGTCATGCCAGAACTTGGCGTACCAGTTACCCACCTGGCCCGCGGGGTAGTGAGCCGACTGGACATACCAATTCGCAGGCGTCTCCATGACATGGCGGTTCAGCGCCGCACACACCTGCGCCTGGATCTGCAGTTGCGTGCCGACGTTGGTCGGGCTGCCGCTGCCGTCTGCCAGCAGGCCCGCGCCCAGCAGCACCATGGCGGTGTCGGGCTTGCCGTTGATGTAGAAGGTGCCGGCCGGCGAGCCACCGGTGAAGATGAAGCGGTCGCCGCTGACCCGGCCACGGAAGGTGCCGAGGTTCTGGAGCGTGAACACCAGGTCTTCGGTGCGGTAGCGGGCCCAGACGGCGTCGATGTAGGCCTGCAGGTAGTTGGCATTGGCCTGCCCCGGCTTGAAGCTGGCATGGGCCGGCGCCATGATGCGGTAAGGCGCGTAGGGCGCTTGCGCGAGCGGCTTGAACGCCGTCGGCACCTCGGCCATGAACTTGCTGAAGAGCTGGTCGCGCGTTTCGGCCAGGGCCTCACCGACCGTCTGGTCATAACCCCCCAGCCCCTGCACGCGCAGCTTCAGCGGGAACCCGAAGTGATCCACCCGCGTGGTGTTGATGAAGATGCCCGGGTCTGGGCGGCCCGGCGGAATGATGGCCATCTCGCCGAAGTCGAAGTAGACGTCGATGTTGGGATCAGTCGGGTTCTCGATGTTGGCGCCGGCATAGCCCACATTGCCGTTGCCATCGAGCACCACACGGATGTACATCGGCGAGCCCACCGACATCAGCACACGCGCCGAATCGAGCGCCGGGATCGTCAGCGAGCGCGTCGCGCTGAGCTTGTGGAAGTAGTTGGTATAGGTGATGCCGTTCTTGGTGAGGGCGCCGTTGTCGGCCGTGGACATCGGGATGAGGTTGCCGGCGGCGTCCACGCGCACGAACTTCCCCGTCGACCAGTCACGGCCGATGATGGCCCAGTAGACCTGGTCGTCGGTCCAGCGGCCGCCCGTCTGGTTGACGATGTTGAAGGTGGTGCGACCGTTCCAGGTGGTCGTCGCAGCGCCGACCTTGAAGGACGAGGTCAGGTCATTGAAACCGCGGCTCACGAGGTTGGGCTCGTTGCCCGTCAGTACCAGCGAAGCGCCGCCGTAGTTGATGTCGTTGAACAGCGTGACCTGGTAGCCCGTCTGCACCTTGACCGACGAGACGCGGTCGTTCCAGGCACTGCCGATCCAGGCGCTGTCGGCGCTGACGCAGAAGCTGTCGCCCGTGTAGTTGGCATCGGCGTAGAAGCACACCGGGCCGGTGGCCGTGTTGCCACTCACGGTGTAGCTGAACTTGGGCGTGTCGTAGGCCGGCGTGCCGTTGTTGTAGGTGAACCAGTAGCCGATGACGTTGCCGGTGGCGACGCTGAGCTTCTGCTCGTAGCGGCCATTGGCGGCGGTCATGCGCAAGTTCTGCTGCGCGCCGTTGTTGACCGTGTAATGCACGTCGACCCAGGTGGTGGCCACGTTGGACTTGAACCAGATCGTGGCCGTGCTGCCACTGACCTCCACGCCCTGGTCATAGTCGGCTGCCGCCGCTGGCCCTGCCAGCCCGAGGGCCAGACACAGGCATACGCCGAGCAGGCGCATGCAACGCAGGATGAGATTCACGCTTGTCTCCTCGGCCGGCGCGTCCCGCAGGATCGACCGGCGTCTGTGGGCCCCGCGCCCGTCGCGACTCGGCCCCTGTGGCGGCTGCGGATGACCTACTGCACAACCGGGCAAGCAGCCGCTGCCGGGGTCAGGTCGCGGTCTGACAGCGCCTCACACCGGTCCAAGACCAAATGAAAGCGCTTTCAGAATTGGTCTGCATCCTCCTGGGAGCCACAAGAAAGCGGTTTCATGGAAAACCCGTGCGGAGGCCGCCGGCGCGTCGCCCGCATCAGGGACGGTCGATCCCTGAAGCGGTCCGGGGAGGCCGTTCAGTGGCCGTGGACCGACCTCAGATGGGTCGGCGCCGCTGCGGCCGGCGCCTCCTGGGCTGCGGCTGCCAGGCCATGGAGGATGCCGCACTGGTCCGCCTGCCGGGCTTCGCCGCAGCGCTCCCGCAGGGCGCGCAACTGCTTCTCCAGCGCCCGCAACTCCCGGATGCGCCGCGACACATGGCCGATATGCGTGTCCAGCAAGGCGTTCACGTCACCGCAGTCGCTGCCGGGCTCATCCTTCACCCGCAGCAGCACGCGCACCTCGTCCAGCGACATGTCCAGCCCGCGGCAGTAGCGGATGAACTGCAGGCGCTCCAGATGCGGCTGCTCATAGACGCGGAACCCGCCCTGGGTGCGCCCGGGGGCCGGCAGCAGCCCTTCCCGCTCGTAGTAGCGGATGGTGTCGACGGCGGTCGACGAAGCGGTGGCGAGATCTCCGATCTTCATGGCGGCTCCGAACGCAAGGCGGCAGCCAGTGTAGGGACTTGACTCTGGAGTTGCTCCAGGGATTCCAATGCCCGACACGAGGACATCGCCGACATGAGCACCCATACGCCCGACCACAAGCACGATCACACACACGACCACGCCCACGACCCTTCGCACGACGACGCGCACCCTCACCGCCACAGTCACGCGCAGGACGCCGCACCGGCCCACTGCCACGGCGGCGCCTGTGCCAACGCAACGGCCCCCATCGCCTTGCCGCTCCCGCAGGACGGGCTGCTGCTGCGCATCCCGGCGATGGACTGCCCGACCGAGGAGGCGCAGATCCGCCGAGCGCTGGAATCCGTGGCGGGCGTGCAGGGCCTGCGCTTCGACCTGCCCGCGCGCGCGCTGGCCGTGGATGCCGCGCCGGCGAGCTGGGATGCGGTCACGGCAGCCATCGCTCGTGCCGGCTTCAAGGCCGAAACGCTGTCCGCACCGCCGGCCGCGGCAGACGTGAGCCGCACACGCCAGCGCGAACTGGCCCGGCTCGCAGCCGCGCTGGTCGTCGCGGTCGGCGCCGAACTGCTGCACTACGCGGCCCCGGACACCCTGCCCTGGCGCGCAGGCGGCATGGCCGTCGCGGCGCTGGCCATTGCGTTGTCGGGCCTGGGCGTGTTCCGCAAGGGTCTGGCATCGCTGCTGTGTGGCCAGCTCAACATCAACGCGCTGATGGCCGTGGCTGTCACCGGCGCCTTCGCCATCGGCCAGTGGCCGGAGGCCGCGATGGTGATGGCGCTGTACTCGCTGGCCGAGCTGATCGAGGCGCGTTCCGTCGAGCGGGCCCGGCATGCCATCACGGGGCTGCTCGCGCTGTCGCCCGAGACGGCGGAGGTGCGCCAGCCCGACGGTAGCTGGCAGCGCGTGACTGCCAAGGCCGTGGCGGTGGGCAGCCTCGTGCGGGTCAAGCCGGGGGAGCGCTTTGCGCTCGATGGCCGCGTCAGCGTGGGCCAGGGCGCGGTGGACCAGTCTTCTGTCACCGGCGAAAGCCTGCCGGTGGACAAGGGGCCGGGCGATGCCGTCTTCGCCGGCACCATCAATCAGACCAGCGCACTGACCTTCGAGGTCACGCGGCCTGCGGGCGACACGGTGCTGGCCGGCATCATCCACGCCGTCGAGGCGGCGCAGGCCCAGCGTGCGCCCACGCAGCGCTTCGTGGACCGGTTCGCGGCGGTTTACACGCCCGCAGTCTTCCTGCTCGCGCTGGCCGTGGCCATCGGCACGCCGCTGCTGCTGGGCTGGCCTTGGCTGACCGCGGTCTACAAGGCACTGGTGCTGCTCGTCATCGCCTGCCCCTGCGCCCTCGTCATCTCCACGCCGGTAACCATCGTCAGCGGCCTGGCCGCCGCCGCGCGGCGCGGCATTCTCATCAAGGGGGGCGTGCACCTGGAGCAGGCCCGGCGCCTGCGGGTGCTGGCACTGGACAAGACCGGCACGCTGACCGAGGGGCGCCCGACCTTGGTGGCCCAGGAGGCCCGCGTCTCCGAACTGGCCGATGGCGAACTGCACCGCCTTGCGCGCAGCCTGGCCGCACGCTCCGACCATCCGGTCGCGCAGGCCATCGCCCGAGGGCTGCCCGGCGAGGTTTTGCCGGTGGACGACGTCACCGCCGAACCCGGGCGCGGCGTACGCGGCCGCATCGCAGGCCAGCCGTTGACCTTGGGCAACCACCGGTGGTTGCACGAGCGCGGCCTGTGCACGCCGGCGCTGGAGGCCGCCCTGCAGGCACAAGAGGCTCAGGGGCGCACGGTGTCGCTGCTCGCCGACGAAGGCCGCGTGCTGGGCCTTTTCGCGGTGGCCGACACGGTCAAGCCCAGCAGCCGCGAGGCCGTGGCCCAGCTGCAGTCGCTGGGCGTCCTGCCGGTCATGCTGACCGGCGACAACAGCACCACCGCAAAGGCCATCGCCCGGGAACTCGGCATCGACGACGTGCGCGCCGAACTGTTGCCCCAGGACAAGCTGGATGCCATCACCGCGCTGGCCGCACGCGGGCCGGTGGGCATGGTGGGCGACGGCGTCAACGACTCGCCGAGCCTGGCCGCGGCCACGGTCGGCTTCTCGATGGGCGCCGCCGGCACCGACACGGCCAAGGAAGCCGCGGATGTCCTCATCATGAACGACGACCTGCGCAAGGTGGCCGACACCATCCGCCTGTCGCGCCGCACCCATGCGCTGCTCTGGCAGAACATCGCGATGGCCCTGGGCATCAAGGCCGTGTTCTTCGTGCTGGCCGTGTTCGGCAGCGCGACGATGTGGATGGCCGTGTTTGCCGACATGGGCGCGAGCCTGCTGGTGGTCTTCAACGGGCTGCGCTTGCTGCGTCGCTGAAGAAAATTCAGCCTGCAGGCCCAAAGAACCGAAAGGCGCCACAGAGCCCCAGAGACACAGAGTGGCCTTCATCCCGCGGCCTCCGTGCCTCCATGCCTCTGTGGCTGTGTTCTTCGTGCGGGCCCACCGGCCCTGCTTTCATGCCGGCCTCATGCCCGCTTCATGCCCGCTTCATGCCCGCCTTATGCCCGCCAAGGCTTTGCGCCACTGACGACTGAAAGGACAACGGCCGCCCGGAGGCGGCCGTGGGTCAGCGCAAAAGGCAAAAGGCGCGTCAGCCCAGCGCCAGGCGCTGGCGGGCTGCTGCGTACTCACGCTTGAGCCGGGCAACCAGCTCCGCCGCCGGCACCACCTGCTTGACCGCGCCGATGCCCTGGCCACTGCCCCAGATGTCCTTCCAGGCCTTGGCGGCGCCGCCGCCAAAGTTCATCTTGCTCGGGTCGCTTTCGGGCAGGTTGTCCGGGTCCAGCCCGGCCGCCACGACCGAACCGCGCAGGTAGTTGCCGTGCACGCCGGTGAAGAGATTGCTGTAGACGATGTCATCGCTGTTGCTGTCGACGATCATCTGCTTGTACTCGGCTGCGGCGCGTGCTTCTTCGGTCGCGATGAAGGCCGAGCCGATGTAGGCCAGATCGGCCCCCATGGCCTGGGCCGCCAGCACGGCGTCGCCCGTGGCCATCGAGCCCGACAGCGCCAGCGGGCCGTCGAACCATTCGCGGATCTCCTGGATCAGCGCAAAGGGGCTCTTCACGCCGGCGTGGCCGCCCGCACCTGCCGCCACCGCGATCAGGCCGTCGGCGCCCTTCTCGATGGCCTTCTTCGCGAACTTGTTGTTGATGATGTCGTGGAGCACGATGCCGCCCCAGGCATGCACCGCCTGGTTCACGTCTTCACGCGCGCCGAGGCTGGTGATGATGATGGGCACCTTGTACTTGGCGCACACCGCCATGTCGTGCTCGAGCCGCTCGTTGCTCTTGTGCACGATCTGGTTGATGGCAAAGGGCGCGGCCGGCCGGTCCGGGTTGGCCTTGTTGTAGGCGGCAAGCGTCTCGGTGATCTCGGCCAGCCATTCATCGAGCAGTTCCGCCGGGCGGGCGTTGAGCGCCGGCATCGAGCCGACGACGCCGGCCTTGCACTGCTCGATGACGAGCTTGGGGTTGCTGATGATGAACAGCGGCGAACCGATGACCGGCAGCGGCAGGTTCTTCAGGATGTCGGGCAATGCCAAG
Source organism: Methylotenera sp. (assembly GCA_021738245.1). Classification (GTDB taxonomy): domain Bacteria; phylum Pseudomonadota; class Gammaproteobacteria; order Burkholderiales; family Burkholderiaceae_C; genus Pelomonas. The sequence goes on along the minus strand of JAIPCJ010000026.1, from coordinate 16,933 downwards.
GGGATGTCTCCGTCAGAAAGCTTCGAGGCTCAGTTCGGTCACGCTGTCGGCGCCATCGACGATGGCGCGGCGCAGCGCGCCGGTGCGCGGCAGGATGTGCTCGGCGTAGAAGCGCGCCGTGGCGATCTTGGCTTCCATGAATGCCTTGTCAGTCGCCAAGGTGTCTTCGGCCACGATGAGCGCACGGGCCAGTTGCCAGCCGGCCACCAGGTTGCCCGCCAGCATCAGGTAGGGCACCGAGCCGGCATAGGCGGCGTTCGGGTTGGCCTTGGCCGAGGCGGCGATGAAGTCCACCACCGCCAGGAAGTCCTCGCGCGAGGCGCGCAGGGCCTTGAGCACGGCGCGGGCGGCGGCGCTGTCGCGCTGGGCGAGCTGGCCTTCGGTGACTTCGATCTGACCCGCGATGCCGCGCGCCAGCTGGCCGCCGTCACGCGCCGTCTTGCGGCCGACGAGATCGTTGGCCTGGATGGCGGTCGTGCCTTCGTAGATGGTCAGGATCTTGGCGTCGCGGTAGTACTGTGCAGCGCCCGTTTCCTCGATGAAGCCCATGCCACCGTGCACCTGCACGCCGAGCGACGTGACCTCCAGGCTCATCTCGGTGCTGTAGCCCTTCACGAGCGGCACCATGAAGTCGTAGAAAGCCTGGTTCTGCTTGCGGGCGTCGGCGTCGGGGTGATGGTGGGCGGCATCGAAGGCGGCAGCGGCGGTGCTGGCCATCGCGCGGCAGCCCTCGGTGAGCGCGCGCATCGTCATCAGCATGCGGCGCACGTCGGGGTGGTGAATGATGGGGGCACTGCCGGGCTTGGAGCCGTCCACGGGGCGCGACTGCACGCGGTCCTTGGCGTAGGCCACGGCCTTCTGGTAGGCGCGGTCGGCGATGCCGATGCCCTGCACGCCCACGCCGTAGCGGGCGGCGTTCATCATGATGAACATGTACTCCAGGCCGCGGTTCTCTTCGCCGATCAGGGTGCCGATGGCGCCGCCGTGGTCGCCGAACTGCAGCACGGCGGTGGGGCTGGCCTTGATGCCCATCTTGTGCTCGATGGACACGCAGTGCGCGTCGTTGCGCGCCCCGAGCGAACCATCGGCATTGACGAGGAACTTCGGCACGATGAACAGGCTGATGCCCTTCACGCCCTCCGGCGCGCCGGCCACGCGGGCCAGCACGAGGTGGACGATGTTCTCGGCCATGTCGTGCTCACCGTAGGTGATGAAGATCTTGGTGCCGAAGATCTTGTAGGTGCCGTCACCTTGGGGCTCGGCGCGCGTACGCACCAGAGCCAGGTCCGAGCCGGCCTGCGGCTCGGTGAGGTTCATCGTGCCCGTCCAGCGGCCTTCGAGCAGCGGCGGGATGAACGTCGCCTGCTGCTCGGGGCTGCCTGCGGTCAGCAGCGCTTCCACAGCGCCGTCCGTCAGCAGTGGGCACAGCGCGAAGCTCATGTTGGCCGCCTGCAGCATCTCGTTGCAGGCCGCGGCGATCGTCTTGGGCGCGCCTTGGCCGCCGAAGTCGGTGGGGTGCTGCAGCCCCTGCCAGCCACCTTCGGCATAGGCGCGGAAGGCCTCCTTGAAGCCGGGCGTCGTGGTGACCTGGCCGTCCTGCCAGAACGACGGGTTCTTGTCGCCTTCCCAGTTCAGCGGCGCGATGACGTCCTGGGTCAGCTTGGCGCATTCCTCCAGCACGGCGCCGGCGGTGTCGAGGCCGAAGTCAGCGAAGGCGGGGATCTGCTCGGTCAGCGTCTGCAGGCCAGCGAGGTGCTGGATGTTGAAGAGCATGTCCTTGACGGGAGCTTGGTAACTCATTTGTTCCTCCAGGCGGATACAAAAAGGGCGCCGCAACGACCGGAGTCGGGGGCGCCCGGTGCAGTCTGCGCGCGGCTTACAGCGCGTTCACGAGTTCCGGCACGGCCGTGAACAGGTCGGCCTCCAGGCCGTAGTCGGCCACCGAGAAGATCGGGGCTTCCGGGTCCTTGTTGATGGCGACGATGACCTTGGAGTCCTTCATGCCAGCCAGATGCTGGATGGCGCCGGAGATGCCGGCCGCCACGTACAGCTGCGGCGCCACGATCTTGCCGGTCTGGCCCACCTGCCAGTCGTTGGGCGCGTAGCCCGCGTCCACCGCGGCTCGCGAGGCGCCCAGCGCGGCACCGAGCTTGTCGGCCAGCGGCGTCAGCACTTCCATGAACTTCTCGTTCGAGCCCAGCGCGCGGCCGCCCGACACGATGATCTTGGCAGCGGTCAGTTCGGGGCGATCGCTCTTCGTGACCTCACGGCCGACGAAGCTGCTCTTGCCGCTGTCAGTGGCCGCAGCGGCCGCTTCCACGGCAGCCGAACCGCCCGAGGCGGCGGCCGGATCGAAGCCGGTCGTGCGCACGGTGATCACCTTGGTGGCGTCGCCGCTCTGCACGGTGGCGATGGCGTTGCCGGCGTAGATCGGGCGCTCGAACGTGTCGGCGCTCACCACCTTGGTGATGTCGCTGATCTGGCCCACGTCCAGCAGCGCGGCCACGCGCGGGGCGACGTTCTTGCCGGCGGCGGTGGCGGGGAAGAGGATGTGGCTGTAGCCAGAAGCCAGCGCGATCACTTGTGCGGCGACGTTCTCGGCCAGGCCTTCGGCCAGGGCGGGCGCGTCGGCGTGCAGCACCTTGGCCACGCCAGCGATCTGTGCAGCGGCTGCGGCAGCCGCGCCGGCGTTGTGGCCGGCCACCAGCACGTGCACATCGCCACCCAGGGCGGCGGCGGCGGTCACGGTGTTCAGCGTGGCGCCCTTGATCGAGGCGTTGTCGTGTTCGGCAATGACGAGTGCGGTCATCTTGGAATCTCCTGCAATCTTTTCGTTAGATGACTTTGGCTTCGGTCTTGAGCTTGGTCACCAGGGTGGCGACGTCAGGCACCTTGACACCGGCACCGCGCTTGGGCGGCTCGCTGACCTTCAGCGTCTTGATGCGCGGCGTCACATCCACGCCCAGATCAGCCGGCTTGACGACGTCCAGCGGCTTCTTCTTGGCCTTCATGATGTTGGGCAGCGTGACGTACCGCGGCTCGTTCAGGCGCAGATCGGTCGTCACGACGGCGGGCAGGCTCAGGGACACGGTCTCGAGGCCGCCGTCCACTTCGCGGGTCACGTTGACCTTGTCGCCCGCGACTTCCACCTTGGAGGCGAAGGTGCCTTGGGGCATGCCGGTCAGCGCAGCGAGCATCTGGCCGGTCTGGTTGCAATCGTCGTCGATGGCCTGCTTGCCCAGGATGACCAGGCTCGGGCCTTCCTTGTCGACCAGCGCCTTCAGCAGCTTGGCGACGGCCAGCGGCTGCAGTTCGACGTCGGCAGCGGTCTCCACCAGGATGGCGCGGTCGGCGCCGATGGCCATGGCGGTGCGCAGGGTTTCCTGGCACTGCGTGACGCCGCAGGACACGGCGATCACTTCGGTGACCGCGCCCTTCTCCTTCAGGCGCACGGCCTCTTCGACGGCGATCTCGTCGAAGGGGTTCATGGACATCTTCACGTTGGCGATGTCGACGCCCGTGCCGTCGCTCTTGACGCGCACCTTGACGTTGTAGTCGACGACGCGTTTGACAGGAACCAAGACCTTCATCGAAAACTCCAGCTCGAATTGACGTAAACGTTAACCGGGGATTCTACGGGCGCTTCCCAGGACAACGGCGCTTAAAAAAGCACGATCGTTCGATTCTAGCCAGACCCGCGATAGCCCTGTGGAAAGAGTTTTTGGAGAGCCCTCTCGAATCACGAAGCTAGACTGCTCGGCCCCATGCAGATCGACCTCTCCACGCGCCGCGAGATCGGCGTCTTTGACTCCGGCGTCGGCGGGTTCACGGTGCTGCGCGAACTGCGCGCGCTGCTGCCGCACGCCCGCCTGCGCTACCTCGCCGACACGGCCTATGCGCCGTACGGCAGTCGCACCCCGGAAGAGATCCGGATGCGCAGCTTCGCGATCACCGAGCACCTCATCGCGCAGGGCGCGCAGCTCATCGTCATCGCGTGCAACACCGCGACCGCACATGCGATCGATGCCCTGCGTCAGCATTGGCCTGCGGTGCAGTTTGTGGGCACGGAGCCGGGCATCAAACCGGCGGTGGCAGCATCCGCCAACGGCCGCATCGGGCTGCTGGCGACTCCCTCGACCGCACGCAGCACGCGGCTGCGCGCGTTGATCGAACGCCACGCAGCGGGCCGTGAAATCACGGTGCAGGGCTGCGCCGGCGTGGTCGACCACATCGAGGCAGGTGACCTGGCCAGCCCCGAGCTCCAGGCCCTCGTGGCGCGCCACTGCGCCCCGTTGGTGGAAGCTGGCGTCGACACTGCCTTGCTCGGCTGCACGCATTACCCGCTGATCGAGCCCCTGTGGCGCGAAGCCCTGGGGCCTGCCGTCACTTTGCTGCGGATCGAAACGGCCGTCGCGCGTCGTGCAGCGGACCTGTGGGGACCGTCGCCGAGCGACGCAGCGCACCTCGCCGTGGAAACCAGCGGCAACCCGGACGCGCTGCAGTCATGGATGGCTGCGGTCCTGGGATGGACCGGCGTCAACGTACAGGCTTGGCGGCCCGAAAACGCCAATGGCCTGCCCGTGCAGACCCCGTGATGTGCGCGTGAAGTGACTTGGTGCGGGACGGGAGTTGAACACTCGCCGCTATGCCCCATGAAACAAGGCGCCTACCAGCGTCGATAGCTGATTGTTCCCCCGTCTGTTCCCCCGACGCGTCCGCCATGGCCAGAATCCTAGGGCCGTACGCACGATATAAAGCGCGCACCGCAGCAGCGCCGCAGGGGGGGTAGATGACGCGCTACGTGTTCTCTGACGAGGCGGGATGCTTCGAGTTTTCCCGCAAGCCCAACGTCAGCAAGTATTTCATCGTCTGTGCCGTGGACATGGCCGACTGTGACCTTGGCAAGGAACTGCTAGACCTTCGCCGTGAAATGGCCTGGGAAGGCCTTCCGCTCGGGGACTACTTTCACTGCACGAAAGACCACGCGAAGGTACGCGCCAAGGTGTTCGAGTTGATCTGCAAGCACGACTTTCGCGTGTACGCCCAGATTCTCGAAAAGTCGAAAGCACAACCGCAGATCCGGCCAAATAAGGAACGCTTCTACAAGCACGCCTGGCTTTACCTTTTGCGTCACTGCCTGCCGAAGATGGTCAACACCAACGACAGGCTAATGATTACGGCGGCGTCGATCGGGACCAAGAAGGGCCAGACCGCATTTTCAGAGGCTGTGAAGGACGTTCTCGACCAGACCGCCCGGCATGTCGTCTGGCGTGCTGCATTTTGGTCATCAGCGTCTGACCCTTGCCTCCAGGTCACCGACTACTGCACATGGGCCATTCAACGTAAATGGGAGCGAGGAGACTCCCAAGCCTACGACCTCATCAAGGACAAGATCGTGTACGAGTACGACCTCTGGGCTCACGGTCGAACGCACTACTACTGAGGGGGTGAGTGACGCGGCCCCTTGATTCAACTATCCAGTGAAGGAAGCTCCGCCGGGGCTCTTATCGTCGATTAGGACCGCGCCAACTCAGCGCGAGTCTAACCTCTCACCCTGGAGTGGGTCTACAGAGCCGCCCTGTTTTTGATTTGACAGAATCAAAAGGGGGAAATGTTCCGCGTGTGGCAGACAGTAGCGGTCAGGTGCACGAGGGTCGTGGAGATTTCAGGCGCCCCCACCCCTATACCCAGCCCCCGGGAAGGTGCCGAGAAACGAACGCTGCAAGCGCAGCATCTCGCCGCTCTTCGCATTCAATGATGATGGCGATCAGCCGCTCACGGGTAGCCTGGTGCATCCCTTTCGGCCGGCGCCAGCCATCCACCAGCTTTGCCTCGGCCTTGTGCTGCTTCCTCCAGGCCCGCCCCATCGCGTCATCGCTCTGACTGCCGTAGGCGATGCGCCCGCAGTGCCGGCAGACGAACCCGGCATTTCCGCGAAGGAACAGCACGGCCACGCGCCGCCAGCAGCGCGGGCATGTGAACCACAGGCGACTGCCGCCGTAGTTGCACGCTGTCCGCTGGGTGGTGATGTGCTGGCGCACAGGCTCGCCGTTCACGCTGAAGTTGAGCGACACGGCACCGCCCTCGCCCTGGTAGCCGATCCGGCCGGTTTCCTGCGCGCTATCGGCATCGCGCCACACCCAGGCGCCGAAGCGGCCGGCCGTGAACATGCCTTCACGCGCCCAGCGCCGTGCGTCGATCCGAAGGCAGTGTTCGGCCTTGACGTGCATTGCCGGTCGGCCAGCGTTCCACCTGTACCCGCCCTTAGCCACGATCAGCACCCCGCACTGAATACGAAATCATTAGGCAAACCCCGGTTCTAGGCAGCACGCCGACCCGCGCCATGCTGGCCCAGACTGGCCTCGACCCATGCAGCGGCGGCCTTCGTGAGCGGCTGCGCTGGGATCTCATGCGGGGGCAGAAACTCACCCGTCACCGGGTCGAAGCGGCTCACGTCAATCTCGCCCTCACTTTCGCGGCTGCACTCGTCGTCGGGGTCGTGGTCCTGCTCCCCGTCGTGCCCCTCACCCCCTGCTCGCTCACCTTCAGATGGCATTTCTAGATGGTGTCCGGCAGACGGAACAGAGAGGGCCACGGCAACAGGCTCCATAGGTCCGGGAGACGGAACAGCGGTGTCCCTTCCTGTTCCGGGAGACGGACCAATAGCGGCGTTCCCTGTTCCGCCAGCCGGACTAAGGACTGCGTTTTTCTTGAGGGGTTCCGGCAGGCTTGCGCCACGGTAGGCGCCGCGCACAAACGTCGCCGCAGCGCCCGGGTCATAGCCGTGATGCGGGTCAAGAATGCGCCACGTCACCGCGTACCAGCTCGCCTTGTTCGGCCTGTGCCCCTTCACCGTCTCATGAATGAAACCGGCTTCGAGCAGTTCACGCTTCGCCCGGTCGATAACGTCGGCCGAGTTCCAGCCACGGCCGGCGAGATAGGCCCGGCTCGCCAGAAGTCGGCCGTTGTTGTCCTTCACGAACTGCCGGAAGATTTCCAACAGCAGCGACCGTGCGGCGTAGCTCAGGCGCCGGTAGGCGGGGCAATCCATGACCGACCACGGCAGCGCCATGAAGCCGCCGGAGTCCCGACCGGCGTCGCCCTTGCGGCCGATGCTGCGGGCGTTAGCCATGACCGACCCAGCCTGCAGGCGCGCCACCGAGCTGGGCCAGCACCTGAGCAGCCTCATCCACATTGGCGATAGGCCGGCAGTAGCCCCAGCGCTCCACCAGCAGCGTCGAATCGACGAGTTGGTGCAGTGCATAGCCACGCAAGGCAAAGAGGGCCTGGAGCGTGGCGAGCCGCTTCCCATGCCCTTGGTGTCCGGCATGAAACGTCGCCATGCCCTGCCCGGCTCGCCCAACGTCGCCCGCCTGCATCTCTGCCGCGCTCATGCCTCACCCCGGATGAGCGTGTAGACCCCGACGCGATGTGGTGCGCCGCTCTCGGTGTGGACCGTGCGCCAGGCCGTCAGGATGCGATGCCCGGCCTTCACGAGATTGAGCTTGCGCGCCCTCGGGTCGTACAGGTCAAGGCACCGGCTCGCTTCGTAGGTCGGTATGGGCTGGAGCGTTTCCAGCGCGTCCAAGAGCCGTGCGGCCTGGGTGGCGCAAGCGTCACCGCGATGACGGTCGCGGATGGCGTGTAGCGCTGCCACTCGCTCCGGCGTGATGTTGTGGGGGGCGGTCATTGCTCACCCCCTTGAGCCTGAATCCAGGCCCGCACGTCAGCGGCCTTCCAGCGGGTGCAGCGGGCGCCCATGCGTACGGGGCTGGGAAACTCGCCCGCCTTCAGCTTCCTGTAGATCGTCGCGCCAGATAGGCCGGTGGCACTGGCGACCGTTTGAAGGCGCAGCAGCGCATCGGCGAGTTGAACCGCGTGCAGCGGCTGGGGATTGCGTCCATTGCCGCGCCCGGCTTGAGTGATGAATGGCTGCATCGTGCGCCCTCCTGACTGGATGGCGCAATCGTGAATCTTCCTGCTCAGCCGGTCATTCCCCGTCTGCCTGTAATCCGGCCTGAATGCCCGCATCCGGGGTATCAGCCAGCCAAACCTCCCTAACGGTCTTCTCAGTTATGCGTACGTCAAACTCATTCAGAACTCGGCGAACGTAGTCCCGGGCAAAAGCAGACTTGTTGCCCGCGTAGGCCGCCTTGTGCGCGAGCCATTCATGTACAACAAAGGTACGCGCTGTATTGGTCTTGCCGTGCCGTAGGTGAGCGGCCCTCTGGCTTGCGCGCCTGATTAGTTGGCCGCGTCAAGCCGAAGCCATCCACGCCGAGGGGCGCCCAGCTCTTCCCGTGGAATCTTCGCGCCTTCCCTGCGCAGTACGACGACCTCGACCAACATACTGTATTTTTATACAGCATCTTCAGTCGGCGACCGCAATAGGCGACCCTTTCGTTAGCAATCGGCGCTAGCTCGATGCCGGGGACCTACTTCAAGCTGCCTTGAACTCGATCACCTTCCCGCCCGCCTTCAGTTGGTCGAGATAGTCCGCCCATGCCTGCATCAGCGCCCGCCTCTGCTCCATGAACTCGGCGCGGTCGTAGGCCATGCCGAGAGGGCCGGATTTCCCGTGCGCCAGTTGGGCCTCGATCACGTCAGGCGACACGCCCGGGACCCGTTCCGCGATCAGCGTGCGCGCCATCGCTCGAAACCCGTGCGGCGTCATCTCTGCATTCCCGTAGCCCAGGCGCCGTAGGGCGGTCCTCACGGTGTTCTCGCTCATGCAACGCTCCCCCGTCAACAGGGACGGGAAGACAAACCGCCCGTGCCCAGTCAGCGGCGCCAACTCGCGCAGCAGCTCGACAGCCTGCGTGGGCAGCGGGACCAAGTGCGGCCGGCCATTGGTCTTGCCATGGATGGTGCGCTTCATCTTGGCGGCCGGGATGGTCCACAGAGCCGCGTCTAGGTCGAGTTCGGTCCACTCCATCGCGCGGATGTTTCCGGGCCGCTGAAACAGCAGGGCGGACAGGATCAGCGCCGCCCGCGTGGCCGGCTGCCCTGTGTATCCATCGAAGCCGCGCATCAGTTCGCCGACCTGCGTGGGCTCCAAGATGGCGGCCATGTGCTTGACGTTGTGGGCCACCAGCGCGCCGCGAAGGTCTGCGGCAGGGTTGCTAGCGCATCGGCCGGTGGCAATACCGAACTTGAACACCTGACCGGCATAGCCGCGCAGATCGTGGGCAATCTGAGTTGCGCCCCGAGCCTCCACCTTGCGGATGGCCTGGAGCAGCAAAGGTGCCGTCAGTTCCCCCAGCGGAACAGCGCCCACCCAGGGGAACAAGTCCTTCTCGACGGTGCGCAGCCACTGTCGGGCGTGGTTCTCGCTCCAGCCCTTCACCTGCGCCTTATGGAACTCACGGGCCACGGCCTCGAAGGTCTGGGCGCTTCTCGCCATAACGGCCACCTTGGCGACGCGGCGGGCCTGGACGGGGTCGCGCCCCTCCTCCCGGGTCTTGCGGGCCTTCTCGCGGCCTTCCCGGGCGTCCTTGAGGGTGACAGCGGGGTAGTTGCCCAGGGCAAGGCGCTTTTCCTTGCCGCCGAAACGGTACTTCACGAACCAGCGCTTCGAGCCACTGGCGGCCACTTCCAGGTACAGGCCCCCAGCATCAGAGAGGCGAACGCGGGCTTTGTCGGGAGGGCAAACAGCGTTGCGGCAGGCGGCGTCGGTCAGCATGGGGGAACACCTCTGGGGGAACAGTTACCCCCGATGCGGGGGAATGGCGCTTTGTTCCCCTGGATGTTCCCCTTGTTCCCCCGCGCTGTAAAGAGGGATCGTGAGCGGACCTGACATGAAAAAAGCGCCTAAGTCCTTGATGAACCTAGGCGCCTGAGGCGGTCTGCGATATTGTGAACTGCTGATTTGGTGCCCGGGACGGGACTTGAACCCGTACGCCTGTTGAGGGCGGCGGATTTTAAGTCCGCTGCGTTTACCGATTTCGCCACCCGGGCGGCGGCCGCATTATCGGCGGCGGCACAAAAGAGAACGGGAGATTCGATTTCTCGAATCTCCCGTGATCTGGAGCGGGTAACGAGGCTCGAACTCGTGACCTCAACCTTGGCAAGGTTGCGCTCTACCAACTGAGCTACACCCGCGCATTTCGTTCAGCCTGCCGGGGCTGGACATCGGTGCGACCGACTTTTACTGGAGCGGGTAACGAGGCTCGAACTCGTGACCTCAACCTTGGCAAGGTTGCGCTCTACCAACTGAGCTACACCCGCATGATGCGATTTTGGAGGCGCGATCCGGAGTCGAACCGGACTAACCGGATTTGCAATCCGGGGCATAACCGCTTTGCTATCGCGCCGCCGTAAACCCTGATCAAAGCCGTTGGTGCGACTTTGACGAAAACAGCAAACTCAAGGAACTTGCTGCTTCGATGAAAAAGGGAAGCCGGGGCTTCCCTTCTCTAGAACCTGGAGCGGGTAACGAGGCTCGAACTCGTGACCTCAACCTTGGCAAGGTTGCGCTCTACCAACTGAGCTACACCCGCATTGCTTTCGCAATTTTCGCTCTCTCGCGCTGACAACTTAAATAGTTCTCTTTGCGATCTAGCGAAGCTGGCATTGTAATCCAACTTTTTGATGGATTGCAAGCCAGCTGCACTTCTTCAGTGAGGCACCACCGTGCTCTTCGTGGCGCCCTCTTCCGGCTTGGCCGCAGCGACCGCGACGTCCTCGTCGGGCAGCGGCGTCGGCACGGACTCGAGTGCCACTTCGAGCACGCGCTCGATCCAGCGAACCGGCACGATCTCGAGCTGGTTCTTGACGTTCTCCGGAATGTCCTGCAGGTCCTTGACGTTCTCTTCCGGGATCATGACCGTCTTGATGCCGCCGCGGTGGGCCGCGAGCAGCTTCTCCTTCAGGCCGCCGATCGCCGTCACCTCGCCACGAAGCGTGATCTCGCCGGTCATCGCGACATCAGCACGCACCGGAATACCCGTCAAGGCAGACACGAAGGCCGTGGTCATGGCGGCACCCGCGCTCGGGCCGTCCTTCGGCGTGGCGCCGTCAGGCACGTGCACGTGGACATCGCGCTTCTCAAAGACCTCGTCCTTGATGCCCAGGCGCCGCGCGCGCGAACGCACCACCGTGCGAGCCGCTTCGACGGACTCCTTCATCACGTCGCCCAGCGAACCGGTGCGGATGATGTTGCCCTTGCCGGGCATGGCGGTGGCTTCGATGGTCAGCAGGTCGCCGCCCACTTCCGTCCATGCGAGGCCCACCACCTGGCCGACCTGATTCTTCTTCTCGGCGCGACCGAAGTCGTACTTGCGCACGCCGAGGAAGTCATTCAGGTTGTCCTCAGTGACGACGACCTTGCCTTCGTAGGTCTTGAGCTGGATGCCCTTGACCACCTTGCGGCAGATCTTGGACATCTCGCGTTCCAACGAACGAACACCGGCTTCCCGCGTGTAGTAGCGGATCACACCGCGGATGGCGGACTCGGTGACTTCCAGTTCGTCGTCCTGCACGCCGTTGTTCTTGCGCTGCTTGGGCAGCAGGTAAGTCTGGGCGATGTTGACCTTCTCGTCCTCGGTGTAGCCCGACAGGCGGATCACTTCCATCCGGTCCAGCAGGGCCGGCGGGATGTTCATCGAGTTCGAGGTGGCCACGAACATCACATCGGACAGGTCGAAGTCGACCTCGATGTAGTGGTCGCCGAAAGTGTGGTTCTGCTCGGGGTCGAGCACTTCCAGCAGGGCCGACGACGGGTCGCCGCGAAAGTCCATGCCGAGCTTGTCGATCTCGTCGAGCAGGAACAGCGGGTTGCGCGTGCCGACCTTGGTCAGCGACTGCAGCACCTTGCCCGGCATGGAGCCGATGTAGGTGCGGCGGTGGCCGCGGATCTCGGCTTCATCGCGCACGCCGCCCAGCGCCATGCGGACGAACTTGCGGCCGGTGGCGCGCGCCACGCTCTGGCCGAGCGAGGTCTTGCCCACGCCCGGAGGACCGACCAAGCACAGGATGGGCGCCTTGACCTTGTCCACGCGCTGCTGCACCGCGAGGTATTCAAGGATGCGGTCCTTGACCTTCTCGAGGCCGTAGTGGTCTTCGTTCAGCACGTCCTCGGCATTCTTGAGGTCGTGCTTGATCTTGGTCTTCTTGCTCCAGGGCAGGTTGACCAGCGTGTCGATGTAGTTGCGCACCACGGTCGCCTCGGCGGACATGGGCGACATCAGCTTGAGTTTCTTGAGCTCGGCGTCGGCCTTCTTGCGGGCCTCCTTCGGCATCTTGGCCGCGAGGATCTTCTTCTCGAGCTCCTCCATGTCGGCGCCGTCTTCACCGTCGCCGAGCTCCTTCTGGATGGCCTTGACCTGCTCGTTGAGGTAGTACTCGCGCTGGCTCTTCTCCATCTGGCGCTTGACGCGGCCACGGATGCGCTTCTCGACCTGCAGGATGTCGACTTCGTGCTCGAGGAGGTCGAGCAGTTTCTCGAGGCGCTTGGCGACGTCGGCGAGGTCCAGCACGGCTTGCTTGGCGTCGAGCTTGAGCGGCAGGTGGGCCGCGATGGTGTCGGCCAGCCGGCCCGGGTCATCAATACCGCCGATGGAGGTGAGGATCTCGGGCGGGATCTTCTTGTTGAGCTTGACGTACTGGTCGAACTGCTGCGTCACGGCGCGGCGCAGGGCCTCGACTTCGGGCGCATGCTCGGTCTCGGGCGGGATGGGGGTCACTTCGGCCACGAAGTGCTCGCCCGGCTCGGTGATGGACTGGGTGGTCGCGCGCTGCAGGCCTTCGACCAGCACCTTCACGGTGCCGTCAGGCAGCTTGAGCATCTGCAGGATGCTGGAGACGCAACCGACCTCGAACATGTCTTCGGGCTTGGGCTCGTCCTTGCCGGCCGCCTTCTGCGCGACCAGCATGATCTGGCGGCCGGCTTCCATCGCGGCTTCCAGGGCCTTGATGGACTTGGGGCGCCCGACGAACAGCGGGATGACCATGTGCGGGAACACGACGACGTCACGCAGCGGCAGCAGCGGCAGCGTGATCGGGTCGGCGGGGAGGATGGGGTGTCCGGACATGAAGACCTCTCTTTCTCAGGCCGATATCGGGCCTGAGGGGGCGAATGCAAGCGGATGCGTTGTCAGCGGGCTCAGGCGCTGGCCTTGGCTTGCTCGCGGTAAACCAGAAGCGGGCGCGAGGTCGCGTCCTCGATGTTGTGCTCGTCCAGCACCACCTTCTCGACACCGTCCAGGGTGGGCAGGTCGAACATGGTGTCGATCAGGGACTGCTCCATGATCGAGCGCAGCCCCCGGGCGCCGGTCTTGCGGGCCAGGGCCTTGCGGGCGATGGCGGCCAGGGCCGGCTTGCGGATTTCCAGTTCGACGCCGTCCATCTCGAACAGCTGCTGGTACTGCTTGACCAGCGCGTTCTTGGGCTCGGTCAGGATCTGGATCAGCGCGTCTTCGGTCAGCTCGCCCAGCGTAGCGACCACCGGCAGGCGGCCGACGAGTTCAGGGATCAGGCCGAACTTGATGATGTCCTCGGGCTCGACCTCGCGGAAGACCTCGCCGACCTTCTTCTCGCTCTTGCTGCGGACCGTCGCGCCAAAGCCGATGCCGGACTTCTCGCTGCGGTTCTGGATGACCTTCTCCAGGCCATCGAAGGCGCCGCCGCAGATGAACAGGATGTTGGTCGTGTCGATCTGCAGGAAGTCCTGGTTGGGGTGTTTGCGGCCGCCCTGCGGGGGCACCGAAGCCATGGTGCCTTCCACCAGCTTCAGCAACGCCTGCTGCACGCCCTCGCCCGACACGTCGCGGGTGATGGAGGGGTTGTCGGCCTTGCGGGAGATCTTGTCGATTTCGTCGATGTAGACGATGCCGCGCTGCGCACGCTCGACGTCGTAATTGCAGTTCTGCAGCAGCTTCTGGATGATGTTCTCGACGTCTTCACCCACGTAGCCGGCTTCGGTCAGGGTGGTGGCGTCGGCGATCACGAACGGCACGTTCAGCAGGCGCGCCAGGGTCTGGGCCAGCAGCGTCTTGCCGGAGCCGGTGGGGCCGATGAGCAGGATGTTGCTCTTGGACAGCTCCACCGAATCCTTGGCGGTGCTCATGTGGCGCAGCCGCTTGTAGTGGTTGTAGACGGCCACGGCCAGCGTGCGCTTGGCGACATCCTGTCCGATCACGTATTGGTCAAGGCTCGCCTTGATCTCGCTGGGCACGGGCAGGTCGGACTTGCCGGCGCGCGCGGCCGGCGCGGGCGCGGGGATCTCGTCGCGCACGATGTCGTTGCACAGCTCGATGCATTCATCGCAGATGAAGACGGACGGACCGGCGATGAGCTTCTTGACCTCGTGCTGGCTCTTGCCGCAGAAGGAGCAGTACAGAACTTTCTCGCTGGAGGTGCCTTTTTTGTCGGCCATGAGAACTGCTCTATGAAAACGGGATGAATCGAGGCGGGACGCTTCGAATGATGATAGTCCAAACGATCGCGGGGCCCTTGTAGGGATAAGGGCCCCGTTTTCGCGATGAATCCAGGGGCCGGTGACAGCCCCTCACGACCTGAGGGTTCAGGGCCGGTGTTCCAGCACCTGGTCGATCAGGCCGTAGGTCTGGGCCTCGGCGGCCGACATGAAGTAGTCGCGCTCGGTGTCGGACTGGATTTTCTCCAGCGTCTGGCCGGTGCGCTCGGCGAGGATGCGGTTCAAGGTCTCGCGCGTCTTCAGGATTTCACGCGCATGGATCTCGATGTCGGTGGCCTGGCCCTGCGCGCCGCCCAGCGGCTGGTGGATCATGATCTTGGCGTTGGGCAGCGAGAAGCGCTTGCCCTTGGCCCCAGCCGCCAGCAGGAAGGCGCCCATGCTGGCCGCCATGCCCATGCACAGGGTCGAGACTTCGGGCTTGATGAACTGCATGGTGTCGAAGATCGACATGCCCGCCGACACGCTGCCGCCCGGGCTGTTGATGTAGAGCGAGATCTCCTTGTCGGGGTTCTCGCTCTCCAGGAACAGCAACTGCGCCACGACCAGGTTGGCCACGGCGTCGTTGACCGGCCCCACCAGGAACACGATGCGCTCACGCAGCAGGCGCGAGTAGATGTCATACGCGCGTTCGCCACGGCCCGATTGTTCGATGACCATGGGCACGAGGCCGAGATTGCTGGTGTCGAGAGCGCTCATTCAGATCCTTGAAAACAAATTCAACTGCAACCGTTATGGGGGCAGATTATGGCCATGCAAGTAAAAAGGCGCCGGGCCTTGCGGCGCGGCGCCTTCGTCATGCGAAGGGCTTTCAGTTGCCCTGGGCCATCAGTTCGTCGAACGGCAGGGCCTTGTCGGTGACCTTGGCGTTGGCCAGCACGAAATCCGTGACGTTGTTCTCGACGACAACGGCTTCGACTTCAGCCATGCGCTCGCGGTCCGTCAGGTACCAGCGCATCACTTCAGCGGGCTTCTCGTAGCTTTGCGACAGCTCTTCGATGTGCGCCTGCAATTGGGCCGGCTTGGCCTGCAGGTTGTTGGCGCGCACCAGTTCGGCCACCACCAGGCCCAGGCGCACGCGGCGCTCGGCTTGCGGCTTGAAGATGTCGGCAGGGATCTCGGCCTTGTCGGCATCCTTCACGCCGCGCTTCTTCAGGTCTTCGCGGGCCTGGCCCACCATGCGCTCGGCTTCGCCCTGCACCAGGGCGTTGGGCACGTCGAGTTCCGACACGGCCACCAGGGCGTCCATGACTGCGCCCTTGTTGCGAGCCAGCACACGGAACTTCACTTCGCGCTCGAGGTTCTTCTTAATGTCGGCGCGCAGGCCTTCGACCGTGGCGTCCTTGATGCCCAGCGACTTGGCAAACGCCTCGTTCACTTCGGGCAGGTGCTGGGCTTCGATCTTCTTGACCGTGACCAGGAAGTCGGCTTCCTTGCCGGCGACATCCTTGCCGTGGTAGTCCTCAGGGAACTGCAGCGGGAAGGTCTTGCTCTCGCCGGCCTTCATGCCGCGCACGGCGGCGTCGAACTGCTCCAGCATCTGGCCTTCGCCGATCAGGAACTGGAAGCCTTCGGCCTTGCCGCCGGCGAAGGGCTCGCCGTCGATCTTGCCTTCGAAGTCGATGGTGACGCGGTCACCGGCCTGGGCGACGTCCGCGGCAGCGCGTTGCGCAAAGCTGCGGCGCTGCTTGCGCAGGATTTCGACGGTCTTGTCGATGGCTTCTTCGGTGACTTCGCTGCTCACGCGCTCGACTTCTGCCGTGGCCAGGTCGCCGATCTTGACTTCAGGGTAGACCTCGAAGGTGGCGTCAAAGGCCATCTGACCCTCGGGCGCTTCGTTCTTCTGCTCGATGCGGGGCATGCCGGCCACGCGCAGGTTGGCTTCGTTGGCGGCGTTGTTGAAGGCTTGACCGAGCTTGTCGTTCACGACTTCGTATTGCACCGAGTAGCCGTAGCGCTGGGCGACGACGTTCATCGGCACCTTGCCGGGACGGAAGCCGTCGGCCTTGACGGTACGGGCCAGCTTCTTCAGACGGGCTTCGACTTCGCTGTTGATCTCAGCGGCCGCCACGTGCAGGGTGATGCGGCGTTCCAGCTTTTCGAGGGTTTCGACGGTGACGGCCATGATGGACTCGGGAACAGTTGAAGGGACAGAGGTGGTGCGCGGGGCCGGACTCGAACCGGCACGCCCGTGAAGGCGTCAGGACCTAAACCTGGTGCGTCTACCAATTTCGCCACCCGCGCGGGTCAAGCTTTGAGTTGCTGCAATGAAAGCCGCAGCAACCCCGTAGGCGATTCGGCAAACCGGCGATTGTAGCGACCTCGCGGAGGCCGGCCGCCGCCCCGAGCTGCGGGGCGGCAAAACCCTTGGCGAACGGGCTTCAGGCGGGAGCGCCCGGGGCTTGCGCGTCAGCGTCGGGCAGCTGACTGTGCAGGCGGCTCTGCTCTTCCTCGTGTGGGCGCACCACCCGGAACCACGCGGCGTACATGGCCGGCAGCGCC
>JAIPCJ010000211.1 GCA_021738245.1 Methylotenera sp. | reverse complement strand
CCAGGCGCTGTGGCTGCTGCCGGAGGGCGGCGTGTGGTGGCCGGCGCAACGCACCCTGTTCGTGGCGGACCTGCATCTGGGCAAGGGGGCGGCCTTCCGCGCGCAAGGCCAGGCCGTGCCGGCTGGCAGCAGCGCGAGGACGCTGGCACGGCTGGAAGCGCTGATGCGCTCGCACCAGGCCGAGCGGCTGGTTGTGCTCGGCGACTTCTGGCATGGGGCGCAGGGGCTGACGCCGCGCCTGCTGGACGCCGTGGCGGCGTTCGCCCAACGTGTGCCGACCGTGCTGGTGCTGGGCAATCACGATCGACCGATTCATCCACCGGGCCTGCCGCTAACGGTGCAGCCCGCGCACTGGCCGCTTGGCGCGCTGACGGCCGCCCACGAGCCGCCGCCGCCCGGCAGCCCCGGCATGACCTTGGCGGGCCACTGGCATCCCGCCATTTGGCTGCGCACGCGCGCGGGCGACCGGCTGCGCCGCCCTTGCTTCGTGCTCTACCCACATGCCTTGGTACTGCCAGCCTTCGGCGGGCTCACAGGCGCGCTGACGCTGGAGCTCGACGCCTTGGTCCAAGCCCGCGCCCGGGTCGCCGTGCTGGGCGAAGGGACAGTGCACTGGCTGCCTGGCGGCGGCGGCCGCTGATGCCCTGAGTCACGCGGCGGCCTCCGGCCTGTGGGCGGCACCGACCGCCGCCCAGGGGCCTGGCGCCGGGCCCCTACGCCGGGCCGTCGCCTCTGCCAGACTCGCCACGCCGTCCACGTCCGGATTTGCAGTCCGTCCTCACACAACGATGCCCCACCGCGCTTCGCCCCTGTGCCAACTCCTCCCGGCTGGCCGCAGCCGTTGGCTGCTCGCGTTGGCGGTGGCCGCCGCACTGGCCGGCTGTGCCAGCAGCAACCCCGCCTACGACCCGAGCAAGCCGCACCATCTGCCCAACGGGTTCCGCAACCTGCACGCCTCGCCACACGGCGAACCCGAGGGCGGCTTCTGGGCTTGGCAATGGCAGCGGCTGCGCAGCGACCTGCCGGCCGACCGGCCGGAGCGGGTCCCGCGGGCCCCCGTCGACCTGGACCGGCTGCAGCGCCCGACTGGCGACCTGACCTTCACCTGGCTCGGCCATTCGAGTGCGTTGTGGCAGGTCAACGGCTTGCGGGTCATGACCGACCCGCACCTGAGCGAGCGCGCCTCGCCCGTGTCCTTCGCCGGGCCCAAGCGCCTGAATGCACCGCCGCTCACCGTCGACCAGTTGCCACCGATCGACGTCGTGCTGATCAGCCACAACCACTACGACCATCTCGACCTCAGCACGGTGCAGCACCTTGCGAAGCAAGCCGGGGGCCCGCCCTTGTTCGTCGTGCCATTGGGCGTGGGCCGCTGGATGGCCGAGCAGGGCATCACGCGCGTGAAAGAGTTGGATTGGTGGGAGCGCCTCCAGGTGCCCGCGGCCGCTGGCCACGTGACGCTGACCTTCGTGCCCGCGCACCACTGGTCGAGCCGCACGCCCTGGGATCGCTCCGCGACGCTGTGGGGCGGCTTCGTGATGCAGGCCCAGATGGACACTCAACCGGTCAGCGTCTACTACAGCGGGGACACCGGTTATGCGCCGGACTTTGCCGAGATCGGGCAGCGCTTTGGGGGCTTTGACTTTTCGATGATCCCGGTCGGCTGCTACGAGCCGCGATGGTTCATGCGCGGGCAGCACGTGAATGAGGAGGAGGCCGTGCGCATCCACCAGGACGTCCGCAGTCGCCAGTCGATCGGCGTGCACTGGGGCGTGTTCCGACTGTGCGACGACCCCATCGATGCGCCGTTGGACGGGCTGCCGGCCGCGTTGGACCGGCTGCAGGTGGCTCGAGACGCCTTCATGCTGCCGGTGCTGGGCGAGACGCGGGTACTGCGTGCGGCCGGCACCGCTCGCGGCCACGGCGGCCCCACCAATCAGGCGCTCAGCGGACCCGCCGCCCAGTAGCAGCGCCGCTTGCAGCGCGCCACCAGCGAGCCTGCCACCTCACACCTTGTGCTGGGGCGGCCCCTTGGGCGCCTCCCGCGCGGTGCCGTCGTCGCGACGCGCCGGCGCCTTGGGTTGTCGGGTCAGCGTCTGGCCTTGCGTTGGCTTGGTGGTGGCGAAGTCGCTGGGCTTGTGCTCGAGCGGACCGTTGCGGTGGCCGTGGGTGCGGGGCATGGTGATCTCCTGGGGCGAAGCGGCCAGCGGGAGGGCTCGCTGGCCATGCAAGGACCACTCTGCGCGTCGCGCGCCGAACGGGCTGTCAGGGCGCACACGCTTCGGCCGTAGGCGGGCACCGTACGGACGAAAAAAAGCCCGCACGAGGCGGGCTTTGCAGATCAGCCGGGGCTGAGCTTATTCGGCAGCAGCTTCGCCGGTGGTCTCGGCTTCAGCGCGGTCGACCAGTTCGACGAAGGCCATGGGCGCGTTGTCGCCGACGCGGAAACCCATCTTCAGGATGCGGGTGTAGCCGCCCGGACGGGTCTTGAAGCGCGGGCCCAGTTCGTTGAACAGCTTGGTGACGATGTCGCGGTCACGCAGGCGGTCGAAAGCCAGGCGGCGGTTGGCCAGCGTGGGTTCCTTGGCCAGGGTGATCAGGGGCTCGACCACCTTGCGCAGTTCCTTGGCCTTGGGGACCGTGGTCTTGATGGCTTCGTGCTGGAGCAGCGAAACCGCCATGTTGCGCAGCATCGCAGCGCGGTGGCTGCTGGTGCGGTTGAGCTTGCGGAGGCCGTTACGGTGACGCATGGTGCTTTTCCTTTCACTTCGTTAATACCGCCAGCCGGATCAGGTACTGGCGGGTGCACCGGGTGGCGTTGGTCAGCGCGCCACCCATTTCTTCAATGCTTGATCAGCGCTTGTCCAGACCCTGGGGAGGCCAGTTCTCGAGACGGGCGCCGAGGGTGAGGCCGCGGGAAGCCAGGACTTCCTTGATCTCGTTGAGCGACTTGCGACCCAGGTTCGGGGTCTTGAGCAGCTCGGTCTCGGTGCGCTGGATGAGGTCGCCGATGTAGTAGATGTTCTCGGCCTTCAGGCAGTTGGCCGACCGCACGGTGAGCTCGAGCTCGTCGACCGGGCGCAGCAGGATCGGGTCGAAGCTGCTGGAGCGCTGGGCCGGCTGGTCGAAGGCGTCGACCAGGTCGGTGCCTTGCAGCTGGGCGAACACGGCGAGCTGTTCCACCAGGATCTTGGCGGAGGCGCGGATGGCTTCCTCGGGCGAGATGGCGCCGTTGGTCTCGATCTCCATCACGAGCTTGTCCAGGTCGGTCCGCTGTTCGACGCGGGCGTTCTCGACGGCATAGCTGACGCGCTTGACCGGGCTGAACGAAGCGTCCAGCACGATGCGGCCGATGCTCTTGGTCGGCTCGTCGCCGAAGCGGCGCATCGTGCCCGGCACATAGCCGCGGCCCTTTTCGACCTTGATCTGCATGTCCAGCTTGCCGCCTTGCGACAGGTGGGCAATGACGTGCTCGGGGTTGATGATCTCGACGTCGTGCGGGGTCTGGATGTCAGCCGCCGTGACGGGGCCTTCACCTTCCTTGCGCAGGACCAGCGTGACTTCCTCGCGGTTGTGCAGGCGGAAGACGACGCCCTTGAGGTTCAGCATGATGTGAACCACGTCCTCTTGCACGCCGTCGATGGCCGAGTACTCGTGCAGCACGCCGGCGATCGTCACTTCCGTCGGCGCATAACCCACCATCGACGAGAGCAGCACACGGCGCAGGGCATTGCCCAGGGTGTGACCGTAGCCGCGTTCGAACGGCTCCAGCGTGACCTTGGCGCGATGACCGCCCAGGGGCTCCACGTTGATGGACTTGGGTTTGAGCAAGTTGGTTTGCATGAGGTCTTTCTTTCAATACCCTCGGTTCGTTACACCGATAAGGCTGAGGACCAGCCGGGCAGAGCCTTCGAAGGGCTGTGATGCCCGGACGAGGAAACGCCGACCGCGCCCTTCGCAGGCGTGGTCGGCGGGGGGAACGATTAACGCGAGTACAACTCGACGATCAGCGATTCGTTGATCTCGGCGCCGAACTCGTCGCGGTCGGGGGCCTTCTTGAACACGCCTTCGAGCTTGGTGCCGTCGACGCTGACCCAGGCCGGCAGGCCGATGGAGTCGGCCAGCTTGAACGCGTCGATGACACGCAGCTGCTTCTTGGCCTTTTCACGAACGGCAACCACGTCGCCGGCCTTGACCAGGTAGGAGGCGATGTTCACGACTTCGCCGTTCACGGTCACGCCCTTGTGCGACACCAGCTGACGCGCTTCAGCGCGGGTCGAGCCGAAGCCCATGCGGTAGACGACGTTGTCCAGGCGCGATTCCAGCAGTTGCAGCAGGTTGACGCCGGTCGAGCCCTTGCGGCGCTCGGCTTCAGCGAAGTAGCGGCGGAACTGACGCTCCAGCACGCCGTACATGCGCTTGACCTTCTGCTTTTCACGCAGTTGCAGGCCGAAGTCGCTGGTGCGCTGGCCGGAGGTGCGGCCGTGTTGACCGGGCTTGCTGTCGAACTTGGCCTTGTCGCTGATGGCGCGGCGAGCGCTCTTCAGGAACAGGTCGGTGCCTTCACGGCGGGAAAGTTTGGCCTTGGGGCCGAGGTAACGTGCCACTTTGCGTGTCCTTACGTGTCAATCTGACGCCGGGTTCAGCTGCCGGGAAGCAAGCTGCGCCTGACGCGAGTCCAGCCGGTGTTGTTATGGGCTTGGACGGTGGGCTTCAAAAGCGCCGACTCCGAATGAAGTCGACTCAAGACTGAAGCCGGCGCGGCACCTGAGTGCCCGCCGGCTTCGGGAAAACGCGCGATTATCGCACCGTCGTCCGAATCTGCAAGTTGCCGAGCGCCAGAGGGCTGGGCTTAGATACGACGGCGCTTCTGCGGACGGCAGCCGTTGTGCGGCACGGGCGTCACGTCAGAGATCGAGTTGATGCGGATGCCGAGAGCGGCCAGCGCACGAACCGACGATTCGCGACCCGGGCCGGGGCCCTTGATCTTGACGTCCAGGTTCTTGATGCCCTGCTCTTGCGCCGCACGACCCGCCACTTCAGCCGCCACCTGGGCTGCGAAAGGCGTCGACTTGCGCGAACCCTTGAAGCCCTGGCCGCCCGACGAAGCCCACGACAGGGCGCCGCCTTGACGGTCAGTGATGGTGATGATGGTGTTGTTGAACGAAGCGTGGACGTGCGCGATGCCGTCAGCAACGTTCTTGCGGACCTTCTTGCGAACGCGCTGAGCCGCCGAATTGTTGGGTGCCTTTGCCATATTGACCTTCTTTCAGTTCGGGCAGCTTACTTCTTGCCGGTCGCAGCCGACTTGCGCGGACCCTTGCGGGTGCGGGCATTGGTACGGGTGCGCTGGCCACGCATCGGCAGGCCACGGCGATGACGGAAACCACGGTAGCAGCCCAGGTCCATCAAACGCTTGATGTTGATGGACTGCTCACGGCGCAGGTCGCCTTCGATGGTCAGCTTGTTGACCTCGTCACGGATCTTTTCGAGATCGCCGTCGGTCAGGTCCTTGACCTTCTTGTCGAACGGGATGCCGCAGGTCGTGCAGATCTTCTGAGCGGTCGTACGGCCAATGCCGTAGATCGAAGTCAGGCCGATCTCAGTGTGCTTTTGCGGCGGAATGTTGATACCAGCAATACGTGCCATGGTGGTCCTCTAGTCCTGTCGTGCGGCCAATCAGCCCTGGCGCTGCTTGTGGCGCGGGTCGGTGCAGATCACACGCACCACGCCCTTGCGGCGGATGATCTTGCAATTGCGGCACATCTGCTTCACGGATGCCGAAACTTTCATGGTCTGCTCCTTGGCCTAACTCTTATGCGCTCTCACGCGTTCCCGGGGGTTCAAACAGCTCACTTCGCCCGGAACACGATGCGAGCACGACTCAAATCGTAGGGCGTCAATTCCACGGTCACCTTGTCGCCAGGCAGGATGCGGATGTAGTGCATCCGCATCTTGCCGGAGATGTGACCGAGAACGACATGCCCGTTCTCCAACTTCACCCGAAACGTCGCATTGGGGAGGTTCTCAAGAATCTCGCCCTGCATCTGAATGACGTCGTCTTTCGCCATGCCTAACGCTTCGGAGTGGGTTGAATAAAAACCTTATCTCTCAGTCAGCTCGCCACCCTCAGTTGGGCTTGAAGCTGGCTTTCTTCAGCAGCGACTCGTACTGCTGACTCATGATGTAGCTCTGCACCTGAGCCCAGAAGTCCATCGTCACGACGACGATGATCAACAGGGACGTGCCACCGAAATAGAACGGCACGTTGTACTTCAACGTCAGGAACTCGGGCAGCAAGCACACCAGCGTGATGTAGATCGCGCCCGCCAGCGTCAGCCGGGAGAGGATCTTGTCGATGTGCTTGGCCGTCTGTTCGCCCGGACGAATGCCCGGAATGAACGCGCCGCTCTTCTTCAGGTTGTCTGCGGTCTCACGGCTGTTGAACACCAGCGCCGTGTAGAAGAAGCAGAAGAACACGATGGCGGCCGAGTAAAGCAGCACATAGATCGGCTGCCCCGGGCTGACCATCGAGGCCAGGTCCTTCAGCCAGCGCATGCTGTCGCCGGTGGCGATCCAGCTCACGATGGTGGTGGGCAGCAGGATGATCGACGACGCGAAGATCGGCGGGATCACGCCCGACATGTTCAGCTTCAAAGGCAGGTGCGACGACTGGCCACCGTAAACCTTGTTGCCGACCTGACGCTTGGCGTAATTCACCAGGATCTTGCGCTGACCGCGCTCGACGAAGACCACGGCGAACGTCACCAGCACCACCAACGAGATCACCACCAGTGCCGAGCCGTAGCCCATCGCGCCGGTGCGAACCAGCTCGAACAACCCACCGATTGCACCCGGCAGACCCGCAGCGATACCGCCGAAGATCAGGATCGAGATGCCGTTACCCAGACCGCGCTCGGTGATCTGCTCACCCAGCCACATCAGGAACATCGTGCCCGCAACCAGGCTGGAGACCGTGGTCAGGCGGAACATGAAGCCCGGGCTCAACACCAGGCCGGCCGATTGCTCCAGCGCCAGCGCAATGGACAGGCTCTGGAACAGCGCCAGCCCCAGCGTCGCGTAACGCGTGTACTGGGTGATCTTGCGACGGCCGGCTTCGCCTTCCTTCTTGAGCTGCTCCAGCGTCGGCACGACGTAGGTCATCAGCTGCAGCACGATGGATGCCGAGATGTACGGCGTGATGCCCAACGCGAACACGGTGAAGCGCGACAACGCGCCGCCCGAGAACATGTTGAACAAGCTCAGGATGCCACCCGCCTGGCCCTTGAAAAACTGGGCCAGTTGGTTCGGGTCGATGCCCGGCACCGGGATATGAGCCCCGATACGGTAGACAACCAGAGCCAGCAGCAGGAAGACAAGCCGGCGACGCAGGTCGCCGAACTTGCCGCTCTTGGCCAGCTGATTCGCGTTGGTAGCCACGCTCGATCAGTTCCTAATACGCGCGATCAGGCGACCGAGCCGCCAGCCGCCTCGATGGCCGCCTTGGCGCCCTTCGTGGCGTTCACGCCCTTGAGCGCAACCTTGCGTTCGATCGAGCCGGACAGGATGACCTTGACCGACTTGGCCAGCTGCGGCACCAGGCCCACGGCCTTCAGCGTCGACACATCGATCTCATCGCCGGCCAGAGCTTGCAGGTCCGACAGGGTGATCTCGGCGTTGTACTTCAGCGTCAGCGACTTGAAGCCACGCTTCGGCAGGCGACGCTGCAGCGGCATTTGGCCGCCTTCGAAGCCGACCTTGTGGTAGCCACCAGCGCGCGACTTTTGACCCTTGTGACCGCGACCAGCGGTCTTGCCCAGGCCCGAGCCGATGCCACGGCCGACACGGCGCTTGGCATGCTTGGCGCCCTCTGCGGGCTTGATCGTG
>JAIPCJ010000025.1 GCA_021738245.1 Methylotenera sp. | reverse complement strand
GCGATCGCCTGCAGGGGCTGCGCCGGGTCGACACCGGCGACATGGAAGAGGCGCTGCGGCGGGTGCTCGCCGAGCAGCCATTCGCGCCAGACACCCGGCTCGACATCAGCAGCCAGGGCACGCGGCGCGGGCTGCGTCCCACGGTGTTCGATGAGGTGCTGTGCATCGTGAGCGAGGCCTTGTTCAATGCGGCCCGCCATGCGCAGGCCCGGCAGGTGGAGGTGCGCCTGATCTACGGCCGGCGCTGGCTGGAGATCGTCGTGCAGGACGATGGCGTGGGCATGCCCGCCGAACGGGCCGATGAAGCCGCGCGCGCGGGCCATTTCGGCATGGTGGGCATGGCCGAGCGTGCGCAGCGCATCGGGGCGCAGTTGCGCGTCGATGGCCACAGCGCTGCGGGCACCCGGGTGTCGCTGCGGCTGCGCAGCCGCATTGCCTACGCGCCGGATGCGGGCTGAGCGCTCAGCGGCCCACGATCACGACGTGGGCCTGGATGCGCGTGTCCACCGCGCCTGCGCCGAAGCGCTCGCCGATGGCCTGCGCGGCCACCGCCGTCATCTCCGACAGCCGCCCCGGTGCGCGGGCCTCGATCTCGTGGCGCAGGGGCGTGCCCTGGCAATAGCCCAGGGCCGGCCCGGCCGGTGAGTAGGCGCAGGCGCGCAGCGGCAGCGTGACGATGTCGGCCTCGCGGTTGAAGCCGCCGGCTGCGAGGTCGGCCCGGATCTGGTCGAGATCGTGGTAGCCGTGAGGCGTGCGGGCGAGAAAGCGGGGCGGGTCGTCCGGCAGGGCCTGCGCCAGGGCCTGGGTCACGGTGGCGGCAAGCTCGTTGCTGTCGATGTGGTCCCACACGTTGAACAGGAAAATGCCTTCGGGCATGAGCACGCGGCGGATCTCCGCATAGGCCGCCGCCTTGCTCGGGAAGAACATCACGCCGAACTGGCAGGCCACCAGTTCGAAGCTGGCATCGCCGAAGGGCAGGGTCATCGCATCGGCCAGGCGCCAGTGCACGGCGCGGGCCGTGGGCTGCTGTTGTGCGATGTCGAGCATGGCCGGGTTGATGTCGCTGGCCACGAGCTGGCTGGCGGCCGGCAGGGCTGCGGCCAGGTGCCGTGTCAGCACGCCTGTCCCGGCCGCGATCTCCAGCACCCGCGATGGAGCCAGGGCGGCCGCCCGCGCCGACAGATCGGCCGCGTAGGGCTCGAAGATCAACGGCACCATGTGGCGCTCGTAGAGCTGGGCGACGGTGCCGGTGAAAGCAGGTTCGGGGCTCGCCATCGCCCGATTCTGAGGCGGTGCTAGGCTCGCCGGCAGCTTCCTCGCAATTTCTTGCAATTGACCATGATCGAACCCCGTCGCCCCTCACAGGCCGAGCTCGCGGCCTTTCTGCAGGCCGAGTTTCCGCAGACGCGCTGCACCATCGAGGCCCTGGACGAGGACGGCAGCGTGGTGGTGGCGCATCCGGTCGGGCTGGCTGAGTTGCGGCCGGGTGGCACGGTATCGGGCCCGGTCATGATGGCCCTGGCCGATGTGGCGCTGTATGTGGCCATCCTGGCGCAGATCGGCATCGTGCCCCTGGCCGTCACGACGAATCTGTCGATCAACTTCCTGCGCAAGCCGCGGGCAGACCGCCGCGTGGTGGCACGCTGCCGGCTGCTGAAGGTGGGACGCAGCCTGGCAGTGGGCGAGGTCTACATCTTCTCGGAGGGAGAAGACGAGCCGGTGGCGCACGCCACCGGCACTTACGCGATTCCGCGGGCCTGATCAGGCCCGCAGGCGCTGAAGCAGCGCTCAGACCGGCTTCTTGGTCAGGTTCACGCTGGTGATGGCACCGGTCAGGTAGCCGACCTGCGCGCCGAAGCGGTCCTTGTAGTTGGCGCGCACCAGCGGGTCCAGCGTCGACTTGACCGTGTTGTGCAGCGGAGCGATCCAGTCGCCCGGATGCTGGAAGTTGGCCGTGATGTAGGTCCAGCCGTTCAGGTCGTCCACCACGCCCAGGCCGGTGGCCTCGGCGCCGGAGGGCATGGAGGCCACGCGGCTCAGCACCTTGGTGTCGACGTTGTAGGCCCACAGGAAGTTGTTCACGTGGTAGCTGCTGTCCTCGCCGATGAACAGGGTGCGCAGCTTCTCCGAGAACTTCAGGTTGTCCGGCGCACCGATCTTGTCGGGGTTGGCGAGGTTGCCCAGGGCGTCGGCGGTGGCCAGGTCTTCACCGATCAGCAGGGTCTTGGTGAGCGAGGGCACCCAGTCGCTGTTGATGGCCGTGCCGGCGGAGTCCTTCTGGCCGGTGCTCAGGGTGTGGGCCAGCACGCCGCCGGCGTTCAGGGCCTTGTCGATGCCGATGTTGTAGTCGGCGTTGTAGGCGGCATTGCCCTTGACCATTGAGCTCTGCATGTTCTGCAGGGCCGAGTAGGCGACCTTGTCCTTGATGTTGACGGTCGTGCCTTCCATCTTGGTGAAGGCCATGGAGCCGCCCTTGAGCGCTGCGTAGCGGTGGGTCTCCAGGAAGGCGGCGGCCTTGTCCATGCCGGCCTTCACGCGCACCCACTGGGTCTTGCCGCTCAGCCAGATCTTGGTGAAGGTCGCGTCCGCCGGGTCGGTGGTGGACACGTCCATGATGTCGGTGGGCTTGAGCGTGTCGGCCAGCGCCTTGATCTCGGCGCTGGTGGCCGAGCCGAGCTTGATCCAGGTGATCGGCGCACCCGCCGCGGCGGTGTCCAGCGAGAAGCCCGCGCCGAACTTGGCCACATACAGCGTGCCGGAG
Source organism: Methylotenera sp. (assembly GCA_021738245.1). GTDB lineage: Bacteria > Pseudomonadota > Gammaproteobacteria > Burkholderiales > Burkholderiaceae_C > Pelomonas. The sequence goes on along the minus strand of JAIPCJ010000025.1, from coordinate 34,919 downwards.
GAAAGGTCCTTCTCCTTGTCGGCCACGAACATGAAGAAGCCGCCGTTGGTGGCGTCGTCGCCCATGATGGCGGTGCGGTTGTCGGGCATCACCTGGATCAGCTCGTGCGAGATGCGGCCCAGGCAGTAGTGCTTCTTGATGGTGCCGGTGCCGTCCGGGTTGACCGTCACTTCGGGGAGGTGGCCGTAGTGGTAGACGTTGGCCTTGGTCTCGTCGCCGAACAGGTTCTTGCTGTAGGCCTTGAACATCGTGTTGGACGCGATGGTGAAGGCATCCGGCTCGTACTCCTCGCTGGAGAGGTGCGTGCCCCACGGCGAGAGGCTGGCGCCGCAGGTGATCCACAGGCCCATGGCCGGCGAGGTGTCGACGTTGTGGTACTTGACCAGCGTGAGCTTGCCGGTGGTGGGGTCCTGGTCGAGCGTGAGCACGGCGATGGGGGAGGGCAGCTTGCCGTACATGTCGGTCTTGCCGTCCTGGGCCCAGGTCGTGTACTCGAACTGCACGACCGCGAACACGGCCTTGCCCTTGATGCCGCTGACGGTCGGGTTGTCGAGCTTGAGCAGCGAGGTGCCGTCGGGCGAGTCGCTGAAGAACTGGCGCTCCTTGCCGGCCACCGTGGTGTCGATGATGGGCTTGCCGGCGAAGTCGACATAGCCGCCCGCCAGGATGGTGCCGCCCTTGCCGTCCGGCACGAGATCGCCGGTCGTGAAGAAGGGAGCGTAGGACAGCGAGAAGCCCTGCGAGCTGTCGTCGCTGAACTTGACCATCAGCGTCGAATTGACGAGGGTCTTGGCCATGTCGGCCGGGGTGGTCAGGCTCGGGGCAGCCATGGACACGAAGCTGGCCGACGCAAACGTCGCGGTGGGCGTGCTGTTGTCATCGCTGCCGCCGCCGCAACCGGTCAGCAGGCTGCCGACGGCAGCGCCGCTCAGGGGCAGCATCAGGGGCGTGCCCAGGTACTTCAGGGCTTGGCGACGATCGAGGGAGTGGCTTTGGGACATGGCTGCAGCGGGATCGCTAACGGTGAAAACCGCGGCAATCTAGGCAAACTGCATGTCGCCTTCATGAAAAACCCATGCGCCGGGTCGTGGGCTCAGCTCTGGTTGTCGAGCAGGTTTGCTGGCGCGCCGAACATGAAGCAGTCGACGAAGCTGAAGTACAGCGAGGCGTAAAAGACGGTCGACAGGATGAGGCTGATCACCATGCCCACCAGCGGGCCCGCCGCGGCAAGCCCGACGGCTTCCAGCAGCATGGCGGGCAGCAGGCCTGATGCGATCGTGAGCAATGCCCAGAGCAGGCCGTTCACGAAGAAGGCGGCACGATTGCGCCATAGCGCAAGCGCGCTGGAGAACAGGGCCTGCGCAGCACCCTGGCCGCCCCAGTGGACCAGTGCCGGTGCGTGCCAGTAGGGGACGGCCAGCAGCAGCACGAGGCTCATGCGCAGGACCACACCCCAGAGCAGACGCGGGTCGGCCAGGCTGTCTGCGACGCTGTTGGCGTCTGCCGAGGCCATGCGGCTCACGAACTCTCGCAGCGCGCCACCGTCCACCCAGTCGGAGACCGCGCTGATCAGCAGGGCGAGCAGGGCATAGCTGCCGCACAGGATGAGTTGCTGCCGGCGTCGCTCCGGCGTGAGCTTGAGCGGCGCGATGAACACGGCAGCCGTGGGCGTCTTCTTCTGCAGCACCAGATGCGTGGCCAGCATGAAGCCCAGCGACAGCAGGGGCAGGAACGCGATCAGCAGCACGGGCCCGATGAGGGGAATGAGCATCGCCGCGAAGCCGGCGAACAGAAAGAGGCCGAACAGCCCTGCCAGCGCCAACGGCTGGCGCTGGAAGACCTTGAAACCGTGGCGAATCCAGAGCCGCCCGTTGCGCGGCGGCACCTGCTGCAGATGAAGTTGCATCGTCATTGCGCAACTCCGTCATGCAGCGCGTGCCAGGGCCGCTCGATGCGTGCGCGCAGCACCCGCTCGAAATGCCGTGGGTCGTGTGCCTTGAGCAGACTGGCCTCGCGCGGCAGGTGCAGGTCAAACAGGCGCGACAGCCAGAAGCGCAGCGCCGCCGCCCGCAGCAGCGCCGGCAGCAGCCGATGCTCCGCGCCGGACAGCGGCCGCACGCTTTCGTAGGCGGCGACGAAGACGGCGGCACGTTCCTCGATCAGGCGGCCGTCGCTGAGGTCGATGCACCAGTCGTTCAGGCACACGGCCAGGTCGAACAGCCAGGTGTCGCAGCCGGCGAAGTAGAAATCGAAGAAGCCGGTCAGCCGCTCGCGGCCCGGGCCCTCGCCCGGCTCGAACATGACGTTGTCGCGGAACAGGTCGGCGTGGATGGGGCCCGACAGCTCGGCTTGCAGCTGGCCATAGTCGGCCGAAGCGGCGAGGTGCTCCTGGTAGGCCAGCTCGCTGTTCAGCAGCGAGGCCTGGGCGTCATCCAGGAAGGGCAGCAGCTGCGGCGCCACCTCGCGCCACCACGCCAGCCCGCGCAGGTTGGGCTGCTTGAGCGGGAAGTCACGCCCGGCAAGGTGCATCTGCGCCAGCGTGGCGCCGACCTGCTGGCAATGGAAGGCGTCGGGCGCCATCTGGTGCCCGCCGTGCAGGCGGTCGACGATGGCGGCCGGCTTGCCGGCGACCTCGAAAAGAATCTCGCCTGAGGCATCGGCATGCGGCTCGGGCACCGGCACGCCGCGCTGCGCCAGGTGCTGCATCAGACGCAGGTAGAAAGGCAGCTGTTCGGCCGTCAGGCGCTCGAAGAGCGTCAGCACGTAGCGGTGCAGGTGGCCGTCGTCGCCCGTGCAGTCGACGAAGTAGTTGGTGTTCTCGATGCCGGCGCCAATGCCGCGCAGCGAGTGCAGCTGACCGAGCTGGAGGTGATCGAGCAGGGCCTGGGCCTGGGCGGGGCTGACTTCGGTGAAAACGGCCATGGAGAGGGCTGAGAAGCAGCCCGCAGGCCGCGAAAGGGTCAGACGGTCAGAAGTTGAGGACGCGCCAGACGCGCGTGCCCGAACCGCTCTTCGGCAGGCCGGTGCCCGTGCCGCCGGCGGATTCGCGGCCGGCGTCGTTGACGATGATCTCGTAGTCGGGCGCCTTGGACTTCTTGTTCTTGACGGTGACCTTCTTGGTCTCGCCGCGCACCTTGAGCTCCTCGATGCGCACCTGGTCGTCCTCGGCCACGTTGTGCTCGACCTTGGGTTCGGGCGGCGGGTCGGCCAGGGCGGCGCCGCCAAAGCTGGCGGCTGCGGCAAGCAGCAGGGAAACGGCAGGGGCGCGCATGATGCTGCCGATTCTAGGTGGGACCTGCCCGAGAATCCGTCGCCATGAGTAAACCCATCCTGCTGCTGGTCGACGGCTCCAGCTATCTCTACCGCGCCTTCCATGCCATGCCCGACCTGCGTGGCCCCGAGGGCCAGCCCACCGGCGCCGTGCGCGGCATGGTGGCCATGCTCAAGAAGCTGCAGGCCGACATCGGCGCCGAGCACGCCGTCTGCGTGTTCGACGCGCCGGGCAAGACCTTCCGTGACGACTGGTACCCGGAGTACAAGGCCCAGCGCGCGCCCATGCCGCCGGAGCTGCGCGCCCAGATCGAGCCCATCCACGAGGTCGTGAAGCTGCTGGGCTGGCCGGTGCTGATGGTGCCCGGCGTGGAGGCCGACGATGTGATCGGCACGCTGTGCTGCGTGGGTGCGAATGCGGGGCACAAGGTCATCGTGTCGACCGGCGACAAGGACCTGTCGCAGCTGGTCACTCCCGACGTCGAGCTCATCAACACCATGAGCAACGAGCGGCTGGACGAAGCCGGCGTGCTGGCCAAGTTCGGCGTGCCGCCCGACCGCATCATCGACTACCTGACGCTGATGGGCGACACCGTGGACAACGTGCCGGGCGTGGTGGGCGTGGGCCCCAAGACGGCGGCGAAGTGGATTGCCGATTACGGCTCGCTGGACGGCGTCATTGCCGCGGCAGACAGCATCAAGGGCAAGGCCGGCGAGAACCTGCGCGCCGCGCTCGACTGGCTGCCCATGGGGCGCAAGCTCGTCACCGTCAAGCTGGACTGCGAGCTGGCCGAGCATGTGCCTGGCTGGCCGGCGCTGGAAGACCTGGCCTTCCGTCAGCCCGACAAGGCCGCGCTGGGCGAGTTCTATGCCCGCAACGGCTTCAAGGCCTGGCTGCAGGAACTCACCGGCGAAGCGCCTGCGCCCAAGCCCAAGGCGGCGCCTGGCGCCAGCCCCGGCCTGTTCGACGAACCGGAGCCGCCCGCGGGCGCTGCGGATGTGGCGCGGCAGTACGAGACCGTGCTGAGCTTCGAGCAGCTTGACGCCTGGCTGGCCCGGCTGCGCGCAGCCCCGCTGTGCGCGCTGGACACCGAGACCGACTCCCTCGACCCGATGGCCGCGCGCATCGTCGGCATCTCGTTCGCCGACAAGCCCGGCGAGGCGGCCTACATCCCGCTGCGGCACAGCGGGCCTGACGCCCCGGCGCAGCTGCCGTTGGACGAGGTGCTGGCGCGCCTCAAGCCCTGGCTGGAGGACGCCTCGGCGTTGAAGATCGGCCAGAACTTGAAGTACGACCGCCACGTGTTCGCCAACCACGGCATCGCGCTGGCCGGCGTCGCGCACGACACCCTGCTGCAGAGCTATGTGCTGGAGGCGCACAAGACGCACAACCTCGAAGCACTGGCCGAGCGCCACCTCGGCCGCAAGGGCCTGAGCTATGAAGACCTGTGCGGCAAGGGGGCGCACCAGATCCCGTTCGCGCAGGTGGATGTCGCCAAGGCCACCACCTACTCAGGCGAAGACTCCGAGATGTGCCTGCACCTGAACGAGGTGCTGTGGCCGCAGCTGCAGGCCGATGAGGGCCTGCTGCGCATCTACCGCGACATCGAGATGCCCACCGCCGAGTTGCTGGCTCGCATCGAGCGCAACGGCGTGCTGATCGACGCCGGCCGCCTGCAGCAGCAAAGCCACGAGATCGGCCAGCGCCTGGTGCAGCTGGAGCAGCAGTGCTATGACATCGCGGGCCAACCCTTCAACATCGGCAGCCCGAAGCAGATCGGCGACATCCTGTTCGGCAAGCTCGGCCTGCCCGTCATCAAGAAGACCGCCACCGGCGCGCCCTCGACCGACGAAGAAGTGCTGACCGAACTGGCCGCCGACTTCCCGCTGCCCGCCAAGATCCTGGAGTACCGGGGCCTGGCCAAGCTCAAGAGCACCTACACCGACAAGCTGCCGCAGCAGATCAACGCGGCCACCGGCCGGGTGCACACCAACTACGCCCAGGCCGTGGCGGTGACGGGGCGGCTGTCCAGCAACGAGCCCAACCTGCAGAACATCCCCATCCGCACCGCGGAAGGCCGGCGCGTGCGCGAGGCGTTTGTTGCGCCGCCGGGCTGCCGCATCGTCAGTGCCGACTACTCGCAGATCGAGCTGCGCATCATGGCCCACATCAGCGAGGACCCGGGCCTGCTGAAGGCCTTCCAGGAAGGCCAGGACGTGCACCGGGCCACCGCCAGCGAGGTGTTCGGCATCCCGCTGGCCGAGGTGTCCAGCGAGCAGCGGCGTTATGCCAAGACCATCAACTTCGGCCTGATCTACGGCATGGGCGCCTTCGGCCTGGCCTCGGCGCTGGGTATCGAGCAGAAGGCGGCGAAGGACTACATCGAGCGCTACTTCACCCGCTTCGCCGGTGTGAAGCGCTACATGGACGAGACCAAGGCCGGCGCGGCCGAGCGGGGTTATGTGTCGACGCTGTTCGGCCGGCGCATCTACCTGCCCGAGATCCGCGGTGGCAACGGCCCGCGTCGCGCGGGTGCCGAGCGCCAGGCCATCAATGCGCCCATGCAGGGCACGGCTGCCGACCTGATCAAGCTCGCCATGCTGGCCGTGCAGGCCGAGCTGGACCGCGCCGGCAAGCAGTCGCGCATCGTGATGCAGGTGCACGACGAACTGGTGTTCGAGGTGCCCGAGGCCGAACTCGACTGGATGCGCACCGAGGTGCCGCGGCTGATGGCGGGCGTGGCGGCGCTGAAGGTGCCCCTGCTGGCCGAGGTGGGTGTGGGCGGCAATTGGGAAGAAGCGCATTGACGGACCACCCCGGAAGCGGCGGCGCCGCTTTCCCCTCAAGGGGCGCGCCCAAGGGGCCGGCTGAGCCGGCGCCTTGGGTGGCGCTGGCGCCGTCGCGGGCTGTGCCCGCTCCGTGTGGGTTCTCAGGAATTTGAGTGGTTTTCCTAAAATAGGGAAAATACGAAAAATGCCTGGAGACCTGTGATGACCGTTCTGATGGATCAAGCCCTGGCCGACCAGTTGCCGAGCGTCTCTGCGACCGAGCTGGTGGCGGGCATTCAGAAGGTGGGCCGCACCGTGGCCGCGCATGGGGCGGTGCTGATCACCAAGCACGACCAGCCGACCTATGTGCTGATGTCCGTCGAGCGCTACCGCGAGCTGCAGCGGGCCGCCGAACCCGATTTGGGTGCGCTGGGCGGCGAGTTCGATGCCCTGCTGGCCCGTATGCAGGGTCAGGCCGATGCCATGGCCGATGCGTTCGCGATGGCTCCGGCGACGGTGGCCGAGGCTGCCGTGAAGCAGGCCCGGGGCCGCAAGCCGGCACGCAAGGCCGCCTGAGCCTTGCCCGCGCGTCTGTTCGTGCTGGCCGGCGTGAATGGCGCTGGCAAGAGTTCTCTCGGGGGTGCGGCCCTGCAAGCCAGCGGCGCCGAGTTCTTCAACCCCGACCTGATGGCCGCGCAGCTGCGGGCACAGCAGCCGGCGCTGTCGGCCGAGCAGGCCAACGGCCTGGCCTGGACGCTCGGCCGCCGCGGGCTGGAGCGTGCGCTGGCCGATGGGCTGACCTATGCCTTCGAGACGACCTTGGGCGGCAGCAGCATCGCGCGCCTGTTGATGGAGGGCGCGCGAGCAGGTGCGGAGGTGCATGTCTGGTTCGCCGGCCTGGCCACACCGGAGCTGCATCTGCGCCGCATCCAGGCGCGGGTCGCCGCGGGCGGCCATGACATCCCCGAAGCCAAGGTGCGTGAGCGCTTCGACGCCAGTCGTGGCAACCTCGTGAAGCTCATGCCTCATCTCGCCAGCCTGCGCCTGTACGACAACAGCTTCGAGGCCGACCCGCGTGTCGGCCGACGGCCGCAGCCGGTGTTGCTGCTGCACCTGCAGGCCGGTCGCGTGGTGGCACATGCACCCTTGCGCAGCGTGCCGGCCTGGGCGAAACCTCTGCTGGCGGCCGCTCTGCGTTGACTATGATCCAGTGTTTGCAGGAGGGGTAATGAAGGTCTTGCTGGTCGATGGTTTCCCGATGGTGCGCGCGGCGCTCACCGGTCTGATCGAGCAGCATTTCGCCGGTGCGCAGGTGCAGGGGGTCGACACGGTCGACGCGGCCCGCCAGTCACTCGCCCAGGCGCTGCCCCGCCTTGTGCTGCTGGACCTGCGGGTGCCCGGCGGCTTCGAGCTGATGGAGGAGATCCATCAAACCCACCTGCTGCTGCCCGTGGTGGTCATTTCCGGCAGTGACGACACCGACGATGCCTTGCGCGCGCTGAGCTCCGGCGCCATGGGTTATGTGCCCGAGCGCAGCGACCTCGACACCCTGGTGCAGGCCCTGCACCTGGTGCTGGCGGGAGGCACCTATGTACCGCCGCTCAAGCCCCGCGTCGACGAGACAGCTGCCGCAGCGCCCGCCTCACCCACGCCCGACTGGGGCGCGCTGCCTCTCACGCCCCGCCAGAAGCATGTGCTGCACCTGCTGACCCAGGGCCTGTCCAACAAGCTGATTGCGCGCGAGCTGGGCGTCAGCGTCGACACCGTGAAGGACCACGTCGCCGCGGTGCTCAAGGCGCTGGGCGTGGCTTCGCGCACCCAGGCCGTGGTGGTGGCCACGCAGCGGGTTCAGCGCGGCGCCTGACCGCCGAGCCGCTTCCCCACCTCGGTGCGAAACCAGCCCGACTCAAGATAGGCGTACAGGTTGCGCCCGGGGCACACCGTCTGAGCGCTGAAGTCCTTGTGGCTGGCGATCGCATCCAGCCCCAGGCCGTGGGTGGCGGCCAGCCAGGCGCTCAAGGCCACCGCGCTGTCCAGCTGGGCCGGCGTGGGCTGTTGCTCCTCGAAGTTGCCGACCAGCATTAAGAGGGCGTGACCGCGCGGGTCGTACTCGGTATTGGTGTCGCCCGCTTGGGCCAGGGGGCGCGCGGTGAAGATGCGGCCGTCAGGCGCGATGACGTAGTGGTAGGGGATGTCGGCCCAGCGCTTGGTCAGGCGAGACCACTGCTGCAGGCGGCGGAGGTAGGCCGCGGGGTCGGTGCCGTCCTGCCAGATCTCGCCTTGGTGGTGCAGCGTGATGTGGGTGATGCGCTGCGGCGGCGCCGTCACATCACCCAGCGTGCCGCCCCACGCCTGCACGCTGATCATCGCGGGCGCCGGGGGCAGCGCAGGCTTGGGGGCGGGCGCACTGGCGCAGCCAGCCGTCGCCAGAGCGAGCACCAGCAGCGCTGCAGCCGCCCTCATCGCACCGCGTCGATGGCGTCGAGCACGGCCTCGGCCGTGGCCGGCGCGCGCAGCGGCGGGTCGCAGCCTTCCGGCCCGCACGCCGCGCAGGCGTCTTTGATGGCCAGCAGGGCCGCAAAGCCCAGCAGCAGCGGCGGCTCGCCCACCGCCTTGCTGCGGTGGATGGTTTCGCTGGCATTGGCCACGCCGAAGAGCTCGGTGCGGAATTCGGTCGGGCAGTCGTTGGCGGTCGGGATCTTGTAGGTGCTGGGCGCGTGGGTCGTGAGCAGGCCGGTGACCGGGTGCCAGACCAGCTCCTCCATCGTCAGCCAGCCCATGCCCTGGATGAAGCCGCCTTCGACCTGGCCGATGTCCAGCGCCGGATTCAGGCTGCTGCCCACGTCATGCAGCAGGTCGGCACGGGTGATGCGGCTTTCGCCAGTGAGGCTGTCCACCAGCGCCTCGCAGACCGCGCCGCCCCAGGCGTAGTAGTAGAAGGGGTGGCCCTGCAGCTTGGTGCGGTCCCAGTGCAGGCCGGGCGTGGCGTAGAAGCCGTCGCTCCAGAGCTGCACCCGCTGCAGGTAGGCCGCAGCCACCAGCTCCTTGAACGACAGGCTCTGCCCGCCGCCGCTCACCCGGCCGGCCTCGAACCGCACGTCGTCGGCCGCGCAGCCGAAGCGCTCGGCAGCCAGGGCTGCCAGCCGCGCCTTGATCTTGCGCGCGGCGTCCTGCGCGGCCTTGCCGTTGAGGTCGCTGCCGGTCGAGGCGGCGGTGGCCGAGGTGTTGGCCACCTTGCTGGTGTCGGTCGCCGAGCAGCGCACGCTGTCGAACGGGATGCCCAGTTCATGCGCCACGACCTGGGCCACCTTGGTGTTCAGCCCCTGGCCCATCTCGGTGCCGCCGTGGTTCACGAGTACCGAGCCGTCGGTGTAGACATGCACCAGCGCGCCGGCCTGGTTCAGGTGCACCACATTGAAGGAAATGCCGAACTTGACCGGCGTGAACGCCAGGCCTTTCTTGAGCACGGGGCTCGCCGCGTTGAACGCGGCAATCTCGGCGCGGCGCTCGGCGTAGCGGCTGCTGGTCAGCAGCTGGGCGGTGAGGGCCTGGGCATGCAGCTCCTCGACGCGCTGGCCGTAGGGTGTCACGTCCTGCCCCGGCGCATAGAAGTTGCGCTGGCGCACGAGGGCTGGGTCCAGCCCCAGGCGGCGCGCGATGCCGTCGAGGATCATCTCGATGGCGATCGCACCCTGCGGCCCGCCGAAGCCGCGGAAGGCGGTGTTGCTCTGCGTGTTCGTCTTGGCGCAGTAGCCGTGCATGGCCACATGCGGCAGCCAGTAGGCATTGTCGAAATGGCAGAGCGCGCGCGCCATCACCGGGGCCGAGAGGTCGGCGCTGTGGCCGGCGTTGGAGATCAGGTCGATGTCGGCAGCCAGCACGCGGCCTTCGTCGTCATAGCCGACATCCCAGCGGTAGTCGAAGCCGTGCCGGCGGCCGGTGATGAGGAAGTCGTCGTCACGGTCCACGCGCATCTTGACGGGCCTCTTCAGCTTCAGCGCCGCAACAGCGGCCACGCAGGCGAACAGCGCCGACTGGCTCTCCTTGCCACCAAAGCCGCCGCCCATGCGCCGGCATTGCACCACCACGCGATGCGCCGCCCAGCCGAGCGCATGCGCCACCAGCTGCTGCATCTCGCTCGGGTGCTGGGTGGAGCAATGCACCAGCAGGCCTTCGCCGCCTTCCTGCGGCACGGCCAGGCTGATCTGGCCCTCCAGGTAGAACTGCTCCTGCCCGCCCAGGCTCCACTGGCCCTGCAGGCGGTGTGGCGCGCGCGCGAGTTGCTCGGCCGGCTCGCCGCGCGTGAGGTGCATGGGCGGCAGCACGTACTGGCCGGCCGCATGGGCCTGCAGCGCGGTAATGACGGCGGGCAGGGGTTCGGCTCGGATGACCTTCTTGGCCAGGGCGGCCGCGCGGCGGGCCAGTTCCCGGTCGGTCGCGATGACGGCGAACACCGGCTGGCCGACGTAGCGCAGCTCGTCGCTCGCCAGGATGGGGTCGTCATGGAGCAGCGGGCCGCAGTTGTTCTCGGCCGGGATGTCCGCCGCGGTCAGCACCGCGACCACGCCGGGCTGGCGGCGCAGGGTGTCGAGGTCGATGTCGAAGAGCTTGCCGTGCGCCAGTGGCGACAGGCCGAGTGCTGCATGCAGGGTGCCGGCCGGTTCCGGCAGATCGTCGGTGTAAGGCGCGGCGCCGCTGACATGCAGATGCGCCGACTCATGCGGGCGTGAGGTGCCGACCACCGGCAGCTCCAGCACCAGGGCTTCGGGCTTGTTCATGCGGCCAACCTCCCGGCGCGCCAGACGGTGATGGTCTTGCGGTCCAGCGTTTCGAGCCACAGCTTGCGGATGAGGTTCTGCGACACCTTCAGCCGGTAGGCGTCCGAGGCGCGCATGTCGGTCAGGGGCTTGAAGTCCTGGGGGAGGGCAGCGGCGGCGGCTTCGGCCGTGGCCTTGACCCAGGGCTGGCCCACCACGGTGGCCTCGGCAGCCGTCGCGCGCTTGACGATGGCAGCCATGCCGCCGAAGGCGAAGCGTGCCTGCTGCACCGTGCCGTTGCGCAGCTGCACGGCCAGCACCGCGCAGACGGCGGAGATGTCGCTGTCGTGGCGCTTGGAGATCTTGTGGGCGGCGATCGCCCAGCTGGTGTCGGGCTTGGGCACATGCACGGCCTCGACAAACTCGCCGGGCTGCAGGTCCTTCTTCATGTAGTCGAGGTAGAAGTCCTGCAGCGGCAGGCGGCGCTGCTGGTCGCCCCGGCGCAGCACGACGTCGGCACCGAGCGCGATGAGGGCCGGGGCGCCGTCACCGATGGGCGAGCCGTTGGCGATGTTGCCGCCCAGCGTGCCGGCATGGCGCACCGGCGGCGAGGCGAAGCGCCGCCACAGCTCGGCCAGCGAAGGCGCCAGCGTGGTGAGGGCGGCCCAGGCGTCTTCCAGCGAGGCGGCGGCACCGATCCACAGGCCGGGCTGCTCGCCGAACGGCTCGGGGCGGATGTCGCACAACGCGGCCACCCGCCCGGTGTAGATCAGGTGGGGCAGGTGGCGGAACTGCTTGTTGACCCACAGGCCGATGTCGGTGGAGCCGGCCAGCAGCGTGGCCTCGGGGTAGGTCTGGCGCAGCAGGGCCAGGTCTGGCAGGGTTTGCGGCGCATGAAAGCGCAGGCCGTCATGGTCGTAGTCGAGCGGCTCGTCATGCGCCAGGGCTTGCAGCGCCTGTTGCAGCGGGGCGCGGTCCAGCCGCTGGGCGGGTGCGTCGAACATCTGTTCGGCGGCATCCAGGATGGGCCGGTAGCCGGTGCAGCGGCACAGATTGCCGGCGAGGTCATCGGCGAGCTGTTGGCGGTCCGGACGTGTGCCGGCTTCGCCGTGGCGTTCGTAGACGGCCGTCATCGTCATCACGAAGCCGGGCGTGCAGAAGCCGCATTGCGAGCCGTGGCAGGCCACCAGGGCCTGCTGGGCGGGGTTCAGGTGCTCGGGGCCGCCCAGGTCTTCGACGGTCAGCAGTGCGCGGCCGTCCAGCGCGGGCAGGAACTGCGTGCAGGCATTGACATTGCGTAGCTGCAGCTGGCCGGCGGCATCGAGTTCGCCCTGGATGACGGTGCAGGCACCGCAGTCGCCTTCCGCACAGCCTTCCTTGGTGCCGGTGCAGCCGGCATGCTCGCGCAGGTACTGCAGCACGGTGGTCGTGGGCGGCAGGTCGGCCACCTCGACGACCTCGCCGCGGTGGAAAAAGCGGATGGGTCTGGTATTCATGCTGGGTCGGATTGTCGAGGCTTGCCCCAGAATTGCCATATGAGTTTTACTAACCAGGAAAAATTCGTCGATCACCCGCGCCGCTGGGCGCTGCGCGGCGACCTGCTCGACTTCACGGCCGCACCGGCCTGGGGCGACACCACCCCCGCGGCGGTGCGCTTCGACCCCGACCACTGGCTGCTGATCGAGGACGGGCGCATCGTCGGCCGCCAGGCCGACGCGCCGGACGACCGCTGGGTGCGCAAGGACCATGCCGGCCAGCTGGTGCTGCCGGGCTTCATCGACACCCACGTGCACTGCCCGCAGCTGGAGGTGATCGCCTCTTACGGTACCGAATTGTTGGACTGGCTGCAGCGCTACACCTTTCCCGCGGAGCGGGCCTTCGCCGACCCCGCACGTTCGAGGGCGGGCGCCGAGGTCTCCCTGGATGCGCTGCTGGCCAGCGGCACCACCGCGGCCGTGGTGTTTCCGACCGTGCACAAGGTCTCGGCCGAGGCCTTGTTCGACAGCGCCGCCGCCCGGGGCATGCGGCTCATCACCGGCAAGGTGCTGATGGACCGCCACGCGCCCGACGGCCTGCGCGATGACGTGACCCAGGCCGAACGCGACTGCATCGACCTCATCGACCGCTATCACGGCCAGAACCGCCTCGGCTATGCCGTGACCGTGCGCTTCGCGCCCACCAGCACGCCCGAGCAGCTGGCCATGGCGGGTGCCCTTTGCCGCGCCGATGCCAGCCTCTACATGCAGACCCATGTGGCCGAGAACCGCGCCGAAGTGGCCTGGGTGGGCGAGCTGTTCCCGCAGGCGCGCAGCTACCTCGACGTGTATGACGCCGTCGGCCTGCTGCACCCGCGGGCGGTGCTGGCGCACGGCATCTACCTGGACGACGCCGACCGGCGCGTGATGGTCGAGCGGGGCGCGCAGATCGCGCATTGCCCGTCGAGCAACCTGTTCCTGGGCAGCGGTCTGTTCGACTGGCCGGGAGCGCCCTTCGCGGTGAGCCTGGCCAGCGACGTCGGTGGCGGCACGACCCTCAGCCTGCCGCGCAACATGGGCGATGCCTACAAGGTGCAGGCCATGCGCGGTGAGCGGCTCACGGCCTGGGCGGCCCTGCATGCCGCCACGCGCGGTGCCGCCCATGCGCTGCAGCTCGGCCATGAGATCGGCGGCCTGTCGGTCGGCCAGGTGGCTGACCTGTGCGTGTGGGACTGGGCCAGCGGCCCGGTCGCCCAGGTGCGCGACGCGGCGGCGCGTGAGCTGCACGAACGGGTGTTTGCCTGGATGACGCTGGCCGACGAGCGCAACCTGGCGGCCTGTTTCGTGGCCGGCCGCCCCCAGCAAATGCGCGCCTGAGGCGTCCGTAGAACTGCGCATGCGCCGGTGACCGGGCCGGCGCTCCAATGGCGGGTCCTTCGCCGGAGCCGCCTGCATGAACGTCGCCTTGCCTTCCAGCGCCTTCTACGCGCGCGCTCCGCTTTACCTGGCCGGGTTGCTGGCCCTGGCGGTGTTGGGCTTCTACCAGAGCTACTTCGCGCGGCTGCTGAGCGCCAACGTCGTCCATCATCTGCACGGCATCACGGCCACCGCCTGGCTGGCGCTGCTGTGCGGGCAGGCCTGGCTGTACCGCACGCGGCGGCTGGACTGGCACCGCCTGCTGGGCCGTTGGTCGCTGCTGCTGGTGCCGGTGTTCCTGCTGTCGGGTGTGCTGGTGCTGCGCCGCATGCTGAACGCGACGGATGGCTTTTCGCAGGCCTTCGGCATGCGGCTGTCGTTCACCGACGCCAGCAGCCTGGTCTATTTCGCGCTGGCTTTTGCACTGGCGCTGCACTTCCGCCGCCGGCTGCAGTTGCATGCGCGGTTCATGGTGTCGACCGGCCTGCTGGTACTGCCGCCTGCCTTGGCGCGCGTCGCCGGCCAGTTCGTGCCTGGCATCCAGAGCTTCCCGGCGGCCTTCCACGCTGGCTACACAGCGACCGAGCTGCTGGTGCTGGGTCTGATCGTGCACGACCTGCGCCAGGGGGGCTGGCGCTGGCCCTACCCGCTGCTGCTCGCGGTGCTGCTTGTGCAGCAGGCGAGCTTCCACCTGGTGCCCGATTGGCCGGCCTGGGCGGCGTGCATGCGCAGCCTTGCCGCCGCGGGGGGATGACGACGGCCCGTCCGGCGCCGCTGCGTCCTGACCCGGCGAGCCGACGCTTCGTCCCTTCCCGGCTGGGTGCGCGCGCTCGGGCTCGCTAGAGTCGGCGCCTCCATTCACGGGACGCGCCATGAGCCGATCGCTGCCAACCCCTGTTGCCGCCCTTGCCGCGGTCTTCGCCGCAGACAAGCCCGCCGCGGCCGCCCGCAACGAGGCCGGCTGCCCTGCCGACACCCGCGTCGCCCTGCGCCTTTGCCGCGCCGAGCTTCCCGACCAACCCCTGCAGGCGGTGGCTCAACCGAGCTGCTGAGGAGTCGCACGATGTTCAGCTTCCTGCTGTGGTGCCTGCTGTTCGTGATCTGCTGGCCCCTGGCCCTGCTGGCGCTGGTGCTGTGGCCCCTGGTGTGGCTCATCACCTTGCCCTTGCGGCTGTTGGGTATTGCGGTAGACGGGGCCTTCGCGCTGCTGCGTGCCGTGGTCATGCTGCCGGCGCGCCTGTTGGGCGGGCGCTAGCGGCCCGCGGGCGTCCCAGCGAGCGGATGCCGGCCCCCGCGCAGGCATCGACAAATTTGCGGCAACCGATGCGGCTTCAATGAATTTGAAGCGGCCGGCCTGGCAGCGAGCGACCGCGGTGTGCCGCTCTGGGGACTGGAGGAGAGAACGGGCCGGAGCCTGCAGCGCCGCGTCGGAATGCGGCTTGCCGGGTGAGGGCAGCGCCGCCGGCGAGCGACGCGACGCACCTTCTCCGACTTCAAGGAACCCATCATGACTCGCACCTTCCTTCGTATCGCTTCCATCGCGACCGGCGCTCTCATCGTCGGTGGCGCCACCCTCGCCCAGGTCAACAGCGGCAGCACGGCCGGCAGTTCTCAGAACACCGACAGCACGGGCACCACGTCCACGACGAATCGCGCGGCCAACGCGGCTTCGGCGGCGGGCAACACCCGGTCGAGCAGCAACTCGGGCAGCATGTCCGGCACGACGGCGGGCACCGCCTCGGGCGCCAACGCCCAAGGCAACAACGCGTCGGGCCTGTCCGGCGCGGGGGCGACCAACACCACCAATGCCGGCAGCGGCAGCACCAACAGCCCGGATGCGACTGGCGCCGCCGGCAACCGGACGGGCGCCGGGTCCATGAACGACAACAACGGCTGGCGTGATGCCAACGGCCGCAACACCGGCCAGCAAGGCACGACGTCAGGCAGCAACGGCTACGGCCAGGGCAACAGTGCCATGGGCAGCGACAACAGCACCTACGGCAACGGCTCGTTGCCCGCCCGCCGCGACCGCAACTGACGCGGGCCTGAACCCGCCGGCGTTCGCACCGGCGGGTTCAGGCGTGGGGGGCGAACCGCCCGACAACGGCTGTGAAGCCGGGGCCTCTCGGTGCCTCGCCGGTCAGGTGAAGCCACCGGTGGCCGGCCCGGCGGTCAGAGTTCGCCGAGCAGGGCCGTCAGGTCCACCAGCTGCAGCAGCCGAAGCCCCTCGGGGCTGTCGACCTGGGCCAGACCCACGATGAAATCCGCCGCCACCTGCTGGCCGAGGCTCGGGCGGGGCTGGATCTGCTCCGCGCTCAGCGCGACGACATCCGACACCGCATCCACCACCAGCCCCACGGTGCGGTGCCCCACATTCACGACGATGGTCACCGTGTGCGTGCCGTTCTCGGCCGGGAGGCCGAACTGTCGACGCAGGTCGACGATGGGCACGATGACGCCGCGCAGGTTCATCACGCCCAACACATGCGCAGGCGCGTTCGCAATGCGGGTGGCGGGCTCCTGGCGGCGGATCTCCTGCACCGCCAGGATGTCAATGGCGTAGGCCTCGGCGCCAAGGCGGCAGGTCAGCACCTCACGGGGGGCGGCGGTTTCCAGGGCTTGGTGTTCGATGACGGAAAGGGCGGTCATGGCAGGGCTCCAGTCAGGTATATGATAGATTTGATATCAATTTGACCCAGGCGCAGTGCCAAAGCCTCGGGGTGGCCGTGGAATCCATCACTTTTCTCGGGGGCTCGTCATGCCGGCCCCCCTTCACCGCTTGCAAGCCATCTGACGTTCGGACGACTCACGCCGGAACTGTTCTTCGAGCCAACTGAGAACTAATCGAGTGTCCTGCACGAAAGATGTTCCCCCACGCTAGCCAATTCATTCGATAAAACTGATAATTTCCCGCATGCCATCTGATCGCAGGAAGCGCATCATGAAAAAGATCCTGATCGTCGACGACCACGCGGACATCCGCCGGCTGATCCGCATGACGCTGGAGTTCGAGGACTATGAGGTCCGCGAAGCCGCCGATGGCCAGGCTGCCCTGGCCCAGGCGCAGGAGTTCCAGCCGGACCTCGTGCTGCTGGACGTGATGATGCCGGGCGACATCAATGGCCTGGACGTGTGCCGGCGCTTGCGCGCTGCGGGCGCCCCGGGCCGTGGGCCCCGGGTCATCATGCTGAGCGCGCGAGGCCAGGCCAGCGACCGCGAGGCGGGTCTGCAGGCGGGCGCCGATACCTATCTGGTCAAGCCCTTCAGCCCGCTGCAGCTGATCAGCTGCATTGGCGAACTCTGGGCTGCCGCCTGACCATGGTGGCCCTGATGAACCCGGTCGATGCCGCCGGTGCCGACCGCAGCTTCGACGATGCCGCTGCGGCCCAGATGGAGCGCATCGTTCAGGACCTCGGCCGCATGTACCACGAGCGCAACGAGGCGTTGCGGGAGGTCACGCGCGCGCACCACGAGGTCCTGCTGCGCCTGGCGCTCGCGGCGGACTACCGTGACGACGACACCGGCGTGCACATGGTGCGCATCGGCTACCTGGCCGAGGCCCTGGCGCTGCTGCTGGGTGAGCCCGAGGGCTTTGCCCGCATGTTGCGCCGCGCCGCGCCCATGCATGACGTGGGCAAGATTGGCATCCCCGATGCCATCCTCAAGAAACCCGGCGCCTACTCGCCCGAAGAGCGCGCGCAGATGAACCAGCATGCGCAGATGGGGGCCGACATCCTTGGCCGCTCGCGCGTGCCGTTGTTCCAGCTGGCCGCCGAGGTGGCATTGACGCATCACGAACGCTGGGACGGCAGCGGTTACCCGCGCGGCCTCGTGGGCGAGGCGATTCCGATTTCCGGCCGCATCGTTGCGGTGGTGGACTTCTTCGACGCCCTCACCATGGACCGCTGCTACCGCAAGGCCTTCAGTGACGAGGTGGCGCTGGGCATGCTGGTGCAGCAGCGCGGCGTGGCCTTCGACCCGCGCGTCGTGGACGCCTTCGCCAACCAAGTGCAAGACATGATCGCGCTGCGAGAGCGCATCAACGCCAACCCGCCCAGCTTCGAGCAACTCGCCGAACTGGCCTGACCCGCCCCCACAAGAGGCCTCGTCATGAGCATTCTTCGCATCCTCGCGCTGGCGGTTGCCGGCATCCTCTTCGCCGCGCAGTCGGCGCCCTTGCAGGCCCAGACGCTGGAGCGCGTGAAGGCCGCCGGCAAGTTGCAGGTCTGCATCTGGCCCGATTACTACGGCATCACCTACCGCAACCCGCGTACCCAGCAGCTTGGCGGCATCGACATCGACCTTTCTGCCGAACTCGCCCGTGACCTGGGCGTGGCGGTCGAGTATGTCGAAACCTCCTTCCCGCAGCTGGTGGCCGATGTGAACGCCGGCCGCTGCGATGTGGCGATGTTTGCGGTGGGCATGCTGCCGGCGCGCAAGGAGGTGCTGGCCTTCACCGAGCCCTACCTGCAGAGCGACATCTACGGCGTGACCAACCGCGCCAGCCGCACGGTGCGTCAGTGGTCCGACATCGACCAGCCCGGCGTGCTGGTCGCGGTGCAGGCCGGCACCTTCATGGAGCCTGTCATGCGCGACGCGCTCAAGCAGGCGCGCATGGTGGTCATCAAGCCGCCGGCCACCCGGGAGCAGGAGCTGGAGGCGGGGCGTGTGGATGTCTTCATGACCGACTACCCCTACAGCCGCCGCCTGCTCGACAACGCCGACTGGGCACGCCTCGTGTCGCCGCCCAAGCCCTTCTTCGTGCTGCCCTACGGCTATGCGGTCAAACGGGGTGATGCCCGCTGGCTGGCGCGGCTGGACGAGTTCGTCGCCGCCATCAAGCGCGACGGCCGGCTGATGGCCGCCGCCAAGCGGCACGGCCTGGCAGAGATCGTCGTGATGCGTTGAAGGCCATGAGCGCCAGGCGATCCCGGTCCTTGCTCGGGCGTGCCGGGCTGCTGCCCAAGCTGCTGTCGGGTCTGCTGGCCCTGGCGGTGCTGGCGGCCAGCGTCGGCGTGGCTGCCTTCGAGCGCCGAGAAACGCTGGAGACCGCGCTGGACCGCGCCGAGCTCGTGGCCCTCACGCTGGAGGATCACGTCACGCGCACCGTCGACTCGGCGGCTCTCATCCTGCGCACGCTGGGTGAGGGCATTGCCAACCAGGCCTCGGCCGACCCCGCGCGGCTGCAGCCGCTGGTCACGCAGAGCCTGATCAGCAGCCTGCCTTTCCTGCGCAGCGTGGCGGTGCTGGATGAGCAGGGGCGGGTGCTCGCGAGTTCCATCCCGTCGGAGCAGGGCGTGCGGATCGCGCTGGACCGCCTGGGCGACCGGCCCGGCGTGGGGCGGGAGCAATTGCAGGCCCTGAGGCCGGGCCGCAGCCTGGCAGACCTTGGGCAGGCCAGCGGGGCACCGCGTGCCGCGGGTGTCGGCATGCTGCCCCTGGTGCGCACGGTGGCCGGGCCGGGTGAGCAGAAGCTGCTGCTGGTTGCGCTCATCAACCCCGGGGCGCTGGCCAACTTCCAGCAGGGTGCGTTGTCTGAGGAGGGCAGCGTGGCCTTGCTGGCCAGCCTGTCGGGCCAGCTGATTGCGGCCAACGACCAGCTGGCGCTGGCGCCGGGTGTGCAGATCGCGGGTCACCCGGTGTTCGCCGAGTGGCTGCCCGCGCGGGAGCATGGCGAGTACTTCGGCGCTGGCGCGCAGCCGGGGCGGCAGGCCGTGGCCTTCCGGGCGTCCCGCACGCGGCCGTTGGTGGTCGTGGTCGAGTTGGCGGAAGACATGGTGCTGGCCACCTGGCGTGAGCGCGCGAAGTGGCTGGCCGGGCTGACGGTGCTCGGGCTGGCGGCGATTGGCGGCGGCCTGGCCGTGGTGCTGCGCGAGACGGCGGCGCGCGAACGGGCGCGCCGGGCGCTGCACGGCGCCCATGAACAGGTCGCCCTGCGCGAGCGCGAGCTGAGCGTGCTGCTCAAGAGCGTGCAGGAACTGATCTTCCGCACCGATGCCGAGGGCCGCATCACCTTCGTCAACGCCCGCTGGGCAGCCCTGAGCGACGCCGGCATCGACAGCGCGCGGGGCCGGCGCTTCAGCGAGCTGGCCTGCCCGCAGGACCGCGAGCGCACGGCCGCACTTTTCCGGCTGGACGACCGGGCCGGTGCCCGCCAGGCCCAGGTCTGCATGCCGGCGGCCCAAGGGCAACCGCGGTATTTCCAGCTGGCCGTGGTGCCGTTGCATGGCGAGGGTCGCATCATCGGTTTCGCCGGCAGCGCGGTGGACGTGAGCGAGCGGGTGGCGGCCGACGAGCAGCTGCAGCACCAACTCGCCTTCACGGGGCTGCTGCTGGAGCTCAGCCCGCTGCCGGTGTCGATGTTCGACACCGACGGCCGCTACGTGCTGGTGAACCAGGCCTGGGAGGAGCTGGTCGGGCGTTCACGGGCCGAGGTCATCGGCGAGCCGGTGGGCGAGCTGCTGTCACCCGAGGATGTGCGCCTGCACAGCGAGCAGGATGCGCGGCTGATGGACTGCGGCGGCCGCTTGAGCTATGAGACGCAGATCCCGCACCGTGACGGCTCCCGGCGCGACATGGTGGTCACCAAGGTGCTGGTGCCCGGCAGCCCGCACGGGCCGGGCGGCATCCTGTGCACGCTGATGGACGTCAGCGAATTCCGGGATGCCGAGCGGGCCACCCGCGAGGCGCGGGACGCAGCCGAGGAAGCCTCGCGCGCCAAGTCGGAGTTCGTCGCCAACATCAGCCATGAGCTGCGCACGCCGCTGCAGGCCATCCTTGGTTTCTCGGAGCTGGGCGTCACTCGCGGCCAGGCACACCCCAAGCTGGCCGCCATGTTCACCGATATCCACAGCTCCGGCCAGCGCATGCTGGCGCTGGTGAACGACCTGCTGGACGTGTCCAAGATCGAAAGTGCCGTGGGCACCTTCGACCTGGAGCGCTGCGACCTGCGCACCGTGCTGCAGGGCGTGCTGCGCGAGCTGGACCCGCTGCTCGGCCAGCGCGGCCTGCGGCTGCAGCTGCAGCTCTCCGATGCGCCGCTGTCGGTCAAGGTGGACCCCGGTCGCATCCACCAGGCCATCCGCAATGTGGTCGCCAATGCCATCAAGTTCTCGCCCCAGGGCAGCTTGCTGCAGGTGCAGGCCATCGCCACCAGCCCGGACGAATGCACCCTGAGCGTGGCCGACCGCGGCCCCGGCATCCCGGCGGATGAACTCGAATCGATCTTCGAGGCCTTTGTGCAGTCCAGCACCACCAAGGACGGCTCCGGCGGGACCGGCCTGGGCCTGGCCATCAGCCGCAAGATCGTCGAGGTGCACGGCGGCAGCATCCGGGCCGAGAACCGCGCCGAGGGTGGCGCCATCTTCCGCATCCGCCTGCCGCTGCGCACCGCGGGCGACTCGCATCTCCTAACGGCGTACTGACTCGGCGTCCCGGAACGGTGCAAGAATGGTCGCCACGCCACAGTTCAGTCTCACACGCCATCCGCCGTGACCGCCCAGCACATTGCCGTAGTCGACGACGAAACCGCCATCACCGAGCTGCTGGCCCACTACCTCGCCACGCACGGTTTCCGCACGACGCAGCTTCACTCCGGCCGCGACCTGATGGCCCTGATGCCGAGCGACCCGCCGGAGCTGGTGTTGCTGGATCTGGGCCTGCCGGGCGAGGATGGTTTTGCCATTGCCCGCCAGCTGCGCGAGCACTGGCGGTGTGGCCTGGTCATCATCACCGGGCGCGGTGATTCGGTGGACAAGGTCGTGGGCCTGGAGGTCGGCGCAGACGACTACGTCACCAAGCCCTTCGACCTGCGCGAGCTGGTGGCACGCATCAAGGCCGTGCTGCGGCGCATCGAGCCTGTGGCTTCTGTGGCGATGGCAGCGGCAGCCGCTGTCCCGGCAGTGCCGGCGGCAGCGCCCGGCCCGGCGCTCGGCTTCCTGGGTTGGCGCCTGGACCTGGCTGCCCGCCGCCTGGACGACCCGGCCGGTGCCGAGGTGCGGCTGACCACCGGGGAGTTCGAGCTGCTGGCCACGCTGGCTCAGCACGGAGGGCGGGTGCTGTCGCGCGACTTCCTGCTGGAGCAGACGCGCGGCCGCGAGGCGGCGCCCTTTGACCGCACGATCGACGTGCAGGTCGGGCGGCTGCGCAAGAAGCTGGAGGCCGACCCCGAGAACCCGCAGATCATCAAGTCGGTGCGAGGTGCGGGCTACATCTTCATCCCGCCCGTCGGGCCGGTGGCCTGATGACGGAGCATGCGCCTGCAGGCGCGCCACCACCGGTCATCGAGGATCTGGGCGTCTATCGCTCGCTGTTCTCGGCCGCGGCTGACGGCCTGCTGCTGGTTGACGCCCAGGGTCAGATCGTGCTGGCCAACCCCTCGGCCGCGCAGTTGCTCGACTATGCGCAGCACGAACTCGTGGGCCTCCCGGTGGATGCGCTGGTGCCTGACAGCATCCGCCCCCGCCATGCCGCCTATCGCGAGGCCTACGGGCAGGCCCCGCGGCCGCGTCCCATGGGCACGCAGATGGAGCTGGTGGCGCGCCGCAAGGACGGCAGCGAAGTGATGGTGGAGATCGCACTGAGCCCGCTGCAGAGCCACGGCCGGCCCTTCGTGGTGGCCGCCATTCGCGACATCGGCAGCTACCCCCGCGTGCGCCAGGCGCTCACGCGCGCGCGGCACAGCGAACACCTCGCCCAGCTCGGCCGCCTCGCGGTGGATGAGCGCGACCCCCAGAAGCTGCTGATGCGTGTACCCGAGCTGGCCGCGCAGGCGCTGGAGGCGGAGTTCTCCAGCGTGATGCTGCTGGAGCCCGACCGGCGCTCGCTGCGGGTGGTCAGCCGCTGCGGCCACTTTGCGTCGGCCCCGCTCGGGGCTTGCCTGCCCAACGACCCCGGAACCGCAGCCGGCCACGTGTTGTCGCGTGGCGAGCCGCTGCGGGTGGATGACCTGTCGCGCGAGCAACGTTTTGCCGTGCCGCAGGCCGATCTGGAGGCGGGCATGGCCAGCCTGCTGGCAGTGCCGCTGTTCGACCGAGGCCGCATGACGGGCGTGCTGTGCGTGAGGTCGCGCCAGTTGGCACATTTCGGTGACGACGAGACCCGCTTCCTGCAATCGCTGGCCAACCTGCTCGCCACGTGCCTGCAGCGCGCGCAGAGCGAAGAAGCACTCAACCATGCGCAGCGGCTGGAGAGCGTCGGCCAGCTGACGGGCGGCATTGCGCACGACTTCAACAACCTGCTCACCGTCATCCAGGGCAACCTGCAGGTGCTGGAAGAACTCCCCGCGCTGGCCGACCATGCCTTCGGCCAGCAGCTGGTGAGCGCCGCCACCCGCGCGGCGCGGCGCGGCGCCGAGCTGACCAGCAAGCTGCTGGTGTTCTCGCGTCGCCAGGTGCTGCAGCCGACGGCGGTGGATGTGGGCGCACTCCTGCATTCGCTGGCCGACATGCTGCGCCGCACGCTGGATCAGCGCATCACGATCAGCGTCGAGCTGCCTGCGACGCCGGCCAGCCTGGTTGTGCTGGCCGACCCCGGGCAGCTGGAGTCGGCCCTGCTCAACATCGCCATCAACGCGCGCGACGCCATGCCCGAGGGCGGCACGCTGCGCTTCAGCGCCGGGGCGGCCGGCGTGCTGCCGGCGCAGGTGCGGCGCGAGATCGATGACCCGAGCGCACTCGACGAGCGCTTCCTGCGCATCGCCATTGCCGACAGCGGCACCGGCATGCCGGAGGAGGTCAAGGAGCGGGCCTTCGAGCCCTTCTTCACGACCAAGCAGGCGGGCCGCGGTACCGGGCTGGGGCTGAGCACGGTCTACGGTTTCGCGAAGCAGTCTCGCGGCGCGGTCACCATCGAGTCGACCGTGGGCACGGGCACGACCATCACCCTGTTTCTGCCGCGACCGTGGGAGGTGGCTCCGGCACGCGATGACGCAGCCGCCGGCACGGAGACCCTGCCTCCAGGCCTGAAGGTGTTGATGGTGGAAGACGACACCGAGGTGCGCGCGGTGGCGCGCCAGTTCCTCGACACCCTGGGCTGCGACGTGACGACCTGCGCCAGTGCCGAGCAGGCCTTGCTGCTGTTGACCCCGGACGCGCCCTTCGAGCTGCTGCTGACGGACATCGCGCTGGGATCGGGCATGCGCGGCACCGAGCTGGCGGGCATCGCCCAGGCGCGCCTGCCGCGGCTGGCCATCCTGCTGATGTCGGGTTTTTCGGCCGACCTGCTCGAGGCCGACCAGCAGGCGCCGCCGAGCTGGGAGCTGCTGCAGAAGCCTTATTCGCGGGTCGAGCTGGCCCAGGCCATGGCCCGCGCGCTGGCGGCCGCGGGCTGAGGCCGGTCAGCCGCGCGGCTGTGCCAGCATCGCCTGCAGCGACTCCGCCGGCGCGGGGCGGCCGAAGTGGTAGCCCTGCATCTCGTCACAGCCCTGGCGCAGCAGGTGAGCCCGCTGGGCCTGCGTCTCCACGCCCTCGGCCACCACGCGCAGGTGCAACCGGTGGGCCAGGCCGATGACGGCGTCCACCAGGGCCTCGCCGTCGGGCACCTCGCCGATGCGGCGCACGAAGGATTGGTCGATCTTCAGGGTGTCGATCGGGAACTGGTGCAGATAGGCCAGGCTGGAGTAACCCGTACCGAAGTCGTCGAGCGAGATCTTGACGCCCAGCCCGCGCAGCCGCTGCAGCATGGCGGTGCCTTGCTGTGGGTTGCTCATCAGCATGCCCTCGGTGAGCTCCAGCTCCAGCAGGTCGGCATCGATGCCGTGGCGCTGCAGGGCAGCGGCCACGACGGTGTCGAGGTCCCCCGCGGCAAACTGCCGTGCGGCGACGTTGACAGCGATGCGCACCACCGGCTGGCCCGCATCGAGCCACTGGCGCAGCTGGCGGCAGGCGCGGTCGATGACCCAGGCGCCGATGTCCAGGATCAGGCTGCTCTGCTCGGCCAAGGGGATGAACTGCCCCGGTGGCACCAGGCCCGAGGTACCGCGCTGCCACCGCAGCAGGGCTTCGGCCCCCACCACCTCGCCAGTCTGCGCGGCCACCTTGGGCTGGTAGTGCAGCAGCAGCTCTTCGCGTTCGATGGCGCGGCTCAGCGCCGCCTCCAGCTCCAGCTTGGCCATGGCCTGGGCATGCATGTCGCCGGTGTAGAAGCAGTAGCGGTTGCGCCCCAGGTCCTTGGCGCGGTGCAGGGCGGCATCCGCATCGCGCAGCAGTTCTACCGCGGTGGGGCTGTCGCTGTCGGGGAACAGGCTGATGCCGATGCTGGCCGTCAGGTAGGCATCGCGACCGCAGGACAGGGCCACCGGCTCCGACACCGCAGCCAGCACGTCGCGGGCTATCTGGCTGAGGTCATCCGCCTGTGCCGCGTTCTCGATGATGAGCAGGAACTCGTCGCCGCCCAGCCGCCCGAGGCAATCTTTGTGGCGCAGGCGGGCCTGCAATCGCTCGGCGACGCAGATCAGCAGTTCGTCACCGGCGGGGTGGCCCAGGCTGTCGTTGACGGTCTTGAAGCCGTCCAGGTCGATGACCATCAGGGCCGGCCGTGCCTCGCGGCGCCGGGCGCGGGCCAGGGCCTGCTCCAGGCGGCGCTGCAATTGGGCGCGGTTGGGCAGCTTGGTCAGCGGGTCGTTGTGGAACAGCCAGTCGGCCTGGGCCTCACTGTCCTTGATGCGGCTGATGTCGGTGAACACGCCCACGTAGTGCGTGACCGGCCCGTCGTCGTTGCGCACCGCGCGGATGGTCAGCCACTCGGGGTAGATCTCGCCGTTCTTGCGGCGGTTCCAGATCTCGCCTTGCCAGTGGCCGGTCTGGTTCAGCAGCGTCCACATCTGCTCGTAGAACGCGCGACCGTGGCGGCCGGAGTGAACCAGGCGCATGTTGTCGCCGATGGCCTCCTCGGCGGTGTAGCCGGTGATCTGGCTGAAGGCGCGGTTGACTGACTGGATATAGCCCAGCGGGTCGGTCACGATGACGCCGTCGCGGATATCGTCGAAGGCGGTGGCCCATTGCTGCATGCGCTGCTGCAGGTCGCGCCGCGCGGTGATGTCGCTGGAAATGCCATAGACGCCGATCACCTGGCCGGCGTTGTCGACCAGGCGCCCCTTCGTGCAGGCATAGATGCGGTCGCCCTGGGCGGTGGCGAGCTGCATCTCCAGGTTGACCGGTTGCTCGGACCGGGCCACGGCCGCCACGTCGCCCAGCAGCTGGTGCACCTGGTCAGGCGCCAGGATGTCCCGGGCGGTCTTGCCCAGCAAGGTGGCGGGCGCGCGGCCCAACAGGCGGCCGAGCTCGCGGTTGGCGAACAGATAGCGGCCCTGCAGGTCCTTGGCGAAGATCAGGTCGCTGGACGAATTGGCGATGGCCTCGGCGATCTGCCAGGCGCGCTCCTTCTCGGCATGGTCGGCAGCCATGCGGGCGGCGTTTCGCTGCTCCTGCCGGCGCAGCGCCACGAACACCACCGCGCCGGTCAGCAGCACGGCCAGCACGTCCACCAGCAGCAACAGCGCCGCGCCTGAGGCCACGCCTTCGCCATGCAGGCTGTCCTGCGGGACCTGAACCACCACGAACCAGGACGAGCCTGGCAGGGGCAGGGCGATCGCGGCCGTCGGCTCGCCCGCGCGTTCCGCTCGGGCCAGGGGCAGGCCGTTGATCAGTGTGCCGGCCAGGGCAGGATTGGCCGCCAGCGCGGCCAGGTCGGTGTCGCCTGCGATGCCCTCGCTGGCTCGCACGACCGGCATGTCATTGCCGCCCAGTCCCACGGCCAGCAGGCGCTGCGCGCCTGGGCGCAGCAGCAGCGTCTCCGGCCCGCCGAAGGCCGTGCCCGCGAGCAACTGGGGCAGCAGCGAGCGGCGCGGCTCGGTGCGCAGCACCAGCACGAGGTCGGCATGCCCGTCGCTGCCCAACAGGGGCACCAGCAGGTCGTAGCGCAGGCCGCCCGCCTGGCCCGGCCGGGCCAGAAAGTCGCTGCCCGACACGCGGCCCTGCTGAAGCGCCGTGAGGGCGGCCTCCACCACGGTGGGGTCGAGGTCGGCCGGCCCGTCGTCGGCATTCAGCACGGCGTGACCCTGTGCGTCGAGCATGAGCGCCGCGCTGTAGTGGCCCGAGGCGAGCAGCATCTGCAACTGCCGACGCAGTGCGAGCGTGGCGGCCTCGTCGGGCGGGCGGCGCCAGCGCAGCAGGCTGCCGCGCAGCGTGGGGTCAGCGGCCAGTTGGCGTGCCTCGCGCACACGCCTTTCGATCCAGCCCTGAACGAGGTTGGTCTTGGCCTGGGCCTCGCGGTGCAGGCGATCAATGTGCTCGGCATGGTCTCGGCTGGCGTTGCTCGCATAGCTGATGAGGCTGGCAGCGACGATGGCCACGCAGGGCAGGGCGAATACACCCATCAGTCGCAAGGGCCGCTCCTGGGTACTCAGCTCGTGCGCGTCGCCGAAGTCCGGCGGCGTTCGCCGGGTGGCCGCCCGCTGCCGGCGTGCCGCCACGAGGTAGATCAGGCCGCTGGTCAGCAGCACGAAGGCGATGCCTTTGCCCTGGGCCAGGGCCGACAGCGTGGCCAGGTCGGCGCTGGCCTGGTGCAGCAGCCGGTCGGACAGCAAGATCCACAGCATGCCGAAGGCGGCATAGGCCAGCGCCAGTGCCAGCGGCGTGCCCATGAACTGGCGCAGGCCCTGGGCGGCTGCGCCGCTCGTCACGCCCGTGGCCGGCCGTTCGGCGTCCAGGTCGGTGGCGGAGGCAGCATCCATGGGAGGTTGTCGTTGGCGGCTGGCGGGTCAGTGCAGGCCGGCCGGTGCGTCGCGACGCTCGACGTAAGCCGCCAGCGCGTGGAAGTCGGGGATGCAGATGTCGCGGCGGCTCTTTTCGTTGAAGGCGATCAGCTCGGCCCGGGCCAGGCGCGACAGCACGCGGCTGACCGTCTCCAGCGTGAGGCCGAGGTAGTTGCCGATCTCGGCGCGGGTCAGGCGCAGGCTGAACTGGTCGGCGCGCAGGCCCCGATCTGCCAGCGACTGGGCCCAGTAGTGCAGGAAGGCGGCCACGCGGGCGTCGGCCGGCAGGGTGCAGATGCTCATCAACGAGTCGCGATCGCGCAGGATCTCGTTGCTCATGGCCTCGTGCACGATGGCCATCAGCGCCGGATGGGTGAGGCAGGCCTGCAGCAGGGCGTCGTAGCGCACGGTCCAGACCTCGGCGGTGTCCAGCGCGATGGCGTCGCAGCCGTAGATGCCTTCGGAGATGGCGCTGAAGCCGAGCCAGTCGCCCCGGAAGCGCAGCCCCACGACCTGCTCGCGGCCGTCGCTGGACAGGCTGATCAGCTTGAAGAAGCCGGAGTTCAGGATGTGCAGGTGCTCGAAGCGGTCACCAGCGCGGTAGATCACATCGCCAGCATGCACGATGCGGCGCTTGGGTTGCAGCGCCGTGGCGATGAGCTGCAGGGCCTCGGCGATGCGCTGACCGGTGCTGCCGCGCGCAACGTCCCGGCCGCTGAGGACGGGCGTGGGACGGGCGTTGAAAGCGGGGGCAGTGCGCATCGTGGCGAGGGTTTGCATGGCGTTCTCCGTGGGGCGTTCGATCAGGTCATGCTAGGGAGGCCTTGCCAATGGACGAGCAATGCGAGACATCGCTCGGTAGCGCTGCGTAACAGTCCGTGAACAGAAGGTGACCGGATAAGTACCAGCAAACCAGATTCCCCCGGGTTGACTTTCATCAAGGCTTGGCGAGTTGCGCTCGCTACGCTGACAAGCCATGTGTTCACAGGCCAACGACGGCGCTGTCGGCGTCGATTTCCAGCAACCCGCCCTGGCGGCAGCCGTGCTGCGCCAGGCTGGCGCGCTGGCGCAGGCCGGTGGCGCCGCGGCCCCCTTGCTGGCCGGCAAGCAGCTCGCACTCGTGACACCTGAGGGGGCGGACGCCCCGGCCACGGCCTTCATCGAAGCCGCCAAGGCGCTGGGCGCGCGGGTGTCGTCGGTGCGTGCCGGGTTGGACGATGCCAGCAGCGATGTGCAGGTCGACAACACCGCCCGGATGCTCGGCCAGCTCTATGACGCCGTGGAATGCCAGCATCTGCCGGCCACCCTGGTGCGTCGCATCGCGCGCAGCGCCGGCATCCCGGTGTTCGCCGGCCTGGCCACGCCGGCACACCCGACGGTGGCCCTGGTCGCTCAGCTGGAGGGTGACGCCAGCCCGGCGCTCAAGCGCCGCAGCGTGCTGCAGGCCGCCTTGCTCGTCACGCTGAACTGAGCCGCCTCAGGCGACGTCGATCTCGCGCAGCGCATAGCCGCCGCCGCGGGCCCGGTCTTCGAAGAAGCAGCGCAGCGTTTCGCGCGTGGTCTTGAAGGCGAGCTCTTCCCAGGGGATGTCGGCCTCCGCAAACAGGCGCGCTTCGAGCGACTCCGGCCCCGGGTTGAAGTCCGGCGAGCGCAGCCGCGCGCGGTAGAACAGATGAATCTGCCCCACGCGCACCACGTTCAGCACGGTGTAGAGCGGCCCCATCTCGACGTCAGCGCCGGCTTCTTCCTGCGTCTCGCGCAGCGCGCCCTCGGCCGTGGTCTCGCCCAGTTCCATGAAGCCGGCCGGCAGGGTCCACAGCCCGTGGCGCGGCTCGATGGCGCGCCGGCACAGCAGCACGCGACCATCGGCCTCCCACACCGGCAGCGTGCCGACCACGTTCAGCGGATTCTGGTAATGGATGCTGTGGCAACTCGGGCAGACGGCGCGCTCGCGGTTGTCGTCGGCTGGGATGCGGTAGTCCACGGCGGCGCCGCAGTTCGGGCAGTGCTTGAAGCGGGCGGGGAAGGGCATGCGGCCGAGTTTATAGAGGGTGAGAATCCAGGCCATGAAGCTCTACAACTACTTCCGCTCGTCGGCCTCATGGCGGGTGCGCATCGGCCTGGCACTCAAGGGCCTGGACTACGACTACGCGGCCATTCACCTGGCGAAGAACGAGCAGTTCGCCGAGCCCTTTGCCAACCGCCAGGTCTCGCATCTGGTGCCCGCCTTGGTGCTGGATGACGGCGCCTGGCTGAGCCAGTCCATGGCCATCCTCGAATACCTCGACGAGACCCACCCCGAGCCGCCGCTGCTGCCGCGCGAGCCGCTGGCGCGGGCGCAGGTGCGCGCGCTGGCGCAAGACATCGGCTGCGACATCCACCCGCTGAACAACCTGCGGGTGCTGCGCTACCTGAAGAACGACCTCGGCCAGGAGCAGGCCACGGTCGACCGCTGGTACCACCACTGGATCGCGACAGGCCTGGCCATCGTGGAGCAGCGCCTGGCGGCCACGGCGGGTGCGTTCTGCTTCGGTGACACGCCGGGCCTGGCGGACTGCCTGCTCGTGCCGCAGGTCTACAACGCCGAGCGCTTCAACTGCCCGCTGGAGGCCTACCCCACGGTGATGCGCATCCATGCCGCCTGCCTGGCCCATCCGGCATTTGCCCAGACCCACCCGAGCGTGTGCCCCGATGCAGCCTGATGCAGCCTGGTTGCGGCCGGACTGGCCCGAAGGCCTGGGCGTCACGGCCTTCATGACGACACGCGGCCCCAACTACGGCCGCAAGGCGGGCGATCCGACGGCCGTGCGCGCCGAGCGGGCCGCCTTGCAGCCGTTGCTCGGCGCTCGACCGATCTTCCTGGACCAGGTGCACGGCAGCGAGGTGGTCCGCCTGCAGCCCGATTGGCACGACGACAACGCGCCGCCGGCCGATGCCGCCGTGTCGACCGACCCCGATCTTGCGGTCGCCATCCTCGTGGCTGACTGCCTGCCGGTGCTGTTTGCTGCTCCCGGTGGTGTGGCCGGCGCCCATGCCGGCTGGCGCGGGCTGGCGGCTGGTGTATTGGAGAACACCGTGGCAGAACTCTGCCGTGCGGCCGGTTGTGCGCCCGGTGAGGTGCGCGCCTGGCTGGGCGCGTGCATCGGGCCTGAGGCGTTCGAGGTGGGGCCTGAGGTGGTGACGGCCTTCGGGCGCGAGGCCATCGCGCAGGATCAAGCGGGCTTTCTCTACCGGCCCAACCCCGAGCCTCGCTGGCGCGCGGACCTGCCCTTGCTCGCTCGCGAACGCTTGGCGGCTGCCGGTGTCACCCAGATCAGCGGCGGCGGCTGGTGCACGCTGACCGATGATTCACGCTTCTTCTCGTTCCGCGGCGAGGCCCTCGGCCGACCCCGGGGCCGGATGGCCGCCTGCATCGCGCTGCGCGGCTAACTCATCGGCCTGGCGGCGCCGCTTGCGGCCCGGCGTGCCGAGGATGTACATCAACAAGCCCACCGGGAGCACGCCGTAGAGCATCAACGTGACGAAAGCGCCGAAGAGCGTGCCCTGCGGGCTCAGCGCTTCGGCGGCGGCCATCATCAACGCGACGTAGCCCCAGGCAATGGCGACAAGGTACATGTGTCATGGGCGCGTCAGCGCGCGCGGTTACAAAGCCGCATCAGCGGAATGTGGCAAGCTTATTGCAACGGACCGAGACAACACCGCTGACGCGGGAGTTCCGAGGAAGACATGGCCACTCGCAAGAAGAACGATGCGCCGCCCGCCATGGACGCGCAGCCCTTTGCGGACCTGATGCAGCAAATGGCGCATCTCCCGCAGATTTCCCCTGCCGCGCTGGCCGAACTGCAGGCCGACTACCTGAAGCAGGCCACCGCGCTCTGGAATGCGTCGCTCGGGCAGGGCGAGGCGCCTGCCGCGACAGACCGGCGTTTCGCCGCGCCGGAATGGCGCTCCAACCCGGCGGCTCACTTCATGAGCCAGCTCTATCTGCTCAACGGTCGCACGCTGGGCAAGATGGCCGAGCAGGTGGAGGCCGACGACAAGACCAAGGCCCGGATCAAGTTCGCGGTGCAGCAGTTCGTGGACGCAGCCTCTCCGAGCAACTTCCTGGCGCTCAACCCGGAGGCGCAAAAGCTCGCGCTGGACAGCCACGGCGAGACCCTGGCCCGCGGCCTGCAGCAGCTCTGGGGCGATGTGCAACGCGGGCATGTGTCGCAGACCGACGAAAGCGCCTTCGAGGTCGGCCGCAATGTCGCCACGACGGCGGGCAGCGTGGTGTTCGAGAACGCGCTCTTCCAGCTGATCGAGTACGCGCCCCTGACGCCGCAGGTGCATGCGCGCCCTTTCCTGCTGGTGCCGCCTTGCATCAACAAGTTCTACATCCTCGACCTGCAGCCCGACAACTCGCTGATTCGCTACGCGGTGGCCGAGGGGCATCGGGTGTTCGTGGTGAGCTGGCGCAACCCCGATGAATCGGTCAAGCACCTGACCTGGGACGACTACGTCGAGCAGGGGGCCATCCAGGCCATCCGGGTCGTGCAGGAGATTTCGGGTCAGGAGCGCATCAACACGCTGGGCTTCTGCGTTGGCGGCACCATCCTCGCTTGCGGGCTGGCGGTTCTGGCGGCGAGGGGCGAGCAGGCCGCCGCCAGCCTGACGCTGCTGACCACGCTGCTGGACTTTGCCGACAACGGCATCCTGGACATCTTTGTCGACGAAGCTAGTGTGCGCCTGCGCGAGGCCACCCTTGGCCCGGAAGCGCACAACGGCCCGCAGCTGCTGCACGGCCAGGAGCTGGCCACCACCTTCAGCTTCCTGCGGCCCAACGACCTGGTCTGGAACTATGTCGTGGGCAACTACCTCAAGGGGGAAGCGCCCCCGGCCTTCGACCTGCTGTACTGGAACGGCGACTCCACCAACCTGCCCGGGCCGATGTACTGCTGGTACCTGCGCCACACCTATCTGCAAAACGAGCTGAAGCAGCCGGGCAAGCTGACGGTCTGCGGCGAAAAGCTCGACCTCAGCGCCATCGACTGCCCGGTCTACATCTACGGCTCGCGTGAAGACCACATCGTGCCTTGGCAGGCGGCCTACCGGAACACCCAGCTCTTCAAGGGCAAGCGCCGCTTCGTGATGGGCGCCTCGGGCCACATTGCCGGCGTCATCAACCCGCCGGCCAAGGGCAAGCGCAGCCACTGGATCAGCAAGAGCGCCGCGCTGCCGGCCGACCCCGACGCCTGGCTGCAAGGCGCGACCGAACACCCGGGGAGCTGGTGGACCGACTGGTCGGCCTGGCTCGCCTCGCACGCGGGCGTCAAGAAGCCCGCACCCAAGACCCCGGGCAACCGCAAGTTCAAGGCGATCGAGCCCGCGCCCGGCCGCTACGTCAAGGTCAAAGCCTGATCACTTTTCTGGAGACACCATGAGCCAACAGGACATCGTCATCGTCGCCGCCGCGCGCACCGCCATCGGCAAGTTCGGCGGCACGCTCGCCAAGACCCCCGCCAGCGAACTCGGCGCCGCCGTCATCCAGGACCTGCTGCGCCGCACGGGCCTGTCGGGCGAGCAGATCGGCGAGGTCATCCTCGGCCAGGTGCTCACCGCTGGGGTGGGCCAGAACCCGGCCCGCCAGGCCGTGATCAAGTCGGGCCTGCCGCAGGCGGTGCCGGCCATGACCATCAACAAGGTCTGCGGCTCGGGCCTCAAGGCGGTGATGCTGGCCGCCCAGGCGATTCGCGATGGCGACAGCGAGATCGTCATCGCCGGAGGCCAGGAGAGCATGAGCCTGTCGCCCCATGTGCTGCCCAACTCGCGCGACGGCCAGCGCATGGGCGACTGGAAGATGGTCGACACCATGATCGTGGACGGCCTGTGGGACGTCTACAACCAGTACCACATGGGCATCACCGCCGAGAACGTGGCCAAGAAGTACGGCATTACGCGCGAGCAGCAAGATGCGCTCGCGCTGGCCTCGCAGCAAAAGGCCGCTGCGGCCCAGGACGCCGGCCGCTTCAAGGACGAGATCGTGCCCTTCAGCATTGCGCAGAAGAAGGGCGACCCGATCGTCTTTGCGGCCGACGAGTTCATCAACCGCAAGTCCAACGCCGAGGCTCTGGCCGGTCTGCGCCCCGCCTTCGACAAGGCCGGCAGCGTGACCGCCGGCAATGCCTCGGGCCTGAACGATGGCGCGGCCGGCGTGGTTGTGATGACCGCGGCCAAGGCGGCGGCCCTGGGCCTCACGCCGCTGGCGCGCATCGCCTCCTACGCCTCGGCCGGCCTGGACCCGGCCTACATGGGCATGGGCCCGGTGCCGGCGGCCCGCAAGGCGCTGGAGCGCGCCGGCTGGAAGCCGGCTGACCTGGACCTGCTGGAGATCAACGAGGCCTTCGCGGCCCAGGCCTGCGCCGTGCACAACGAGATGGGCTGGGACACGAGCAAGGTCAACGTCAACGGCGGCGCCATCGCGCTCGGCCACCCGATCGGGGCCAGCGGCTGCCGCGTGCTCGTCACCCTGCTGCACGAGATGATCAAGCGCGATGCCAAGAAGGGTATTGCCTCTCTGTGCATCGGTGGTGGCATGGGTGTCGCCCTGACCGTTGAACGCTGAAACTCGAATCCCCCACAGTCCAATCACGAGGAGACTTCCATGAGCCAAAAAATTGCCTACGTCACCGGGGGCATGGGCGGTATCGGTACCGCCATCTGTCAACGCCTGCACAAGGAAGGCTTCAAGGTCATTGCCGGCTGCGGCCCGAGCCGTGACTTCAACAAGTGGCTGGACGAGCAGAAGGCCCTGGGCTACACCTTCTATGCGTCGGTCGGCAACGTGGCGGACTGGGATTCCACCGTCGAGGCCTTCACCAAGGCGGTGCAGGAACACGGCCCCATCGATGTGCTGGTCAACAACGCCGGCATCACCCGCGACCGCATGTTCCTGAAGATGACCCCGGAGGACTGGAAGGCGGTCATCGACACCAACCTCAACTCCATGTTCAACGTGACCAAGCAGGTCGTGCCGGGCATGGTCGAGAAGGGCTGGGGCCGCATCATCCAGATCAGCTCGGTCAATGGCGAGAAGGGCCAGGCGGGCCAGACCAACTACTCGGCCGCCAAGGCCGGCATGCACGGCTTCACCATGGCCCTGGCGCAGGAACTGGCCGCCAAGGGCGTGACGGTCAATACCGTGAGCCCCGGCTACATCGGCACCGACATGGTCAAGGCGATCAAGCCCGAAATCCTCGAAAAGATCGTGGCCACCATTCCGGTCAAGCGCCTGGGCACGCCCGAGGAAATCGGTTCGGTCGTTGCCTGGCTGGCCGGCGAGGACAGCGGCTTCACCACCGGTGCCGACTTCTCCTGCAATGGCGGCCTGCACATGGGCTGAACGCCTCCTGAACAGCAACAACGGCAGCCTCGGGCTGCCGTTTTTCGTTGGGGTGCGCGCGCCGTTGGCGCGCGGTGCCGTTCAGTGCGCGCCGGGCT
>JAIPCJ010000210.1 GCA_021738245.1 Methylotenera sp. | reverse complement strand
CCGATGCGCGCCGGGTCCACCGACGGCACCTGCCGCGGCAGCTGGCGAACTGCGGCGTACAGGTCAGCCACTTCCGTCTTGCCGAAGGCGGCCTGATGGGCGCGTGTGAAGTCGCGGTCCCGGTGGGCCATGCCGCGGGTGTCCAGCGTCAGCACGCCGAAGCCGCGCTGCTGCCAGTAGGCGATGAGCGCCATGTCGCGCCCCCAGGACCAGTTGACGGTGGACGCACCCGGGCCACCGTAGGCCATCACGATGACCGGGTGGCGGGCGCCGGCCGCGGTGCGAGCGGCAAAGTAGAAGGCGTTGAGCGGCGTGCGGCCGTCGGCGGCCATCAGCGCCAGCGGCTGGGGTTGGTTGGCGTAGGCGGCGAGATCGGGCGACGGCGCGTCACCCGCCAGCGAGATGGCCCCGGCCTGACCGAGGGTCTGCAGCGCCAGTGCCGGCGGCTGCCCCCAGGCCGACCGGGTCACCAGCAGCCGCGCACAGGCGTTGTCGGCCTTGGCGTCGCGCCACTGGCGCTCGGCGGCGCCCGGCAGCCCTTGCGCCGGGCCGCCCGCCAGGGGCTGCAGATAGAGCTCCTGGCGCTTGCCCAGGTCACTGAAACCGGCAAACACCACCCCGCGCTCCCCCACGCAGATGGCATGGGCCCCCGCCTCGGCCTGCTGGGACAGTGGCGTGGGGCGGCCGCTGGCGCGGTCCAGCAGCAGCAGCTGGCGACGGCCCGAGTCCTCGCTGGACCAGAGCAGCCCGCGCGGTGTCTCCATCAGGTCGTCGTGCACCTCGACCCAGGCCGGGTCGGTCTCCACCGTGATGTCACGCGGCTGCCGGGTGCCGTCTGCACCGGCCTTGAACTCGGTCAGCGTGAGCCGGGTCTGAGCGCGGTTGAACCACTGCAGCCAGGGTGTGCCGTCGGCAAACCAGCCCGCGCGGGC
This sequence comes from Methylotenera sp., assembly GCA_021738245.1. Lineage (GTDB taxonomy): Bacteria > Pseudomonadota > Gammaproteobacteria > Burkholderiales > Burkholderiaceae_C > Pelomonas. The sequence goes on along the minus strand of JAIPCJ010000210.1, from coordinate 6,965 downwards.
GATGTACTCGGCGCTCGCGGGCAACGCCAGTTCACGCCGCTGGCCGGTGGCGGCGTCGATCACAAAGGCCGTGACCTTGGCGTTCGCCGCGCCAGCAGCGGGGTAGCGCTGCTCGGTCATGGCGGTGCGGTCGGCAAAGATCTGCGCGCGGGTCTTGAGTGCCACGCCGGATTCGTCCACCCGCAGCGCGAGCAGCGACTGGCCATCACGCGACCACCAGTAGCCCCGCTGGCGCGCGAGCTCCTCGGCGGCGATGAAGTCTGCCAGGCCCCAGGTCACCGTGTCGCTGCCATCGGCCGTCAATGGCCGGGCCGTGGCGGCCCCGGACAGCGGCAGCAGCATCAGGTTGCCGCCCTGGACAAAGGCCAGGCGCTGGCCGTCGCGGGTGCAGCGCGGGTCCTGCTTGGGGGCGTCGGGGCTCTGGGTCAGGCGCTGGGCGCGGGGGCCGTCGGCCGTCAGGCGCACGAGGTAGAGGTCGCCCGACAGCGGGAACAGCAGTGCGCTGTCATCCTGCCCGCACCATTGGTAGCCGGTGATGCCACGCTGGCTGATGCGCTGGCGCTCCAGCGCCATTTTTTCGGCCTCGCTGAGCTTCTGCTCGGCGCCGGCCAGCAGGTCAGCCGCAGCGACGAGCTTGCGCGGCTCGCCGCCGGCACTCGGCTGGGCCCAGAGCTCCAGCACTTCGCTGTCGGCCTGCGACGGGCGCAGGAAGCTGACCCATCGACCGCCCGGCGAGATCTCGGCCTGGCGCGGCAGGCGGCCGGCCAAGGGCGGATCCGCCACGATGCGTTCGAGACTGAGCGAGGAGGGCTGGGCGAATGCCGCGCTCGTGACGCAGGCGGCCGCAGCCAGCAGCAAGGAGGTGATCTTCATCACCGCATGCTAGCTGCCTGCCCGCTCACCCCTGCGCCAGCGCGAAGCCTTCGTCCAGCCATCCCGTGATGCCGCCGGCCATGATCTTGACCGGCCGGCCCAGTGCGGCCAGCCGCAAGGCGCCCCGCGCCGCGCCATTGCAATGCGGGCCGGCGCAATACGTGACGAAGAGCGTGTCGGCCGGCCAGGCCGCCAGCTTGCTCTCGACGAGCTTGCCGTGCGGCAAGTGCACCGCGCCGGGCACATGGCCGCGTGCGAACAGTTCGGCGGAACGCACATCCAGCAGCACGAAATCGGCCTCGCCGCGGCTGAGGGCGTCATGCACATCCCAGCAGTCTGTCTCGAAGCGGAACTCGGCGGCGAAATGCGCCTGGGCTTCGGCCGGCGTGGCGGCCGGGATGGCGGTGACTTGGGAGGGCATGAAGGGCTCCAGGTGACAAGTGCGCTCATCGTCGCGCCCGCAGGCCGGCGGCACAATTGGCGCGCATGACTCTTATCAACAAGATCACGCCAAACGCGCTGCCCGCCCGCGCGCCTGGCTCGCCGAACGCCCTCACCGGGCCGCTGGTGGTCGCCCCGGTCTACGACGGCCTGTGCACCTTCGAGTTCGCGATTGCCGCCGAGATCTTCGGCCTGGCGCGGCCGGAGATGGGGCCGGGCTGGTATCGCTTCCGCAGCGCAGCCATCGAGCCGGGCGTACTGCGGGCCCACGGCGGGCTGCAGGTCACCAGTGACGGCGGGCCTGAGCTGTTGGAAGAGGCTGACCTCATCGTCGTGGCCGGCTGGAAAGGCGCCGACGCGCCCGTGCCGCAGGCGCTCGTCAACCAGCTGCGCGCGGCCTGGGCGCGCGGCGCGCGGCTGGCGTCGATCTGCTCGGGCGCCTTCGTGCTGGCCGCCACCGGGCTGCTGGACGGCCGCCGCGCCGCGACGCACTGGCGCTATGCCGAGCGGCTGAAGGCGCGCCATCCGGCCATCGAGGTCGACGCCCAGGTGCTCTACGTCGAAGAGGACCGTGTGCTGACCTCCGCAGGCAGCGCCGCCGGCATCGACCTCATGCTGCACCTCGTGCGCGGCGATTTCGGCATCGAGGCGGCCAACAGCGTGGCACGCCGGCTGGTGATGCCCGCGCACCGCAGCGGCGGCCAGGCGCAGTTCATCGAACGACCGCTGCCTGCCGACCGCGATCATCGGCTCGCCCACCTGCTGGAGCGTGTGCGGGCAGAGCTGCGCGCGAACTGGACGGTCGAGCGCATGGCCGCTGCTGCAGCGATGAGCCCGCGCACCTTCCTGCGCCGCTTCACCGAGGCCACGGCGCAGCCGCCGGGCGAATGGCTGATTGCCGAGCGCGTCGCGGAGGCGCGGCGCCTGCTCGAAGCCAGCGCCCTGCCGGTGGAGCGGGTGGCCGCCGAGGCCGGCTTCGGCAGCGTGCAGGCCTTGCGGCACCACTTCCAGGCGCGGCTGGGCCTGTCGCCGCGGGACTACCGCGCGTCCTTCGGCAAGCTGCCCTGAACGGCAACCGGCGATAGTCATTTCGGGAGCAAGCTCATGCGGGCACCGCGCAAGCGCCCTTCCTATCATGGTCGCTCCCCGGTCACACCCTCATGGAGCTGCCATGTCCCTGCGCATCAACGACATCGCCCCCGACTTCACCGCCCAGACCACCCAAGGCGAGATCCGCTTCCACGACTGGATCGGCGACCACTGGGCCATCCTGTTCTCCCACCCCAAGGACTTCACGCCGGTCTGCACGACCGAGCTCGGCTACATGGCCAAGATCGAGCCGGAGTTCACCCGCCGCGGCGCCAAGCTCATCGGCCTGTCGGTGGACCCGGTCGACAACCATCACCGCTGGGCCAAGGACATCGAGGAGACCCAGGGCTACCTGCCCCGCTATCCGATGATCGGCGACCACGACCTGCACGTGGCCAAGCTCTACAACATGCTGCCGGCCGATGTGGACGGCACCTCCGAAGGCCGCACCGCCGCCACGAATGCCACCGTGCGCTCGGTCTTCATCGTCGGGCCCGACAAGCGCATCAAGCTGATCCTGACCTACCCGATGACGACCGGCCGCAACTTCGACGAGATCCTGCGGGTGCTCGACAGCCTGCAGCTCACCGCCCGGCACAAGGTCGCCACGCCCGCCAACTGGAAGCAAGGCGAAGACGTGATCATTGCCGGCTCGGTCAGCGACGAAGACGCCAAGACCCTGTTCCCCCAAGGCTGGAAGGCGCCCAAGCCCTATCTGCGCATCACCAAGCAGCCCGGCTGACCGCCCGGCGCCCCCACCCGAGCCGCCCCGGCGCCAGCCGCCCGGGCGGCTTTTTCTTGCTCCGCAGGCACCATGCGGGTCGCCTTTATCAATTTGACAGCGCTCGCCAGCCGGGCAACGCCGGCGCCATGGGCGCCCGAGGGGCTCGCCGACTGTTGACCCGCCACACCTTCGGAGAATCCCATGGCTGCATTGAAGAATCTGCGCATCGGCACCCGGCTCGGGGCCGCGTTCGGACTGATCACACTGTTGATGGTGAGCCTGGCCCTGCTGGCCGGGCACAGCCTGTCCGGTGTGCGGGGCGACATGGACTCCGTGGTGCATGACCTCTACATCAAGGTCAAGCTCGTGGCCAGCATCGGCAGCGATGTGAACCTGCAGGCGCGCGCGGTGCGCAACCTCGTGATCATGGAATCGCCCGCCCAGCGGGAGCAGGAAGTGCAGGCGCTGATGGCCTCACGCGAACGGCTCGCCAAGAGTTACGAGGCGCTTGAAGCCCGGGTGCACACCGCGCAGGGGCATGCCCTTTTCAAGCATCTGCAGGACGAGCGCCGCACCTATCTCGCCGCGCAGAACGACTTTCTGAAGCTGGTGCAGTCCGGCGACATCGCCGCAGCCCGCCAGGCCCTGCTCGACACCCTGCGGCCCCGCCAGCTGGCCTACATGAAGCGGCTGGACGAGATGACCGAGTTCCAGGAAAAGCTCATGGAGCAGGCCGGCGAAGCCACCCTGGCCCGCGTGGACCGCGGGCACACGCTGTCCACGAGCACGACGGTGCTGGGCCTGGCCATTGCGCTGGTGGCTGGCCTGCTGGTGACCCGCTCCGTGACACGGCCGGTCGCTGCCATGGTGGACGATCTGCACGCCGTGGCCCGCGGTGACCTGACGGTGGAGGTCAAGGTCGATCGGGGCGATGAAGTGGGCGAGTTGCAGCGTGCCTTGTCGAACACGGTGGCCTCGTTGCGCCGCGTGGTGAGCGAGGTGCGCTCGGGCGTGGACTCGGTGACAACCGCGTCCAGCCAGATCGCTGCCGGCAACCAGGACCTGTCCAGCCGCACCGAACAGCAAGCCTCCAGCCTGCAGGAAACCGCCAGCTCGATGGAGGAACTCACCATCACCGTGCGGCAGAGCGCCGACACGGCCCGCGCGGCCAGCAACCTGGCGGCCAACGCCCGTGCCGCCGCCCAGCATGGCGGCGAGGTCGTGAGCCAGGTGGTGGGCACCATGGACGAGATCAGCAACAGCAGCCGCAAGATCGTCGACATCATCGGCGTCATCGACGGCATCGCCTTCCAGACCAACATCCTGGCGCTCAATGCGGCGGTCGAAGCGGCCCGCGCCGGCGAGCAGGGGCGAGGCTTTGCCGTCGTCGCTGGCGAAGTGCGCACCCTGGCGCAGCGCAGCGCCGAGGCCGCCAAGGAGATCAAGACCTTGATCGGCACCAGCGCCGACCGCGTCGAAGCCGGCAGCCGCCAGGTGGCCGAGGCCGGCCAGGCCATGCACGACATCGTCGAGCAGGTGCGCAAGGTGCACGACCTCATTGGTGAAATCGCCAGCACTGCGAGCGAACAGAGCCGCGGCATCGAGCAGGTCAACATCGCCGTCACGCAGATGGACCAGGCCACCCAGCAGAACGCCGCGCTGGTGGAGGAGAGTGCCGCAGCGGCCAGCAGCCTGGCACAGCAGGCCGAGGCCCTGGCCGCAGTGGCGGCGGCGTTCCGGCTCGACCACCGGAACAGCGAGGCACCCGTTGTCGCGCAGCAAGCACCGGCCGACGCCGTGGCGCGCCCGGTGCGAGCCGCCCTGCCCGCGCCGCACCGCCGGCAGGCGCCAGCAGCGATGGCAGGCGATCTGGCTTGGGAAGCCTTCTAGGGCGCCCCACCGCCACGCAGCGCTGGAGCCCTGCACCGCGGATCGTCGCGCAGCAACATCCCCACTTGTGGGGAAGTTGTCACGCCCATCCGCCCCGCAAGGCGCATCGCTTGTTGCTGAATGTGAAGCGGGGCCTCTACGCTGGGCGCAGCCGCCGGATGCCGACGACCTGCGCACGTCGGACATCCGGCCCTGATCCCCCCTGGCTCTACCCCTGGAGACCGCATGAACGCGATGAAGAACCTGCGCATCGGCACCCGCCTCGGCGCCGCCTTTGCCTTGGTGGCCCTGCTCATGATCGCCATGGCCCTGAATGGCTGGCTGGGCCTGCGGGCCGTGCACAGCAACATGGAAGACGTGCTGAAGGACCGCTACGTGAAGGTCAAGCTCGTCAATGACATTGGCGAAGACGTGAACCTGCAGGCACGCGCCATGCGCAACGTGCTGCTGCTGGACAGCGAGGCCAAGCGTCAGGTGGAAGTCCAAGCTGTCAGCGAGGCGCGTGACCGCATCCTCAAGCGCTACGAAGACCTGGACAAGCGCATCAACACGGCCGAGGGCCGCAAGCGCTTCGACAAGCTGCAGACCGAACGTGCGGCTTTCGCCGCCAGCCAGACCGAATTCTTGAAGCTGGTGAAGGACGGCGACATGGACGCGGCCAAGACCCTGCTGCTGGACAAGCTGCGCCCGCTTCAACTGGTCTACATGAAGGAGCTGAACGACCTGACGGACTTTCAGGAACAGCTGATGGACCGATCCGGCGAGGAGGCCTTCGGCACCATCAGCCGCGTGACCGCCATGTCCCTCGGCGGCACGCTGCTGGGCCTGGCGATGGCCGTGCTGGCGGGCATCGTCGTGACCCGCTCCATCACCCGGCCGATGGCCGTCGTGGTGGGCGACCTCAACACCGTGGCCGGCGGCGACCTGACCGTCAACGTGACCACGGACCGCCGCGACGAACTGGGCGAACTGCAACGCGCACTTGCCGACACCGTGGCCGCCCTGCGCCGCGTGGTGACCGAGGTGCGCTCGGGCGTCGACTCGGTGACCACCGCCTCCAGCCAGATTGCCGCCGGCAACCAGGACCTCTCCAGCCGCACCGAGCAGCAGGCCTCCAGCCTGCAGGAAACCGCCAGCTCCATGGAAGAGCTGACCGCCACCGTGCGCCAGAGCGCCGACACCGCACGCGCCGCCAGCAGCCTGGCGGCCGAGGCCAGCCACGCGGCCGGTCGCGGCGGCGAGGTGGTGGGCCAGGTGGTGGGCACCATGGACGAGATCAGCAACAGCAGCCGCAAGATCGTCGACATCATCGGCGTCATCGACGGCATCGCGTTCCAGACCAATATCCTGGCATTGAATGCCGCTGTCGAGGCTGCCCGTGCGGGCGAGCAGGGCCGCGGCTTCGCGGTCGTGGCCAGCGAGGTGCGCACACTCGCGCAGCGCAGCGCCGAGGCTGCCAAGGAGATCAAGACCCTCATCGGCGCCAGCGTCGAGCGGGTGGAGACCGGCAGCCGGCAGGTGGCCGATGCGGGCGAGGCGATGCAGTCCATCGTGGAGCAGGTGCGCAAGGTCAACGACCTGATCGGCGAGATCGCCAGCACCTCGGCCGAGCAGAGCCGGGGCATCGAGCAGGTCAACATCGCCGTCACGCAGATGGACCAGGTCACGCAGCAGAACGCCGCACTGGTGGAAGAAAGCGCCGCGGCGGCCAGCAGCCTGGCGCATCAAGCCGAGGCCCTGGCCCAGGCTGTGGCGGTCTTCCGGGTGGAAACCTCGACGGCACGACCCCTGCGCGCGCCGGCCACGACGCCCACCCGCGCCAAGTCTGCGGCACCGGCGGCGGCCCCCAAGACGGCCAAGCCGGCCAAGGCGCCGGCTGCGGCCAGCAGCGCCAAGATCACGGAATCCGAAATGGCCTGGGAATCGTTCTGACGGCCGCGGCGGCTCA
>JAIPCJ010000024.1 GCA_021738245.1 Methylotenera sp. | reverse complement strand
AGGCCCTTCCGACGTGCCCGAGCCCAAGGTGACGCCGAGCACCGACCTCAAGGGCGCGTCCGACCATCCTGACGCGCCGCCCGCCATCGGCGCCCTGACCGGTGGCGATCAGGCCTCCGGTGGCGCCAGCCGCGGTGCGATCCCGCCCACGGCCGGCGACGGCGTGGCGAGCGGCCCGGCGTCGGGCGCCTCGCGCTAAAGCGGTTCCCTGTCTCTGTCTGTCCCCTGAAAAGGGGTTCGGGCTAACGCGGAGGTGTCCCTGGAGCCGGGCTCTGCACACTCGCGCTCGCTGATCCAGTGCAGTCGGCTGGGCCAGGGGACGTGAACCCCGGTCTTGCAGTTCTACCGCGGTGTGCGTCCTGTTTCCCCACAACATCAACGGAGACAGGCAATGATTTCGCTCAACAACTGGCGCGCGCTGGTGCGCCGCTGCATGGCCTTGCTGGCCCTGGGCTGCGCCAGCCTCGGCGCCTCGGCCGACACCTACACCCAAACCCGCTACCCCATCGTGCTGGTGCACGGGCTGCTGGGCTTCGATGCTCTCGGGCCCGTGCAGTACTTCTATGGCGTGCCGTCTGAACTGCGCGCGGGCGGCGCGGTCGTCTACACCGCGAGCGTGTCGCAGAGCAACAGCACCGAGGTGCGCGGGGAGCAACTGCTCAAGGAACTGCAAACCCTCAAGGCCCGCTACGGGCACGCCAAGTTCAATCTCGTGGGCCACAGCCACGGCGGCAACACCATCCGCTACGTGGCCGCCGTGGCGCCTGAGCTGGTGGCCAGCGTCACCACCATGGGCACGCCGCACCAGGGCAGCAAGGTGGCCGATGCGGTGGCCAGCATCACCAGCACCACCGGTACACAAGGCGCCGTGGCCGCGGTGGTCAACGGGCTGTCGAGCGTGATCGCCACGCTGTCGGGCAGCGCCGGCAATCCGCAGAACGCGCTGGCGTCGCTGAAGTCGCTGTCCACCGCGGGCGCGGCCGACTTCAACCGACGCTTTCCGCAGGGCGCACCCACCAGCAGCTGCGGCAGTGGCCCGGCGGTGGTGAACGGCGTGCGCTACTACTCGATGGGCGGAACCTCGGTGAGCACCAACCTGCTCGACGTCAGCGACGGCTTTCTGGTCGCCAGCAGCGTGTTCTTCGGCTTCGAGGCCAACGACGGGTTGGTGAGCCGCTGCTCCAACCACTGGGGCCAGGTGTTGCGCGATGACTATGCCTGGAACCACATCGACGAGATCAACCATGTGTTCGGGCTGCGCGGCCTGTTCTCGTCCGACCCGGTGTCGGTCTACCGCGCTCACGCCAATCGGCTCAAGGGCCTGGGGCTGTGAAGCGCGGGGCCACGGTGGCCCTGGTGGCGGCGGCGGTGCTGGGCATTGCCGTGGGCGGCGTGAGCGGGCCGCCAGCGGCGGGCCCGGCTGAGCCGCCAGCGGCGTGGGCGCCCACGGCCACGGTGTCCGGGGCGGCCGCGACCCCGCTCGCGGCCGAGACCGTCCTGGCCACGGGTGCTTCGGCCTCAGCGCCTGGTGCTCGGCCGGCCTCCTTGCAGGGCACCGAGGCCGACGGCGCCTGGCGTGCCGATGCGCAGGGCCAGCTGGTGGTCGACCGGGCGCTGCGCCGGCGCTTCGACTACGCGCTGAGCGCCATCGGCGAGTGGTCGGCCGAGGCGATTGGCGAGCAGTTGCTGGCCAGCGCACGGCGCGAGTTGCCGCCCGCCGCCGCGCAGCAGTTGCAGGCGCTGTGGCAGCGCTACGTCGCGCTGCAGCGCCATGGCTGGCAGCGGGCCGTGCGGCCGGCCGACCCGTCGAGCTGGCGGCCGGCGCTGGAGGAGCGGCAGGCGGTGCGCCGCCAATGGCTGGGCATGGCGGCGGCCGAAGCCTTCTTCGGTGACGAGGAGCGGATGCTGTGGCGGCAGGTGCTGGCCTTGGAGTCAGGTCAGGCGGCGGCGCCGGAGCAGGCGCCGGCGGTGCCCGAGCACCCGCAGGCGGCGCAGCGGGTGGCGGAGGTCGAGGCAGCCTGGGCTGACTGGGAGCAACGGCTGGCGGCGGCCCGCCGTGAGCTGCAACGCCTTCAGGCGGCACCTGAGCTGTCAGAACTGCAGCGCAACGACGCGATGGCGCGCTGGTTGGCCGGCCACTTCTCGGCAGGCGAGCAGCGGCGTGTGCAGGCGCTGCTCGGGTTGGCGATCGTCCCCTGAGCCTGTGGCGGTCAAGGCGCGCTTGCCCCCTGCCGAAAGCTCGCGTCCGTGGCCGTGCTAGATTTCAGCCCATGTCCCGCGCCGTGTACTTTCGCTTTTGGTTCTTTCCCCGCCCCGGCGGTGGAGAGCTCTGAGCGCGCGCGCTGAACACAGAACTCCCCAAAAACCGCCGAGGCCGCCCAGCCCGGCGGTTTTTTCATTTCCAGAGGTGCCCCGATGAATGCCAAAGTCTCCACGGTCGAACCCGAAGCCCAGCGCTGGTACTCGCAGGACGACAAGACCAGCGCCACCGATGACGAGCGCATCCTCGACATCACGCCGCTGCCGCCGCCGGAGCACCTGATCCGCTTCTTCCCCATCCGCAACACGCCGATGGAGCAGCTGATCAGCCAGACGCGCCAGCGCATCCGCCGCATCATGAGCGGCGAGGACGACCGGCTGCTGGTGGTCATCGGCCCGTGCTCCATCCACGACCCGACCGCGGCCATCGAGTACGCCCGCCGCCTGAAGGCCGAGCGCGAGAAGTACGCCGGCACGTTGGAGATCGTGATGCGCGTGTACTTCGAGAAGCCGCGCACGACGGTCGGCTGGAAAGGCCTGATCAACGACCCCTACCTCGACGAGAGCTACCGCATCGACGAAGGCCTGCGGATTGCGCGCCAGCTGCTGCTGGAGATCAACCGCCTGGGCATGCCGGCGGGCAGCGAGTTCCTGGACGTGATCTCGCCGCAGTACATCGGCGACCTCATCGCCTGGGGCGCCATCGGCGCGCGCACGACCGAAAGCCAGGTGCACCGCGAACTGGCCTCGGGCCTCTCCGCCCCGATCGGCTTCAAGAACGGCACCGACGGCAACATCAAGATCGCCACTGACGCCATCCAGGCCGCCGCGCGCGGCCACCACTTCCTGTCGGTGCACAAGAACGGCCAGGTGGCCATCGTCGAGACCCGCGGCAATGCCGACTGCCACGTCATCCTGCGCGGCGGCAAGGCGCCCAACTACGACGCCCAGAGCGTGGCCGAGGCCTGCGCCGACCTCGCCAAGGCCAAGCTGCCCGAGCGGTTGATGGTGGACTGCTCGCATGCCAACAGCAGCAAGCAGCACCAGCGCCAGCTCGACGTGGCGCGCGACATCGCCGGCCAGTTGCGCGAGGGCAGCCAGCGCATCTTCGGCGTGATGGTGGAGAGCCACCTGAACGACGGCGCCCAGAAGTTCACGCCCGGCAAGGACGACCCGGCGGCGCTCGAATACGGCAAGAGCATCACCGACGCCTGCCTGGGCTGGGATGACTCGCTGGCCGTGCTGGACGTGCTGAGCGAGGCGGTGAAGGCCCGGCGCTGACACAATCGCGGGCATGCAAGCCCGCGTCACCGTCATCTTCGAGACCGGCGCCCCCCTCGAGCTGCAGCTCGATGGCGCCGAAGTGCTGAGCTTCGAGGCCGCCCGCCGCTGGCTGGACGAGCAGTTCGTGCGCCTGGAGTGCGAGCCCCTGCGCGGCAGCGGCAAGGTGCTGCTGGCCGACAAGCTCATCCAGGTCGCTGCCGGCGCCGGGTCGGCTGGGTTCGCCGATGCCGCCTGGGCGCTGGACTATGCCCGTGCGGCGTCCGGTGCCTTGTCCAAGGCCCTCATCAAGATCGACCTGCCGCGCCAGGCGGTGTCTTACTGAACGGCAGCGCGCAGCGCGTCCAGGCTGGGGAAGGTGCTGCTGCCCGCGCCGACCAGCGGGAAATACATGACGTCGCTGCGCAACATGTACTTGGTGCCCGAAGTCACCACCGAGCCGCGATGCCGCAGGCGGTGCGGGAAGAACACGACATCGCCTTGCGCGCCCCGCACGTCGATGTGCTGACCGTCCACGTCGAAAGTGGTTTCGCCGCCGGTGTAGTCGCCGCCCAGGTAGATCAGCAGCGTGAGGAGGCTGCGCTCACCATTGCTGCGTTCGAAGGGGCCGTCGACATGCCAGTCGAACTTCTGCTGCTCGCTGTAGCGGTAGAAGCGGAAGCGCTCGTTGAGACCCGCGATGCCGCGGGCCATCCAGACGGCAGGCAGTTGCAGGGCCACGCGCCGCCACACGGCCAGCGCCAGTTCGGCGCTGTCGAAGATGACGCGGTCGTTGTTGCGGACTTCGGATGCCAGGCGCACGCCTTTCACTGTGTTGATCGTGGCGGGTTCGAAGCCGAAACCTTCGGCCTGGCGGATGAAGGCTTCGCAGTCGGCAGCGGAGAAGACCTGCGGCAGGCGATGGATGCCGTGGCCGAAGTTGTTCGGGTTTTCCATGGTCAGGGCGGGGCCGCATGGCCCTTGAAAAAGTACGGTCGGCCCCAAGCTGGCCGCCCGTCGGGCGCGAGCGCCCAAGAGATCACTCATTGTCCATTGCCATGACCAAGCAAACCCACGCCTTCCAGGCCGAAGTCAAGCAGATCCTGCACCTCGTCACCCACAGCCTGTACTCCAACAAGGAGATCTTCCTGCGCGAGCTGGTGAGCAACGCCAGTGACGCCTGCGACAAGCTGCGCTTCGAGGCGCTGGACAACGCGGCCCTGTTCGAGGATGCGCCCAACCTGGAAGTGCGCGTCAGCTTCGACGAGGCCGCCCGCACGCTGACCATCAGCGACAACGGCATCGGCATGAGTGCCGAGGAAGCCGCCGCCCACCTGGGCACCATCGCCAAGAGCGGCACGCGCGAGTTCATGGCCAAGCTCGAAGGCGACCAGAAGAAGGACGCCCAGCTCATCGGCCAGTTCGGCGTGGGCTTCTACTCCGGCTTCATTGTGGCCGACCGCATCACCGTCGAGACGCGCCGGGCGGGCCTGCCTGCCGAGCAGGGCGTGCGCTGGACGAGCGAAGGCACCGGCGAGTACGAGATCGAGACGATCACCAAGCCCGGCCGCGGCACCGACGTGATCCTGCACCTGCGCGAGGGCGAGGAGGAGTTCCTCAAGACCTGGCGGGTCAAGTCCACCATCAGCAAGTACAGCGACCACATCTCCCTGCCCATCCTGATGAAGAAGGAGACCTGGGACGCCGAGGCTGCCAAGCAGGTCGTCACGGACGAGTGGGAGCCCGTCAACAAGGCCTCGGCGCTGTGGAGCCGCAGCAAGAGCGAGATCACGCAGGAGCAGTACGAAGAGTTCTACAAGCAGATCAGCCACGACACCGAGGCGCCGCTGGCCTACACCCACAACCGCGTGGAGGGCCGCAGCGAGTACACCCAGCTGCTCTACATCCCGGCCAAGGCACCGTTTGATCTGTGGAACCGCGACAAGCGCGGCGGCGTGAAGCTCTACGTGAAGCGCGTCTTCATCATGGACGACGCCGAGGCGCTGATGCCCGTCTATCTGCGCTTCGTGAAGGGCGTGATCGACTCGGCCGACCTGCCGCTGAACGTCTCCCGCGAGCTGCTGCAGGAAAGCCGCGATGTGCGTGCCATCCGCGAGGGCTCCACCAAGCGCGTGCTGGGCATGCTGGAAAGCCTGGCCAACAGCGAGGACGAGGCCGAACGCGCCAAGTACGCGGCCTTCTGGAAGGACTTCGGCCAGGTGCTGAAAGAGGGCATCGGCGAGGACCACGCCAACCAGGAGCGCCTGGCCAAGCTGTTCCGCTTCGCGTCCACCCACGCCGATGAAGGCGTGAGCCTGGCCGACTATGTGAGCCGCATGAAGGACGGCCAGGAGGCCATCTACTACATCACGGCCGATTCACTCGCCGCCGCCAAGCACAGCCCGCAGCTGGAGATCTTCCGCAAGAAGGGCATCGAGGTGCTGCTGCTGGTGGACCGCGTGGACGAGTGGATGCTCAGCCACCTCTACGAGTTCGAAGGCAAGCCGCTGCAATCGGTCGCCAAGGGCGCCATTGACCTGGGCAAGCTGCAGGACGAAGAAGAGAAAAAGAAGGCCGAGGAAGTGGCCGAGAGCCTCAAGCCCCTGCTCGACAAGCTGAAGGACGCGCTGAAGGACCGCGCCAAGGACGTGCGCGTGACGACCCGCCTCGTCGACTCGCCCGCCTGCATCGTGGTGGAAGAGGGCGACGTGTCGGGCCACCTCGCACGGCTGCTCAAGCAGGCCGGCCAGCAGGCGCCCGAGAGCAAACCCACGCTGGAGATCAACGCCGAGCATGCGCTGGTCAAGAAGCTCGACGGCAGCAACCACTTCGACGACCTGGCCCAGGTGCTGTTCGACCAGGCCGTGCTGGCGGAGGGCGGGCACCTGGAAGACCCGGCCGCCTATGTGCGTCGCGTCAACGCGCTGCTCGTCGGCTGACGGGCTGCGGCGGCGCCCTGGCCCTGAGCGTCAGGGCGCCGGCAGCGTGTACTCGAAGCGGTAGCGGTGCGCGCCGCCGGGCGCGATCTCGATGGTCATGCGCCCGGCCAGGCCGGCCAGCGCGCCGGTGCCGGAGTCGGGCACCACCGTGATGGACTGAAGCGGCTCACCTCGGTTCATCGTCGAGCTGTGCTGCAGCACGAAACTGCCTTCGCGGCCGTCGAGCGTGCCGCGCACGGTTTCCATCGCCACATAGCCCGCCGAGCCGGGCGTGCTGCTGCGAAAGGCCAGCATCTCGCCGCGGCTTGTGGCCTGCAGCGGGCCGTGGAAGGTCTTGTCGAGTGACATGCGGCCCAAGCCGGCGGCCTCGGCGGCCGCGCTGGCGGGTTCTGGCGTCAGGCGCACGTCGAAGGCGCCGGTGGCGGTTTGGGTGGGCATGGGTTTCTCCGATGGCAAGGCCAGGCAGCCACTGGCCACGAGGCACAGGATCATGCCGACGAGGCGCTGGATGAGGCAGAACGGCATGTCAGCTCCGGTTTGAAAGGCTGTGATTAAACCCAGTTTTGTCGTCGGGCGGCGCGCGTTTCTGAAGCCGCGAACGACCGTTCGTCGGCTGCCCTGCCAGACGCCCGTGGTTTTGTGACGGTTTTGAGACAACACCCGTGGCCCCGGGCTTTTCTGCGGGCGAGCGCGCGGCTAATCTCCTAGGGTTTCCACCGAGTTTTGCCCTTCATGGTTTCGATTGAGTCCAGCGAGCCCGTTGCCGCCTTGCCGGCCGCCATGGTCACCCGCCGCCTGGTGCTGCGACCTCCGAAGGACAGCGATCTCGACACCCTGGTCGGCCTGCATGCCGACCCGGCCGTCAACCGCTTCTGCGCGGCGGCCACGCCGCATGGCCGTGCGGCCGTGCAAGCGCAGCTGCAAAGCTGGATCAATCACTGGCAAAGCCACGGCTTCGGCCACTGGGCGATTGCCGAGCGCGAGCGGCCCGACCATCTCATCGGCTTCGGTGGCCTGATGCACCGCAGCGTCGCCGGCCATGCCGGGCTGTACCTCTACTACCGCATCACGCCCCAGGCCTGGGGGCGCGGCCTGGCCTGCGAGATGTCGCAGTTCGCGATCAGCGAGGCCTTCGAGAAGCACCACCAAGCGACGGTCGTGGCGGCCGTGCTGCCCAACAACATCCCGACCCGCAAGACCCTGGAAGGCCTGGGCCTGCGCATGAAGGGCACGCTGGCGGACGGCCCCGGCAGCGCTGCGGCGCTGCTCTATGAGCTCAGCGCCGAGCGCTGGGCCGGCCTGCCGCGCTGCGAGCCGGAGGCGGTCGCGTTCGCGGCTTGAGGTCGCTGCCAGGCGTCAGGCTGCGTTGTGCTGTGCTTCGGCACGGCGCAGCAGAGGGCGCAGCGACAACAGCGCCAAGGAGGCCGCTCCCGTGAGCGCAGCCAGCAGCACGAAAAAACCGGCTGGGCCGAGCGCGCCGAGCTGACGGCCCACCACCCCAGATAACAGATTGCCGCCGAAGGACGCCAGGAACCACGCCGCGATCACCGTGGCGCCCCACCCGGGTGGCGCCAGCCGCGCGAACAGCCCCAGGCCCACCGGCAGGATGTAGAGCTCCGCCAGCGTGTACACGACGAAGAAGCCCAGCACCCAGCCCATGCTCACGCGGCTGTCGCCCTGCGTGAAGGCCAAGGCCGCCAGCATCAGGTAGGACAGTGCCACGCCAGCCGCGCCCGTCGACATCTTCGCCAGCGGCGAGGGCTCACGCCCGCGTGCGGCAGCCCGCCGCCAGCCCGACACCACGAACGGCGTGAACAGGAAGACGAACAAGGGGTTGAGCGACTGCATCCAGGTGACCGGCACGTTGAACCCACCGAGTCCCCGGTCCACGTGGGCCTCGGCCCAGACGGCCAGCGTGTTGCCGCTGTGCTCATAGCCGCTGCGGAACACCACCACCGCCAGCGCCACCAGCAGCAGTGGCAGCACGAGGCGCAGGTCCCGGCGTTCAGGCGTGGCGGTGGCCGTGGCCGGCATACGCGGGCGATCCGGCGGCAGATGGCGCGCGCCCAGCTGGTAGACGGCGAGGCCCAGACACATGCCCAGGCCGGCCGCGCCGAAGCCGACGTGCCAGCCATACACCTCCCCGAGCGTGCCGCACACCAGCGGTGCCAGCAGCGCACCGAGGTTCACGCCGACGTAGTAGATGTTGTAGGAACCGCCTCGGCGCGGGTCCTGCGTGTCGTAGAGGTCGCCCACCTGGCTGGGCAGGTTGGGCAGGAACAGGCCGTTGCCCAGGGCGATCAGCAGCAGGGCGGGGAAGAACAGCGCTTCGGACGCCAGCACGAAGTGGCCCAGGGCCATCAGCGAGCCGCCGATCTGGATGGCGCGCCGCCGGCCGAGCCAGCGGTCGGCGATGTAGCCGCCAAAGATGGGCGTGAGGTACACCCCGCCGGTGTAGGCCCCATAGATCAGCGAGGCATCGGCCTGGGTGAACTGCAGGTGCCGGATCATGTAATAGATCAGCAGCGCCTTCATGCCGTAGAAGGAGAACTTCTCCCACATCTCGGTCAGGAAGAGCACCACCAGGCCGCGTGGATGGCCGAACCAGGGCGTCGGCGGGCGGGCGGTCAGCGAAGCATCCAAGCCATCTCCTCTCAAGGCCGGCGGATTCTGCCCGCGCCACCCCGGGCACTTCCTCCCGATGAACCAGGAGGCGCGTGCCTCAGGTCCCGAAGCGCCGCAGCCCTTGCAGATCCAGCACGCGCAGCCCGCCGTACTCGATGCGGATGAGCTTCGCATCCGACAGCCGGTGCAGCGCCTGGTTCACACGTTGCCGCGACAGGCCCACGAGATAGCCCAGCTCCTGCTGCGTGATGCGCAGCCAGCTGCCCACGCCGGGGTAGAGCGTCGGGTGGAAGAGGGCAGCCAGGTTGCGGGCCACGCGCACGTCGGGGTCGTGGATGCGGTCGGTCTCGCGGGCCGCGATGAACTGGCCTAACCGCTCGTTGAGCTGGTCCAGCACAAAGCGGTTGAAGGCGATGCTGCCGTCCAGCAGCACATGAAAGCTGTCGATGGGCAGCCCCGCCACGATGCTCGGCCGAAGGGCCTGGATGTTGTAGCGGTAGCACTCGCGCTTGAGCAACGTGCCCTCGCCAAACCAGCCGCCGGGCGGCACGCCGGTGAAGGTGACGGCCTGGCCCAGCGAATCGTCGTTGTTCATCTTCAAGAGACCGTCCACGACCCCGAACCAGAAGGTGGCCGGGCGCCCGATGCGGCACAGCCGTTCACCGGGCTGGGCGTCGCCCACTTCGAGCGTGGCCAGCGCGCGCTCGCGCAGCGGGCCGTCGAGCAGCTTGAGCCATGGGATGGCGTCCAGCTCGGCCGGTGTCGGCCGCCGCGCGCGCTGGCGCAGGGGGAGAGCGGTGTCGACCATCGTGGGGTGGCAGGGATGCGGGAAAGTCTGGCCCGTGAAGACCCGTAGATTGTCGTCGTACCGACAGATGGGCGTCAAAGTCCTGCCCAGAATCGGCGCACAGACTGGGGCCCGAGCCCTGGCAATGGAGACAGCTTGGTGGATACCTTCCCTCGGCTCCTGCTCGACCACGCAGCCCGCCGGCCCGACGCGCCGGCCTTGCGCGAGAAGGCCTATGGCGTGTGGCAAACCCTGTCCTGGTCGCAGCTCGCGGGCCTGGTGCGTGAGCTCGCGCTGGGCCTGTCGGCGGCCGGCCTGCGCCGCGGCGAGCATGTGGTGGTGGTGGGCGAGAACCGCCCGCGGCTGTACGCCAGCATGCTGGCGGCCCAGGCCCTGGGCGCGGTGCCGGTGCCGCTCTACCAGGACGCGGTGGCGGCCGAATTCGTCTTCCCGCTGAACAACGCCGAGATCGCATTTGCGATCGTCGAGGACCAGGAGCAGGTCGACAAGCTGCTGGAGCTGCGCGAGCAGTGCCCGCAGCTGAAGTGCATCTGGTTCGACGACCCACGAGGTCTGCGGCATTACGACGAGCCGGGGTTGGCGTCGCTGGACGATCTGGTGTCCCAGGGGCAGGCGCATGCGGTCGAGCGGGGCGGTTTCTTCGATGCCGAGGTGGCGGCAGGCGCTCCGGGTGACGTGGCGGCGCTGTTCTTCACCTCGGGCACGACCGGCAACCCCAAAGGCGTCATTCACACCCACGCGACGCTGATCGACCGTGCGCGCGCCGGTCAGCGCTTTGACCACCTCACCGAGCGCGAGGAGGTGCTGGCCTATCTGCCGCCGGCCTGGATCGGGCAGAACGTCTTCAGCTTCTCGCAGTGGCTGGTGTGCGGCTATGTGGTCAACTGCCCGGAGTCGGCGTCCACGGTCAGCATCGACCTCAAGGAGGTGGGCCCCACGTATTACTTCGCGCCGCCGCGGGTGTTCGAGGGGCTGCTGACCACGGTCATGATCCGCATGGAAGACGCCTCCGCGCCCAAGCGCTGGCTGTTCGACCGCTGCATGGCGCTGGCGCGGCGCGTGGGTCCCAGGCGCATGGACGGCGAGGCGCTGGGCGTGCTGGACCGCCTGGCCTACGCGCTGGGCGACCTGCTCATCTACGGCCCGCTGCGCAACACGCTGGGGTTCTCGCGGGTGCGGGTCGCGTACACCGCGGGCGAGGCCATCGGGCCTGACCTCTTCAGCTTCTACCGGGCCATCGGCATCAACCTCAAGCAGCTGTACGGCTCCACCGAGACGGCCGTGTTCGTCTGCCTGCAGCCCGACCATGAGGCCCGCGCCGATACCGTCGGCGTGCCCATCGACGGCGTGCAGATCAAGCTCAGTGCCACCGGGGAACTGCTGGTGCGCTCGCCCGGCCTGCTCAAGGGCTACTACAAGAACGACGCTGCCACGCGTGAGGCGCTCACCGAGGACGGCTGGTACCACACGGGTGATGCCGGCTTTCTCACGCCTGGCGGGCACCTGAAGATCATCGACCGGGCCAAGGACGTGGGCCGGCTGATGGGCGGGCCGTTCGACGGCGCCATGTTTGCGCCCAAGTACGTCGAGAACAAGCTGAAGTTCTTCCCGCACATCAAGGAGGCGGTCTGCTTCGGCGACAAGCGCGAGAAGGTCTGCGCCTTCATCAACATCGACTTCGAGGCCGTGGGCAACTGGGCCGAGCGGCGCAACCTGCCCTACGCCGGCTACACCGACCTGGCCCAGCGGCCGGAGGTCTATCAGCTGATGCTGGAGTGCGTGGAGAAGGTCAATGCCGATCTCGCGCAGGACGAGTTGCTGGCCGGCAGCCAGATCAGCCGGTTTCTGGTGCTGCACAAGGAGCTGGACGCCGACGACGGGGAGCTCACCCGCACCCGCAAGGTCCGCCGCGGGGCGATTGCCGACAAATACGGCGTGCTGATCGAAGCGCTGTACGCGGGCAAGGTGTCGCAGTACATCGAGACGCAGGTGAAGTTCGAGGACGGCCGCACGTCGATGGTGGCCGCCGACCTGCGCATCGTCGAGGCTCGCACCTTCCCTGCCGTCAGGAGCGCTGCATGACTCGCCGGAGCTTGGCCACAGAGGCACAGAGACTCAGACAGGGCGCGCCTGGCGGAGCGTCGGCTCGTCTGCCCACGATGGCCATCCTGAAAACGGTTGCGCAGGCGCAGTCTCTCTGTGTCTCTGTGCCTCTGTGGCTGTGTTCAACACCGGATGCACAACATGCCCAGTAAGCGCATCGGCGACGTCATCCTCGAGGTGAAGAACATCTCGCTGTCCTTCGGCGGCGTGAAGGCGCTCACCGACATCAGCTTCGACGTGCGCGAGCACGAGGTGCGGGCCATCATCGGCCCCAACGGCGCGGGCAAGAGCTCGATGCTCAACTGCATCAATGGCGTCTACCAGCCGCAGCAAGGCGCCGTCACGCTGCGCGGCAAGACCTACCGCGGCATGAGCCCGCGCCAGGTGGCCGAGATGGGCGTGGCGCGCACCTTCCAGAACCTGGCGCTCTTCAAGGGCATGAGCGTGCTGGACAACATCATGACCGGCCGCAACCTGCGCATGAAGCGAGGCCTGTTCTGGCAGGCGCTGCACCTCGGCCCTGCGCGGCGCGAGGAGACCGAGCAGCGCGAAGTGGTCGAGCGCATCATCGATTTCCTGGAGATCCAGGCTTGGCGCAAGACGCCGGTCGGCCGGCTGCCCTACGGCCTGCAAAAGCGCGTGGACCTGGGCCGGGCGCTGGCCATGGAGCCGAGCCTGCTGCTGCTGGACGAGCCCATGGCCGGCATGAACGTGGAAGAGAAGCAGGACATGTGCCGCTTCATCCTCGACGTCAACGACGAATTCGGCACGACCATCGTGCTGATCGAGCACGACATGGGCGTGGTGATGGATATCTCCGATCGCGTCGTGGTGCTGGACTACGGCAAGAAGATCGGGGACGGCGCACCCGACGACGTGCGCCGAAACGAAGACGTGATCCGGGCTTACCTCGGGGCGGGTCATTGACATGCGAACACCTCAATCACAGCCACAGAGGCACAGAGACACAGAGGCCATGCGAGCGAATCAACCCACCTTCTCCGTGCCTCTGTGCCTCTGTGGCTGTGTTCGCAACGGCGAGGAGGCGTGACCATGGGGCCGTTTCTCGAAACCCTCATCGGCGGCCTGATGTCGGGCATGCTGTATTCGCTGATCGCGCTGGGCTTCGTGCTCATCTTCAAGGCCAGCGGCGTCTTCAACTTTGCGCAGGGCGCCATGGTGCTGTTCGCAGCGCTGGCCATGGCGCGCTTCGCGGAGTGGATTCCCAAGTTCACCGGCCTGGACGGCAAGGTGCTGGTCAATGTGATGGCCTTCGTCGGCGCGCTGGCGGTGATGGTGGTGGTGGCCTGGCTGGTGGAGCGGCTGGCCTTGTCCAAGCTCGTCAACCAGGAGGGCATCACGCTCCTGATGGCCACGCTGGGCATTGCCTATCTGCTCGAAGGCGCGGGGCAGATGATCTTTGGCAACGACATCTACAAGATCGACATCGGCCTGCCCAAGGACCCGATGTTCCTGTTCGAGCAGACCTTCGAGGGCGGCATCCTCGTCAGCAAGGAAGACCTCTACGCCGCCCTCATCGCCGCCGCGCTGGTGGCGGGCCTGAGCCTGTTCTTCCAGAAGACCGCCACCGGGCGCGCGCTGCGTGCCGTGGCGGACGACCACCAGGCGGCGCAGAGCATCGGCATCCCGCTGTCGCGCATCTGGGTCATCGTGTGGAGCGTGGCGGGCTTCGTCGCGCTGGTCGCCGGGATGATCTGGGGCAGCAAGCTCGGGGTGCAGTTCTCGCTGTCGCTGGTGGCGCTCAAGGCGCTGCCGGTGGTCATCCTCGGCGGGCTCACCAGCGTGCCGGGCGCCATCGTCGGCGGGCTGCTGATCGGCGTGGGCGAGAAGCTGTCGGAGGCCTACCTCGGCAGCCTGATCGGCGGCGGCATCGAGTATTGGTTCGGCTATGTGCTGGTGCTGGTCGTGCTGCTGGTGAGGCCGCAGGGGCTCTTCGGCGAAAAGATCATTGACCGCGTCTGAGGACGGCAGGACGACATGCTCTACAGAGAAAACGGCCAGTTCAAGACCACCTACGCGGCAGACAGCCAGATCCTGCCCATCCGCCAGGACCGCATCGGCATGGCGCTGCTGCTGGCGCTCGCTTTCGTGGCCGTGCCGATGCTGTCCAGCGAGTACCTGCTGCGCGCGGTGTTCATCCCCTTCCTCATCCTGTCGCTCGCGGCGCTGGGCCTGAACGTGCTGGTGGGCTACTGCGGGCAGATTTCGCTGGGCTCCGGTGCCTTCATGGCGGTGGGCGCCTATGTGGCCTACAACTGCCAGGCGCGGATCGAGGGCATGCCGCTCATCGTCAGCCTGCTCTGCGGCGGCCTGGGAGCGACCGTGCTGGGCGTGGCCTTCGGGTTGCCGTCGTTGCGCATCAAGGGGCTGTACCTCGCGGTGGCGACGCTGGCCGCCCAGTTCTTCGTCGACTGGGCCTGCCTGCGGCTGAAGTGGGTCACCAACGATTCCTCGTCGGGCTCGGTCAGCGTGGCCGACTTGCGGGTCTTCGGCGCGAGCGTGGAGTCGCCGGCCGCGCGCTATCTGCTGTGCCTGGGCTTCGTCGTGGTGTTCGCCCTCGTCACCAAGAACCTCGTGCGCGGCCATATCGGCCGCTCGTGGATGGCGATGCGCGACATGGACGTGGCGGCCGCCGTCATCGGCATCCGGCCGGTGCAGGCCAAGCTGAGTGCCTTTGCCGTCAGCAGTTTCATCATCGGCGTGGCGGGCGCGCTCTGGGGCTTCGTGCACCTGGGCTCCTGGGAGCCGGCGGCGTTTGGCATCAACCGCAGTTTCGACCTGCTCTTCATGATCATCATCGGCGGCCTGGGGTCCATCTCGGGGGCGTTCTTCGGCGCGGCCTTCATCGTGGTGCTGCCCATCCTGCTGGACAAGCTGCCCTACTGGACCGGCCTGCCGATGGACACCGCCACGGCGTCGCATCTGGCGCTGATGATCTTCGGCGCCCTGATCGTGTTCTTCCTCATCAAGGAACCGCACGGCCTGGCGCGGCTCTGGGCCACCGCCAAGGAAAAGCTCAGGCTCTGGCCCTTTCCTCACTGATCCGCTTTGAGACCCACAACGACAGGAGACAACACGCCATGAAGACCCTCATCACCTGCGCGGCGCTGGCCGCCCTGCAATTCGTCGCGGCGCCCGCTGCGGTGGCCCAGGCCAAGGAGCAGTTCTTCCCGCTGCTGGTCTACCGCACCGGGCCCTATTCGCCCAACGGTACGCCGTGGGCCAATGGCAAGCAGGACTACATCAAGCTCATCAACGCGCGGGACGGTGGCGTCAATGGCGTGAAGCTCACGTTCGAGGAATGTGAAACCGGCTATGCCACCGACAAGGGCGTCGAGTGCTACGAGCGCCTGAAGGGCAAGGGTGCCAGCGTCTTCGACCCGCAGGCCACCGGCATCACCTTCGCGCTGACCGACAAGGTGCCCAACGACAAGATCCCGCTCATCACGCTGGGCTACGGCCTGTCCGCGTCGGCCGATGGCGGCGTGTTCGCATGGAACTTCCCGCTGATGGGCAGCTACTGGACGGCGGCGGACGTGCTCATCCAGCACCTGGGCAAGAAGGAGGGCGGGCTGGACAAGCTCAAGGGCAAGAAGATCGCCCTGGTCTACCACGACAGCCCCTTCGGCAAGGAGCCCATCCCGGTGCTGGAGGAACGCCAGAAGATGCACGGCTTCGAGTTCATCAAGATCCCGGTCACCGCGCCGGGCGTGGAGCAGAAGAGCGCCTGGCTGGAGGTGCGCAAGCAGCGTCCCGACTACGTGCTGCTGTGGGGCTGGGGCGTGATGAACTCCACCGCGCTCAAGGAAGCCCAGGCCACCGGCTACCCGCGCGAGAAGATGTACGGCGTGTGGTGGTCGGGCGCCGAGCCCGATGTGAAGGACGTGGGCGAGGGCGCCAAGGGCTACAACGCCCTGAACCTCAACACCTCGGGCACCTCGCCCAAGGTCATCCAGGACATCCTCAAGTTCGTGCACGACAAGGGCCAGGGCACCGGCCCGAAGGAGGAGGTCGGCTCGGTGCTCTACACCCGCGGCCTCGTCATCCAGGCACTGGCCGTGGAAGCAGTGCGGCGTGCGCAGGAGCGCTTCGGCAAGGGCAAGGTCATGACGGGCGAGCAGGTGCGCTGGGGCCTGGAGAACCTGGCCCTGGACGACAAGAAGCTCGCCGCCCTCGGCCTCACCGGCGTCATCCGCCCGATCAGCACCAGCTGCTTCGACCACCAGGGCTCGACCTCGGTGCGGGTGCACACCTGGGACGGCAAGCAATGGGCCTTCAGCTCCGACTGGTACCAGGCGGATGAGGCCTTGCTCAAGCCGATGGTGAAGGCGGCGGCGGACAAGTACGCCGGCGAGAAGAAGTTGACGCGGCGGTCGTCGGCTGAGTGCCAAAGCTGAGAGTGGTGGTGCGCGGGGGTGTCTTGTTGGCAAGGCCAAGCCGGGAATTCGCCCCGGCGGGCGACCTACTTTTTGTGTCGACAAAAAGTAGGCAAAAAGCGACCCCTGCAAAACCGCCCCTGCGGGGTCCCCTGCGATGCTCGAAGCCCGGGGGTCGCCCTGAACTCGCTGCGCTACGCTCCGCTCAGACAACCGGGCGAGGTCAGAGGTTGAAGCGCGCTCTGCGCGCCCCCCGGGCTTCTGCGCTTCTCGGCGGTTTAGAAGGGGAGACCCCAAACAGCCGAAACAGCCAACACCCGAACGCCACATCCCTTCGGTCGTGGCTGTTCCTTCACTCCCCCCTTGAGCCCGCCGAGCAGCGGAAGGCCTGGAGGGCGCGTGCGCAGCACGCTTCGACCTCTGACTCCGCGCAACTGTCTGACCGGAGCGAAGCGGAGGGAGTTTTGCGCGGGCCCTCAAGGCCTGAGCAGCGCAGGGAAGCCCGAAGGGCCGGGCGGATCGGGGGGCGACTTTTGCCTACTTTTGGTCGCTCAAAAGTAGGTCGCCCGCCGGGGCGAATTCCCGGCACGGTGTACCGGGTCGAGAGGCTCCCAGCAAAAGCCACCAACAGAACCGCGGAGTGCAGTCACCCATGACAGCCCCACTGCTGAACGTCAACGGCATCGAAGTCATCTACAACCACGTCATCCTCGTGCTCAAGGGCGTGTCCCTGCAGGTCCCCGAGGGCGGCGTGGTGGCCCTGCTTGGCGGCAACGGCGCCGGCAAGACAACGACGCTGCGCGCCGTGTCCAACCTGCTGGAAGGCGAGCGTGGCGAGGTCACCAAGGGCAGCATCGAGCTGCGCGGCGAGCGCATCGAGAAACTGTCCACCGCCGCCATGGTCGAGCGTGGCGTGGTGCAGGTGATGGAGGGGCGGCATTGCTTCGCCCACCTCACCATCGAAGAGAACCTGATGACCGGCGCCTACACCCGCAAGGACGGCAAGGCCGCCGTGCGCGACACGCTGGACAAGGTCTATGCCTACTTTCCGCGCCTCAAGACGCGGCGCACCAGCCAGGCCGCCTACACCTCGGGCGGCGAGCAGCAGATGTGCGCCATCGGGCGCGCCCTGATGGCCAACCCCAAGATGGTGTTGCTCGATGAGCCGTCCATGGGGCTGGCGCCGCAGATCGTGGAGGAGGTGTTCGAGATCGTGCGCGACCTCAACACCAAGGAGCGCACGACCTTCCTGCTGGCCGAGCAGAACACCAGCATGGCGCTGCGCTATGCCGACTACGGCTACATCCTGGAGAACGGCCGCGTGGTGATGGACGGGGCCGCCGCCGATCTGCGCGAGAACGAGGATGTGAAAGAGTTCTACCTCGGTGTCGGCGGCGAAGGCCGGCGCAGCTTCAAGGACGTGAAGAGCTACAAGCGAAGGAAACGGTGGCTGGCATGAGCGACGACACCTGGGACATGGCACCGCCGCCCTTCAATGCAGAGGCGGCGCTGCAGACGATGAAGCGCTTCGTGCGCGACCAGCGCGTGCTTGCCGAGCGCGGCGAGGGCTGGATGCTGGGGGCCGACCTGGTGCTCAAGCTCGCCGCCGACGGCGCCGCCGTGCAGGTGCAGCTGGCCCGGCGGCCGGCGCGCACGCCGGAGTGGGATCGCTTCACGCTGGCCTCGGCCACCGACCTGCGCCGCGTGCAGGACGAAATCAAGCGCCGCCTCACACGCTGGAAGGATGACGAGTGAGCGACTTCTTCGACACGCTGGAAACGCGCGATCCGGTCCAGCGCGAGGCGGCCCTGATGGCTGCGCTGCCCGGTCAGATCGCGCATGCGCAATCGGCGTGCCCCGCCTACACGGAGCTGCTGGCGGGCGTGGTGCCTGGAGACGTTGACAGCCGAGCGGCGTTGGCCCGGCTGCCACTGACGCGCAAAAGCAGCCTGGCAGCGGCCCAGGCGGCGCATCGTGCCCTGCGTCTCGGCGGCTTTGCAACGGCGGCGCCGCGGCGCATCTTCCAGTCGCCGGGGCCGCTGTACGAGCCCGAGCCCGACGCTGACGGTGCCGATCCCTGGCGCATCGCCCGGGCGCTGCATGCCGCGGGCATCCGCGCGGGGCAGCTCGCGCATGTGGGCTTCAGCTATCACCTGACGCCAGCCGGCGCCATGATGGAGGCGGGGCTGCGCGCCATCGGCGCGGCCAGCTTTCCGGGCGGCGTGGGCAACACCGAACTGCAGATGCAGGCGCTGCTGGACCTTCAGCCCGAGGCCTATGCCGGCACGCCCAGCCTGCTGCGCATCCTGCTGGAGAAGGCCGCCGAAGGCGGGCACGCCGTCAGCCTGCGTCGCGCGCTGGTCAGCGGCGAGGCCTGCCCGCCGCCGTTGGTCGCCTGGTTTGCCGAACGCGGGGTCGAGGCCATGCAGTGCTATGCCACGGCCGACCTGGGCTTGATCGCCTACCAGACCCCGGCCCGCGAGGGCCTGGTGGTGGACGAAGGCGTCATCGTCGAAATCGTGCGCCCCGGCACGGGCGACCCCCTGCCCGATGGCGAGGTGGGCGAGGTGGTCGTGACCACGCTCTCGCCCGGCTACCCGCTCATTCGCTTCGCCACGGGCGATCTGTCCGCGGTCATGCCCGGCGCCAGCCCCTGCGGCCGCAGCAACCAGCGCTTGCGGGGCTGGCTGGGGCGGGCCGACCAGTCGGCCAAGGTGCGCGGCATGTTCGTGCACGCCGGGCAGGTGGCGGAGTTGATCCGTCGCCACCCGGGCGTGACGCGCGCGCGCCTGGTCATCGAAGGCGAGATGGCCAACGACCGCCTGACGCTGCATGCCGAGGCGCCCCCTGGCAGCGAGGAGGCACTGGTCACCACGTTGCGTGACATCACCAAGCTGCGAGGCGAGGTCGTGCTCGCCGCGGCCGGCAGCCTGGCCAACGACGGCAAGTTGATCGATGATCGACGCGCGGTGTGAGGGTGGGCCAGGGCCGCTGGCCTCGAGCGAGCTAATTCATGACGCGGCCGAGGGTCTTTGCGCGCAAGGCCGCAAGGTCGGTAGATTCCGGAGCGCGTACGGCTGCCCCATGTCGGAGGCAGCTGGCTATCCCTAGACCGAGGAGACTTCATGCAAAAGACCTGGCTTGCCCTGGCCGCCGCGGCCATCTCGCTGCCCGCCCTGGCCCAGTACCCGGAGAAGCCCGTCACCATCGTCGTGCCTTTTGCGGCCGGCGGCCCGACCGACAAGGTCGCGCGCGACCTGGCCGAGGCCCTGCGCAAGCCGCTGGGCGGCACCCTCATCATCGAGAACGTCGGTGGCGTGGGTGGCACGCTGGGGGCGAACAAGGTCGCCAAGGCGGCGCCCGACGGCTACACGCTGCTGCTGCATCACATCGGCATCGCCAGCGCCGCAGCGCTCTACCGTTCGCTGCCCTACAAGACGCTGGACGACTTCGAGTACCTCGGCATGGTCAACGAGGTGCCGATGACGCTCATCGGCCGGCCCAACCTGCCGGCGGGCAACTACGGCGACCTGGCCAAGTGGCTGGAGTCCAACAAGGGCAACATCAACCTCGCGCACGCCGGTGTGGGGTCGGCCTCGCACCTGTGCGGCCTCATGTACCAGGCAGCGCTCAAGATCGACATGACGACGGTGCCCTACAAGGGCACGGCACCGGCCATGAACGACCTGCTCGGCGGCCAGGTCGACATCATGTGCGACCAGACCACCAACACCACGGGCCAGATCGAGGCCGGCAAGGTCAAGGCGTATGCGGTCATGTCGTCCAAGCGGCTCACCAGCGGCGCGCTCGCCAAGCTGCCCACGGCCGACGAGTCGGGCGTCAAGGGCTTCAACCTGGCCGTGTGGCACGGTCTCTATGCGCCCAAGGGCACACCCAAGGCCGTGATCGACAAGGTCAACACTGCCCTGCGCGCGGCCTTGAAGGACGCTGACTTCCACAAGCGCCAGGAGGCCCTGGGCGCGGTCATCATTGCCGACGCCCGCCTGGCACCGGCCGAGCACAAGAAGTTCGTCGAGGCCGAGATCGCCAAGCTGACGCCGGTCATCAAGGCGGCCGGCCAGTACGCGGACTGACCCAACGCCGTCCTGGACACGGGGCGACCGCCGCGAGGCGGTCGCCCCGTCTCGTTTGGGCCGTTGCCTCGCTTGCCTTGGCGGCCTCGCGGTGTCTACAAGACCCCACGCCGGGAAAACGCCCGGTTGACGCCACCACCTGGGCTGTGAAGAATGCATGTAAACGTTTACATGACACATCAGCGCAGCCTCCTGCCGCTGATCACACGGATGAGACAACCGTTCCCGCCCGGCTTCCTGTGGGGCTGCGCCACCTCTGCCTACCAGATCGAAGGCTCGCCCCTCGCCGACGGCGCCGGGGTCAGCAACTGGCACCGCTTCGTGCGTACGCCGGGGCGCGTGCTCGGCGGGGACACCGGCGACGTCGCCTGCGACCACTACCGTCGCATGAAGGGCGACGTCGCCCTGATGCGCGAACTGGGCCTCACGGCCTACCGCTTCAGCATCGCCTGGAACCGCCTGCTGCCCGAGGGGCGCGGCCGGGTCAACGAGGCCGGCCTGGGCTTCTACGAACGCCTGGTGGATGAACTGCTGGCCGCCGGCATCCAACCCCTCGTCACCCTGCATCACTGGGACCTGCCCGCGGCCCTGGACGACCGTGGCGGTTGGCTCAACCCCGACATGCCCGACTGGTTCGCCGACTACGCCCAGGTCTGCTACCGCGCACTCGACGACCGGGTGCAGAAGTGGGTCACGCTCAACGAACCCTGGGTCATCGCCGACGGCGGCTTCATGCACGGCGCGCTGGCGCCAGGCCACAAGAGCGCCTACGAGGCGGCCATCGTCGCCCACCGCCTGATGCAGGGCCATGCCCGCGCCGTGCAGGCCTACCGCGCGACCGGCCGCCACGAGATCGGCCTGGTCGTCAACATCGAGCCCAAACATGTGCCGGCCGATGCCACCGACGCCGACCGCCACACCGCGCGCCTGGCCGACGCCTACATGAACCGCCAGTATCTCGACCCTGCGCTGCTGGGCAGCTACCCCGAGGAGCTGCGCGAGGTCTTCGGCGAGGCCTGGCCCGACTGGCCGGCCGCGGAGGTTGAGGCACTGAAGCAGCCCATCGACTTCCTGGGCCTGAACTACTACACCCGCGCCGTTGTCCGCCATGACCCCAAGGCCTGGCCGGTGCCCGCTGCGCCCCAGCGCCAGCCCGGCGGCATCTACACCGAGACCGGCTGGGAGCTGCACCCCCAGGGCCTGGCCGACACCCTGGTCTGGATGCACGAACGCTACGGCGGGCTGCCGCTGTATGTGACCGAGAACGGCGCCGCGTTCTACGACCCGCCGGTGACGGTCGACGGCCGCATCGACGACCCGCTGCGGGTGCATTACCTGCGCACGCACATCGCTGCCGTGCAGGACGCGATCGCCCGTGGCGCCGACGTGCGCGGCTACTGTGCCTGGTCGCTGTTCGACAACCTGGAGTGGGCGCTCGGCTATGCCAAACGTTTCGGTCTGGTGCATGTCGACTTCCAGACACAGCAGCGCACGCCCAAGGCCAGCGCGCGCTTCTATGCTGAGGTCATCGCCTCCCACGGCGCCAACCTCTGAACCCTCATGAGCGTCACCCCCGCCACGATCAAGGATGTCGCCCGCGTCGCGGGCGTGTCGGTCGCCACCGTCTCGCGTGCCCTGAACGGCGCCGAAAACGTGCTGCCCGACACCCGCCAGCGCATCCTCGATATCGCGCGCGAACTCCGCTACGCCCCTTCAGGTGCGGCCCGCAGCCTCATCACCCGCAAGACCGACACGGTCGGTGCGCTGCTGCCCGACCTGCACGGCGAGTTCTTCTCCGAACTCATCCGCGGCATCGACCAGGCGGCCCGCGCGCGCGGCCTGCACCTGCTGCTGTCGAGCTCGCACGACGACGCTGACGAGGCTGCCGCCGCACTGCGCGCGATGAACGGCCGGGTGGACGGGCTCATCGTCATGTCGCCACACGCCGATGACGACTTCCTGTCTCGCAACCTGCCGCCCAATCTGCCGGCCGTGCTGTTGAACTCCGGCGTGCGTCGCCCGAGCCAGCGGGTGTTCGCGGTGGACAACTTCGGCGGCGCACGGGCGATGACCGAGCACCTGGTGGCCCAGGGGCGCCGGCGCATCGCCTTCCTGGGCGGTCCGGCCGGCAACTTCGAGGCCCGCGAGCGCGAACGCGGCTACCGCGCCGGGCTGCCGCGCGAGGCCGAGCCCTGGGTGCTGGCCGGCGACTTCTCCGAGGAAGGCGGCCAGCGAGCGGCGGCGCAGCTGCTGGCGCTGGCGCCGGTCCGGCGGCCGGATGCGGTGTTTGCTGCCAACGACATCATGGCCATCGGCCTGCTGGGTGCGCTGCTGGCGGCAGGCGTGCAGGTGCCGCAGCAGATGGCGCTGGCCGGCTTCGACGACATCCCCATCGCCCGCTACGTGAGCCCTGCGCTGACCACCATGCATGTGCCCATCGCGGCCCTGGGCAGCCAGGCGCTCGAAGCGCTGGCCGACAGCCTCGAAGACCCTGACACCGACAGCGCCGCCACCGTCATGCCGGTGACGCTGGTGGTGCGCCGCTCCTGCGGCGCGACCCCGACCTGATCCCGTGCGAACCGAAGTACCAACAACAGGAGACAAGACCCCATGAGCACATCCTTCCCCCGCAAGCCCTGGCGCCGCCATGCGCTGGCCACGGCCGTCTGCTTCGCCTTGGCCGGCACGGCCTCGGCGCAGGTCAGCACGGCCACCCTGAAAGGCGCCGTGCAAGGCAGCAGCGCGCAGCAGCGCGCCGGTCTGACCGTCCTGGCCGTCAACCTGGCCAACGGTGCGACCTACCGCGCTCAGACCCAGGCCGATGGCAGCTACACGCTGCTCGGCCTGGCACCGGGCAGCTATGAGATTCGCGTCGGCAACGCCAAATCCGAGCGTGTGACGCTGGCGGTTGGCGAGACGGCATCCCTGGACCTGCAGCTTGGCGCCACCAACAACCTCGGCACCGTGACCATCGTCGGCACCGCGCAGCGGCAAGGGGTGCGCGATTCGCAGATGGGCACCAACGTGTCGGCCAAGATGCTGGAGAGCCTGCCGCAGACCACACGCAATTTCCTCAGCGCCATCGACCTCGCGCCTGGCGTGGCCTTCCAGTCGGACAGCAATGGCTACACCTCGGTGCAGGCAGGCGCTCAAAACTTTGACCATGTAAACGTATTCATCGACGGCGTCGGCCAGAAGAACAACATCCTGCGCGGCGGTTTGGCGGGTCAGGACACCTCGCGCGGCAACCCGTTCCCGCAGTCGGCCATCGCCGAGTACAAGGTGATCACGCAGAACTACAAGGCGGAGTTCGATCAGGTCAGCAGCGCGGCCATCACGGCTGTCACCAAGTCCGGCACGAACCAGGTCCATGTCGATGCCTATGGAGACCGTACGGGCACCAACTGGCGCGCCATGACCCTTGCCGAGAAGCAGCGCGAGGCGGCCGGCGTGCCGCAACCCCCGTCGAGCAAGAACGAGTTCGGCTTCAGCGTCGGTGGGCCCTTGGTCTTGGACAAGGCGCATTACTTCTTCGCGTATGACGGTAAGAGCATCGACGACTCCCGCCAGATCGTGCTGCGCAACGCCAACCGGCTGCCCAATGCCGGCATCGTGCCGAGCCTGCTGGCGGCGCAGGGCAACCAGGTGGACAACTTCCTGGAGCATCTCTTCTTTGGACGTGTCGATGTCAACCTCGACGATGAGCAGCGTCTGACGTTTTCTGCCCGGGTGCGCCGCGAGAGCGACCGCGTGGCCGAGGACCGCAACCTCAGCCTGCCTGGCAACGACAAGGACCGCAAGAACGACGAGACGCGCCTCGACCTCAAGCACGAGTGGACGCGCGGCCCCTGGTACAGCGAGGCGCGCGCCGGCTACGAGGACTACCGCTGGAACCCGCATGCCGCGGTGAGCACCTCCTTCATCAAGTACAAGGTCGGCAACAGTACGCAGCAGTTGCTGAGCGCTTCTGATGATGTGATCTTCGCGGGCGGATCGCCCGACGCGCAGGACCGTCGTCAGAAGGGCGTCTACCTGGGCGAAGACCTCACGTACACCGGCATCGCGGGTCACACCCTCAAGGCAGGCGCCAAGATCAAGGCCATGAAGTACGAGCTCGGCGGCACTTCCCGCAGTGTCGACGTCGTGCAGACCCTCATCGACCGCACCACGGGCAACCCCTACTACGACGGCAAGTTCTGCACCGGCAGCAATGTCACCAACGGCGGCCTCAACAGCGACCAGTGCAAGATCGACCCGGCGCTGGCCAGCGTCGACGTCAACTTCAACAACAAGCAGTTCGGCCTCTATCTGCAGGACGACTGGGCGGTGACCAAGCAGCTGGAGCTCAACCTCGGCATCCGCTGGGACTACGAGTCCAACATGCTGAACAACAACTACGTGACGCCCGCTGACCGCGTGGCGGCGCTGCGCGCGCTCGACGTGCCCCGCTGGGGCATCACGCCGCCGGCTGGCCAGACCTATGCGCAGTCCCTCGCCAAGGGCGGCGTGAACATCGACGACTACATCAGCACGGGCAGCTCCCGCCGCGCCTACAAGGGCGCCTTCGCACCGCGTGTCGGGGCGTCCTATGACCTGTTCGGGGACCGCATGTCGGTGCTGTTTGGCGGCTGGGGGCGCAGCTACGACCGCACGATGGCCAACCATGCGCTGGATGAACTGCAGAAGAACAAGCAGGCCGGTGGTGAGATCTGGCTGATCAACAACAAGGTCAAGCTGCCGTTTGCAGACCAGTTCAGCATCGGCCTGCGCCAGGGCGTCGGCAGTTGGAATGCGGAAGTCGCCGTGAGCCAGATCCGCGCCAAGAACCAGTTTGTCTGGTTCGGCGGCAATCGGGATGCCAATGGCGGCTGGGCCAACCAGAGCCCGATCGACCCGTTGTGGGGCGGGCCCGATGGCTACGGCACCCTCATCCTCGGCGACTCGGTGGGCGAGACCAAGACCAATTCGCTGCTCGTCAGCGCCGCCAAGCCCTACACCGCCGCGTCGGGCTGGGCGGTCAACATCGCCTACACCTTCAGCGACGCCAAGACCACGCACAAGGAGTGGAAGAACGACATCTTCGACTGGACCTACGGCCGCAGCACCCACACCTGGAACCCGTCAGCCGATGTGGCGCGCCATCGACTGGTCGCGGCTGGTGTTACCGAAAACCTGCTGCCGTGGGGTCTGTCCTTGTCCGGCAAGTTCACTTGGTCGGACGGCGCACCGCGCCGCGTCACATCCTGCGCCGCGGGCTGGGACAAGTGCATCAGCGTGAAGGGCGACGGTCCGGTGTTCCGTCAGCTCGACGCCGGCATCGCCAAGGCCTGGCAGTTCGGCCCGCATCGCTTCAGTCTGCGCATGGACGTTCTGAACTTGTTCAACACGACCAACTACGACGGTCTGGACGACTGGGGCGGCGGCCCGGTGGCAGCGGGGCAGCCGGCCAACAAGTACGGCGGCGACAACCTGAATGTCGGCACGCCCAACAGCGTGAAGGATCCAGCGCGCACCGTGAAGCTCACGGCCAGCTATTCGTTCTGACCCTGTGCCACCTGTGGGAGCGCGTTGCGCTCCCACAATCACCCCTCACCATGCACCCTCTGACCCGACGCGCCCTGCTGGCGCACGGCGCCGGCTTCGCGCTGGCCGCTTCGCTCCCCGCCGAGGCCGCCGCGCAAGGCCCGGACCCGGCTGCGCAGCTTGCCTTCCTCGACGACCTCGAACGCCGCACCTTCGACTTCTTCTGGGAGACCACCGACGCTCGCACCGGCCTGGCGCCTGACCGCTGGCCCACGCCATCCTTCGCGAGCATTGCCGCCGTCGGCTTTGCGCTGACGGCCTATCCCATCGGCGTGGCGCGCGGCTACATCACGCGCGCCCAGGCGCGTGAACGCACGCTCACGACGCTGCGCTTCTTCGCCGGCCTGCCCCAGGGACCGGGCCGGCGCGGCGTGGCCGGCTACAAGGGCTTCTTCTATCACTTCCTCGACATGAAGGAAGGCCTGCGGTACGCCGAGTGCGAGCTGTCCACGGTGGACACCGCGCTGCTGCTGATGGGCGCCCTGCATGCACAGAGCTTCTTCGACGGCGCCCATGCCGACGAAGCCCGCATCCGGGCGCTGGTCGACCAGCTCTATGGCCGGGTCGACTGGGCCTGGGCGCAGGTGCGACCGCCGTCCATCAGCCATGGCTGGACGCCCGAGCAAGGTTTCATCAAGTCGGACTGGAAGGGCTACAACGAGGCCATGATGGTCTATCTGCTGGCCCTGGGTTCGCCCACGCGGCCCGTCAAGCCGGAGGCCTGGGGCGCCTGGACCAGCACCTACGACCGCGACAGCTGGGGCGAGAGCTATGGCCAGACCTTCCTGCGCTT
The DNA here is from genome assembly GCA_021738245.1 of Methylotenera sp. Classification (GTDB taxonomy): domain Bacteria; phylum Pseudomonadota; class Gammaproteobacteria; order Burkholderiales; family Burkholderiaceae_C; genus Pelomonas. Next base: position 10,827 of record JAIPCJ010000024.1, on the reverse strand, counting down.
CCCGCCCTTGTTCGGCCACCAGTTCACCCACTGCTGGGTCGACTTCCGCGGCATCCGCGACGCCTACATGCGCGCCAGGGGTTTCGACTATTTCGAGAACTCCCGCCGCGCCACCTATGCCCAGCGCGACTACGCCGCCGCCAACCCGCTGGGCTGGCAGGGCTACAGCGCCGAGGTCTGGGGCGTCAGCGCGAGCGACGGTCCCGCTGATGTGACGCTGGCCTATCGCACGACGGCCGGCCAGATCGAACAGCGCCGTTTCATCAGCTATGCCGGCCGCGGCATGGGCCTCTACGACGACGGCACGATCGCCCCCTATGCGGCCGGCAGCTCCATGGCCTTCACGCCCGAGATCGTCATCCCGGCGTTGCAGGCCATCAAGGCGCGCTATCCGCACACCTGGGGGCGCTACGGCTTCTGGGATGCGTTCAACCCCAGCTTCAACTATCCCGACGTCAAGCTGACGCACGGCCGCATCGAGCCGGGGCAGGGCTGGGTCGACACCGACATGCTGGGCATCGACCAGGGCCCGATGCTGGCCATGCTGGGCAACCACCGCGGCGAGCTGGTGTGGCAGGCCCTGCGCAAGAACGCCCATCTCGTGAAGGGCCTCAAGCGCGCCGGTTTCTCGGGTGGCTGGTTGGGTTGATATGACACGCAAGGCCCGCCCGCGAGTCGTCATGCCCGAGCCGCCACAGGCTCTTGGCCTCTCTGTGTGTCCGTGCTCCTGTGCCCTGGTTCCACGCTGCGGAGACTGCCGGTGAGCCTGCAACGACGCGCCTTCCTGGGCGCTTCCATGGCGCTGGCAGGCTGCGCGCCTGCCGCGGGGCCGACGACCCTGCGCTTCTGGGCCATGGGCCGCGAGGCGGAGGTGGCGGCTCAGCTCATCGCGGGCTTCGAGCGTGAGCATCCGGGCATCCGCGTGAAAGTCGAGCAGCTGCCCTGGACGGCAGCGCATGAAAAGTTGCTCACCGCCTTTGCCGGCGACGCCACGCCCGATCTGGCCCAGGTCGGCAACACCTGGCTGCCCGAGATGCAGGCCCTGGGCGCGCTGGAGCCCCTGGAGCCTTGGCTGGCGGCGAGCCCAGAAGTGCAGCCCGCCGACTATTTCGACGGCATCTGGGCCACCAACGCACCGGCCGGCCGGCGCGTGGGCCTGCCCTGGTATGTCGACACCCGACTGCTGTTCGTGCGTCAGGATCTGCTCGCCGCGGCGGGTGTGCCGCGCATGCCCGTGAACTGGGCCGAGTGGACGGCGGCCATGGCCCGGCTGCGCGAACGCGGCATGGCCACGCCGTTGCTGCTGCCCACCAACGAGTTCGAGCCGCTGCTGGCCCTGGCCCTGCAGCAACCCGGCGAGGTGCTGCGCGACGGCGGTCGCTACGGCAACTTCGCGTCGGCCGACTTCCGTCGTGCGCTGGGCTTCTATGCCGAGCGCTTCCGCGTGGGCGACGCGCCGGGCCTGAGCAACAACCAGATCGCCAACCTGTGGCTGGAGTTCGGCCGCGGCAGCTTTGCCTTCTACATCTCGGGGCCTTGGAACATCGGTGAGTTCAAGCGCCGCCTGCCGCCCGAGCTGGGCCAGGCCTGGACCACGGCCGAGCTGCCAGGGCCGCGTGGCCCGGGCGAGTCCATCGCCGGCGGCGCGAGCCTGGCGATGTTCAAGCGATCTGCCCACAAGCGGGAGGCCTGGGCCTTGATCCGCTACCTGAGCCGGCCCGACGTGCAGCTCGCGTTCTATCGCCTGACCGGCGACCTGCCGCCGCGGCGCAGTGCCTGGGCGCTGCCGCTGGAGGGCGCCACCTTGGCTGAAGACCGGCATGCGGCCGCCTTTCGACGCCAGCTGGAGCGCGTGCGGCCCACGCCCGCCGTGCCCCAGTGGGAGCGCATCATGCAGGAGATGCAGCTGGCAGCTGCCCGCGTGGTGGGCGGTCGCGAGACCGAAGACACGGCCGTGCGCCAACTCGATGCGCGCGTGGACGGCATCCTCGAGAAGCGCCGCTGGATGCTCGACCGGCAGGAGGGTGCATGACGCACACCCGCCGCGAATCCCTCGCTGCCTGGGCCTTTGCCGCCCCGGCTCTGGTCGTCATCGCGCTGTTCTTCGCCGTGCCGGTGTTCGCCGGCCTGGCGCTGAGCCTGACCGACTTCGACATCTATGCGTTGGCCTCGCTCAGCAACCTGCGTTGGCAGGGGCTGGACAACTACCTGCACGTGCTCAGCCTGCCGCTCTTCTGGAAGGCGCTGGGCAACACGTTGTACTTCGTCGTGCTGGGTGTGCCGCTGTCCATTGGCGTCTCGCTCGCGGCGGCGGTGCTGCTCCAGAGCAAGCTGGTGCGCTTCAAGCCGCTGTTGCGCACGGCGCTCTTCGCGCCGGTGGTGACGACGCTGGTCGCCGTGGCCGTCATCTGGCGCTACCTGTTCCACGTCAAGTACGGCCTGGTCAACCACACGCTGCAATCCCTCGGCATCGATCCCATCGACTGGCTGGGCGACCCGCACTGGTCCATGCCCACCATCATCCTGTTCGCTGCGTGGAAGAACTTCGGCGGCAACATGATCATCTTCATCGCAGCGCTGCAGGCCGTGCCGCAGGACCTGTACGAAGCCGCCCGCCTGGACGGCGCGCGGCCTTGGGCGCAGTTCCGCCACATCACGCTGGCCAACATCGCGCCCACCTTGCTGATGGTCAGCATCCTCACCACGGCCGGCTACTTCCAGCTTTTTGCCGAGCCGTATGTCATGACGCAGGGCGGCCCGCTGCAAAGCACGGTGAGCGTGCTCTACCTGATGTACGAGGAAGGCTTCAAGTGGTGGAACCTGGGCCTGGCTTCGGCCGTGGCCTTCGTGCTGTTCGTGATCATCGTCGGGGTCAGCAAGGGGCTCATTGCCTTGCAGCGCCGGCTGAACGGGGGCGAGGCATGAAGCCGCGTGCGCTGGTGCTGAATGCCCTGGTGTGGGCCTTGGCCGCGCTGGCGGTGTTTCCGCTGGTGTGGATGGTGTGCGTCTCGCTCATGCCGGCCGGCACGGCCTCCAGCCTGCCGCCGCCGCTGCTGCCGCGCCAACCCACGCTGGAGCATTACCGCGCGCTGCTGGGCGATGGGGGGCTCAAGCGGGCTTTCGTCAACAGCCTGGCGCTGGCGGTGGTCAGCACGGCGGTGTCGGTCAGCTTCAACACCCTGGCGGGCTATGCGTTTGCCAAGCTGCGTTTCGCCCATCGCGAGCGGGTGTTCGGCCTGCTGATCGCAGCCCTCGTCATCCCGGGCCAGGTGGCCATGCTGCCGCTCTTTCTGATGCTCAAGAGCATGGGCCTGGTGAACACCTGGGCGGGGGTGCTCATTCCCAGCATGGCCGGCATCTTCGGCATCTTCCTCGTGCGCCAGTACGCCCGTGGCGTGCCCGACGAACTGCTGGAAGCCGCGCGGCTGGATGGGGCAGGGGAGTGGCGCATCTTCTGGAACATCGTGCTGCCCACCCTCAAGCCGGTGCTGGTGACGCTGGCGGTGTTCGCCTTCCTGGGCAGCTGGAACGACTTCATGTGGCCCCTCATCGTGCTGACCGACGGCGACATGCACACACTGCCCGTGGCCCTGGCAGCCCTGTCGCGCGAGCATGTGCAGGACAGCGAGCTGATGATGGCCGGCGCGGTCATCACGGTGCTGCCGGTGCTCGCCTTGTTCGTGGCCTTGCAGCGGTACTACATGCAGGGCTTGTTGATGGGAAGCGTGAAATGAAGGCAATACCGAACACAGCCACGCAGGCCCAGAGGCGGGGAGGCCTTCACCGCCTGCTTTCCCTGTGCCTCTGCGCCTCTGTGGCTGCCCCTCTTCTGCCGGGCCTGAGCGCTGCCGCCGTCCTCGATGACATGAAAGACTCGGCCCGCTGGCAGGCGAGCGCGTCTGACCAGGTCAAGGCCAGCCTTCGCCGCGATGCCCGCGATGACAGCCTGTGCCTGGACTACGACTTTGCGGGCGTCTCCGGCTACGCCGTCATGCGCCGTGAGCTGCCGATGAGCTGGCCCGCCGATTTCGCGCTGGCTGTGCCGCTCAAGGGACAGGGCCGCGGCAACGATGTGCAGATCAAGTTCGTCGATGCCAGCGGCGACAACGTCTGGTGGGTCAACCGCCCCGCACTGGCCTTGCCCGACACGTTGACCGAGATGCGCTTCAAGCGCCGGCATGTCGACTTCGCCTGGGGGCCCGCGGCGGATCGCCAGCTCAAGCGCACGCAGTTCCTGGAGTTCGTCGTGGTGGCCGGCCAGCAGGGCGGGGGCGCGGGATCGCTGTGCATCGGCGCGCTCGACCTGAGCCCGCGCGAACCGGCCCCCGCCGCCTGGCCCACGCCCGTGCGCAAGCTGGGGGCCGGTGAGTTGACGCTGGACTACCGCAGCCTGCGCGAGTTCAACGGCCTGTGGTTTGCCCGCGGCGCAGCCACGCGCGTGGAGGTGTCGGAAGACAACCGGCGCTGGCAGCTGCTGTCGGCCCAGCCGGGGCGGGCGCTCTTCCTGGGCGAGCAGGAGTGGCGCTGGCTGCGCCTGCGCTACGAGGGCCGCCAGCCGCCCGAGGTGGAGCTGCGCGACGCGCGTCAATGGCCCGATCGCAATGCGGCCGTGGCTGAGCTGGCGCGCAGCCTGCCGCGCGGCGACCTGCCGCGTGCCTTCCTGGCGGAGCAGAACTACTGGACGGTGGTCGGCGTGGACGGCGGCGCCCAGCGCTCCGGCCTGATGAGCGAGGACGGCGCCATCGAGCTCACGCGCGGCGGCCCCAGCATCGAACCGGCCGTGCGTCTGGACGATGGCCGCCTCGTGACCTGGGCGCAGGCGCGGCAGGAGCACCATCTGGTCGAACAGGCGCTGCCCGTGGTGCAGTGGCGGCATGCCGAGGTCGAGCTGCGGGTGGAAGCCGGGGCCGATGGCCCGCCGGCCGCGCCCGGCCTGCTGGCACGCTACACGCTGCACAACCCCACATCGCGGCCACAGCGCTATGCCTTGCTGCTGGCGCTGCGCCCCTGGCAGGTCAACCCGCCGCAGCAGTTCCTGTCCACGCAAGGCGGTGTCAGCCCGGTGGACTCGCTCGCCTGGGCAGACGGCCAGATGACGATCAACGCCCTGCGGCTGCGCCCGCGCGAAACGCCCGCATCCGTGCGCGCCGCGCCCTGGCATGCGGGGCCGGGCCTGGCCGCACTGCAGGCTGCGCCAGCGTTGACGCAGCTGGCTGATCCCGATCAGCTGCCGTCGGCACTGATGCGCTTCGACCTGACGCTCGCGCCCGGTGAATCACGCAGCCTGGGCTGGGTCACCACCGGCGAGGCCGCTGCCCTCGACACCCGGCTGGCCGTGGCCGCGGCGCAGTGGCGCGCCCGGCTGGGCCACCTGACGATGCATCTGCCCGCAGCGGCCCAGCCCGTGGCCGACAGCATGCGCAGCGCGCTGGCGCAGATCCTGATGTCGCGCGAGGGCCCGGCGCTTCGGCCCGGCACGCGCTCCTACGCCCGCTCCTGGGTGCGCGATGGCGCCATGATGTTGGCTGGCCTGGTGCGCATGGGTGAGCTGCAGGCGGCGCGCGAGTTCGTCGACTGGTTCGGCGGCTACATCTTCGCGTCGGGCAAGGTGCCCTGCTGCGTCGACCAGCGTGGCGCCGACCCGGTGGTGGAGAACGACAGCCATGGCCAGTACCTGTTCGCCGTGGCCGAGCTGTGGCGCCACACCCAGGACCGCGCGCTGCTGCAGCGCCACTGGCCGCAGGTGCAGCGGGTGATGGCCTGGATGGAGGCCCTGCGCCAGAGCGAGCGCCAACCCGGTGCCGACCCACGATTCAAGGGCCTGATGCCGCCGTCCATCAGCCACGAAGGCTACTCGGACAAGGCGGCCTATTCCTACTGGGACGACTTCTGGGCCCTGCGCGGCTACAAGGACGCGGTGCAGATGGCGCAGGCCCTGGGCGAGGCACCGCTGGCCGCGCGCTGGGCCAGCTGGCGAGACGAGTTCGAGGCCGATCTCTCCGCCTCCATCGCAGCCACCGCCCGTCATTACGGGCTGGACCACATCACCGGTGCGGCCGACCGCGGCGACTTCGACGCCACCTCCACCACCATGGCGCTCAACCCCGCGCAGGCCGAGCATTTGCCGCCTGGGCTGCTGCGCGCCACCTTCGACCGCTACGTGGCTGACGCCTTCGCGCGCATCGACGGCCGCAAACCCTGGCGCGACTACACGCCCTACGAGCTGCGCAACATCAGCGCCCTGGTGCGCCTGGGCCGGGTGGACGAGGCGCACCGGCTGCTCGACTGGTTCTTCACCCACCAGCGCCCGGCCGGCTGGCAGCAGTGGGCCGAGGTGGTGCTGCCGGATGCGCGTGAGCCGCGCTTTCTGGGTGACATGCCGCACGCGTGGGTGTCGTCCGACTACCTGCGTGCCGCGCTGGACCTGCTCGCCTACGAGCAGGAGTCCAGCGGTAGCCTGGTGATCGCAGCCGGGGTGCCGGCGCGCTGGCGTGAGGCGGGCGAGGTCGGCGTGGCCGGCCTCTCCACGGCCTGGGGCCGGCTGGACTACCGCCTGCTGCGCCGTGCCGGTGGCTGGACGCTGCACCTGGACCGCCGCCCCGACCGCCTGCCCGGTCTGGTGCGCCTGGCCTGGCCGGGCACCGAGCCCTTGCCACGCGCCCGTGCTGCGGGCCAAGCCCTGGCTTGGCAGGGGCGCGAGCTGCCGCTGCCTGCCGATGTCCTGACCGTCGAACTGGATGCCGCCCCATGAGCCTGAACCGACGCGATCTGCTGAAGACCTCTCCCGCGCTGCTGACCGCCTGCGCCAGCCTGCCGCCCACCGTGCCCGCCGGGCTGGCGGCCGGCGAGCAGCGCGCGTGGGAGGCGGCCGGTGGGCGCTGCTGGGTGTGGCTGCCGCCGACGTATCCCCAGCGCAGCGCCCGCTGGCCGTTGGTGGTCTTCCTGCACGGCTCCGGCGAACGGGGCAGCGACCTGGAGAAGGTCAAGGTGCATGGCCCGCCCAAGCTGATTGCGGCGGGCGCGGCCTGGCCGTGCGTCCTCGTCAGCCCGCAGCTCGAGGACGGTGCCCGCTGGAACCCGGATCGATTGCACGCCCTGCTGCTGGCCTTGCAGGCGCGCCTGCATGTGGATCGTCAGCGCTGCACCGCCACCGGCCTGTCCCTTGGGGGCTATGGCGTGTGGCACTGGGCGACGGCTTATCCGCGTGATCTGGCCGCCATCGCGCCGGTGTGCGGCTATGGTGACCCGGCGCGCGTGGCCGCGCTGCGGCAGGTACCGGTGCGCGCCTACCACGGCGACCAGGACACCGTCGTGCGTCTGGCGCCCCACGTGGCCTGCATCGAGGCGCTGCGTGCCGCGGGTGGCAGCGCCTCGATCACCATCTACCCCGGCGTCGGCCACGATTCGTGGACGCCCGCCTACAACGACCCCGGCCTGCTGCCCTGGCTGCTGGCGCAAACGCAAACATGACCCCGCATCTTCTCCGCAACGCGGCTGGCCTTCAGGTCGAGCTGCTGTCCCATGGCGCGCTGCGTCGGCTGATGGCCGGCCCGGGGCTGATGATCAACCTCTTCCCCGGCAATGAGCTCGAAGGCGGCCCGGCCAATGTGTGGCTGCGTCGGCGTGCGCCCGGCACTGACTGGCAGGCCGTGCCACTGCTCGGGCCGCAGTCGCCACTGGCGGTGCATGCCGAGCCAGGCAGTTTCGAGATGCGCGGCACCTGGGCCGGGCTGGCGTTGCGGCTGCAGTTGCGGCTGGCGGCCGAGGCGCCGGTGCTGTTCTGGCACCTGGAGGCCGTCAACGACAGCGGGGCGGCCTGTGAGCTGTCGCCCGTGCTGGTGCAGGACGTGGGGCTGGCCGACTACGGCGCGGTGCGCACCAACGAGTTCTATGTCAGCCATTACCTCGACCTGCAGCCGCTGCCGCATGATCTCCACGGCGTGCTGCTGGCCGTGCGCCAGAACCAGCCGCAGCGTGGCCAGCACCCGTGGCTGCTGGCGGGCTCATTGAGCCGGGCCGACGCGTACGCGACCGACGCCGTGCAGGTCTGGGGCCTGGCCGCGCGTGACGGCGTGCCGCCGCCCGCCCTCAGTGCGGGCCTGCCCAACCGGCGACTGCAGCAGGAGCACGCCGTGGTGGCGCTGCAGGATGAAGCCGTGCGACTCGCGCCGGGCGAGCGGCATGCGGCCGGTTTCTTCCTGGGCTTGCAGGCCCACCACGCGGATGCCAGCAGCGACGCCGATCTCGCGCGCCTGGCCGACTGGTTGTGCCTGTCCGAGGCCTTGCCGGCAGCACCCGTCGAGGCGCCTGGGCGCGCGCCAGCCCGCAGCCTGTTCGCGTCCGCCCCGCCACTGGCCAGCCGTGATCTCTCCGCGTCGGAATGCCAACGCCTCTTCCCCGGCGAGCATCGCCACGCCGAGTGGCACGGTGACCAACTGCAGAGCTTCTTCAGCGGCGAGGCCAGCCACGTGGTGCTGCGCGCCAAGGAGCTGCGCGTGCAGCGGCCGCATGGCCACATCCTGCGCAGCGGCCAGCACCTTGTGCCCGACGAGGCCGCGCTGACCTCCACCTGCTGGATGGGCGGTGCCTTTCATTCCATGCTGACGCAGGGGCATGTCAGCATCAACCGCATCTTCTCGACCCAGCGCAGCCTGCTGGGCCTCTTCAACACGGCGGGCGTGCGGCTCTTCGTCGATCTGCCCGGCCTGGGCTGGCGGCGGCTGGGGCTGCCCTCGGCCTTCGAGATGCAGCCTCAGGCCTGCCGCTGGCTGTATGCGCATGAGGCCGGCCTGATCGAGGTGCTGGCCGAAGCCGGCACCGCGCCGGATCGCATGGCGCTGCGCCTGCGCGTCATCGAAGGCGAGGCCCTCGCCCTGCGTGCCACCTTGAGTCTGGCCTTGGGCGGCGACGACGGGGCGGCGCCACAGCGGCCACTCTGGCAGCACAGTGGCGATCGCGTGCGCATCACGCCGCCGCCCGGCAGCGAGCTGGCCCAGCGCTTTCCGGACGGCGGTGTCGAGATCGAGGCGCCGGGCGCCAGCATCGTCGGGGACGACGGCCGGCTCTACGACGACGGCGTGAGCCGCGGCGAGGCCCTGGTCTGCCTGGACTTCGCCCCCGCGCGGCAGGTCGCGCTGGCCATGCGCGGCGACCTCGTGCAGGCGACGCCGGCCGCCCCGCAGCCCCTGGTGCTGCCGCGCTGGCAGTCCGGCGGGGCAGCCCTGGCCCAGCTGGGTGAGATCCTGCCCTGGTACGCCCACAACGCGCTGGTGCATTACCTGTCGCCGCGCGGCCTGGAGCAGTACTCCGGCGGCGGCTGGGGCACGCGCGATGTCTGCCAGGGCCCGCTGGAAATGCTGCTGGCCCTGGGCCAGACGGCGCCCGTGCGCGATCTGCTGCTGCGCGTGTTCAGCGCCCAGAACCCCGACGGCGACTGGCCGCAGTGGTTCATGTTCTTCCCGCGCGAGGCCGGCATCCGTGCGGGCGACTCGCATGGTGACATCGTCTTCTGGCCGCTGCTCGGCCTGGCGCAGTACCTCATCGCCTCGGGCGACGCGAGCGTGCTGGACGAACCGCTGTCCTTCCACGGCGGTGATGTTGCGCCGCTGGGGGATCACGTCGCCCAGGCGCTGGCCCTGATCCGCCGCCGCGTGGTGCCCGGCACGGGCCTGGCAGCCTACTGGCATGGTGACTGGAACGACTCCCTGCAGCCGGCCGATCCCACGCTGCGCGAGCGCCTGTGCAGCGCCTGGACGGTGACCCTGCATCACCAGATGCTGCACACGCTGTCGGCGGCCTATGCGCAGCTCGGCCGGGCCGACGAGGCCGCGCAACTCGGCGCCGAGGCGGTCGGCGTGAAGGCCGAGTTCCAGCGCCTGCTGGTGCAGGACGATGTGGTGGCGGGCTATGCCCTCTTCCCGGAGGCGGGCGAGCGCGAGCTGTGGATCCACCCGGCCGACACGCGCACCGGCCTGCGCTACAGCCTGCTGCCGATGATGCACGCGGTGCTCGACAGCCTGTTCACGCCCGCGCAGGCGCGCACCCAGGCGGCCTTGATCGCGCAGCACCTCAAGGGCCCGGACGGCGCGCGGCTGTTCGACGCGCCGCTGCCCTACCGCGGCGGCCCCTCCACGCTGTTCCAGCGCGCCGAGACCAGCAGCTTCTTCGGCCGAGAGATCGGCATCATGTATGTCCACGCCCATCTGCGTTACGCGCAGATGCTGGCGCATCTGGGTGAGGCCGAGGCCTTCCTGCAGGCACTGGCGCAGGCGCACCCGGTGGGGCTGGGCGACCGTCTGCCGGTGGCCAGCCCACGCCAGGCCAATTGCTACTACTCCAGCTCCGACGCCGCCTTTGCCGACCGCTACGAGGCCCAGGCCCAGTACGGCCGCGTGCTGGCCGGCGAGGTGGCGCTGGACGGCGGCTGGCGCGTCTACTCCAGCGGCCCGGGCATCGCGATCGGCCTGGTCATCGGTTCGTTGCTGGGCCTGCGGCTGGAGCATCAGGCGCTGATCGTCGACCCGGTCATGCCGCCGGTGTTGGACGGCCTGCGGGTCGACCTGACGCTGGCTGACCTGCGCTTCGAGTTGACCTACCGCGTCGGCCCGCAGGGCCATGGCGTGACCCGCGTGCTGGACGCAGCCGGCCAGCCGCTGCCCGCCACACGGCGCCCTCACGCCTACCGCACCGGCGCGCTGGCGCTGGCGCGACCGCAGGCGGCCGGCGTGCACCGCTGGACCATCGAGCTGGGCGGAGGGCGGGCGGGGCGGGGCTGCCGCAGCCCCGGCCTCACGCGCCGATGAAGCAATTCCTGCCGCGGGCCTTGGC